>NZ_PVBI01000004.1:0-533087 GCF_002968675.1 Neorhizobium sp. T25_13
GCTCACGAAGATCATTCGATAACGGTGCGGTCATGAGATGCCGGCCTCCATCCAACCAGTATCAGTGAATCAGAACAAAGCCGATTTGGGAATCCGGTATGATTCTGAAAAATGCGGAAACGCTCTAACGGAAAGGCTAATCATCTAAGCGCCTTGAGAAAGGATTGAGGACCAGTTCAACGCAGGTCGGCGCCTGCCTTTACCTTTGCTTTAGAGGAAGCCGTCTTACTGCCTTTAGAGATTTCCACCGTTGGAGTCCTGGGTTCCGCTGTTTCCCTTGATCGGGCCGCCTAATGTGGCATTGAACCACTCGACCACCCGGTTGATGATCGGGGGCTGATACCAGGTGAGATCACCGTGACCGGCGCCCTCGACAAGAACGTATTCGACCTTCTCGCCCTTCTTCTTCAGGGCCTCAAAAAGCTGGACGCTTTGCCTTGGCGAAACCAGCGTATCGGCACTACCATGCAGGATCAGAAAGGGTGGCTTGCTGCCCGCGACATGGCCCATGGAGCTCGCCTGCAAGGCCTTTGCAGGATTGCTGCTGATCGATGCCCCGGGGAAATCAGCAAAAGCCGTGCCGTTCACCAGCAGCGCCTCGGTCACCGCTGGCGATTGATGCACTTTAGCGATGGCATCCGGGAAGCCGTCGCCGATCTCAAGCAGATTGGAGATTCCGTACATCGTCACGGCCGCCTGGACATCGGAGGATTTATCGAGAAACTGGCCAGTGTCAAAGGCCTTCTCGCCATTGGTCATGCCAATCATCTGCGACACGTATCCACCAGCGGAATCACCGAGCACGCCGATGCGGGCAGGGTCTATTCCATACTCGTCGGCATGTTCGCGCAGATAGCGGATAGCCGCCTTGCCGTCCTCGACAAGTGCCGGATATTTGTTGGGACCGTGCGATATTGTGCGGCTGCGACCACGAATCCGGCCTTGGCGAGCGCCATGCGCAGATCGATGAATTTCTCATGATCCGCTGATATGAAGCCACCACCCGGGAAATAAACAATTGCCGGTTTAAGATCTTTCGTCCGGGGCACAAGCAGTGACATTTCGAGCTGGGTGATGGCTCGAACCTGCTTGATTTGCGTATAAACCACACCGCTGATCTCATCGATCTGGCCTTGTGTTTTTTCGATGCGGACAACCTGCGCACCCTCCGCGTAGCCCGGAAGCGAGGTCTTATCGTCAGCTTGAGCAAGACTGCTGGCCACTATGGTTGCTCCCAAGAACAAGGTGCCAAGACGTATTTTTTGCTTCGTCTTCATTTCGATTTTCTCCTAGGGAAGGGTGGATCAGATCACACTTTAGACGGTGGTTGGTAATTGCAGAACAAGAGCCCGCACGTCCGGCGGCTCAGTCACACTGACGGTTATGCCGGCTTTCGCTTGGATGCACTTTCGACCGTCGTCCAGAATTTCTCTGCCAACTCCGTCATCCTCGATCGGGATCGGATCAGCACGATCTTGACCGGGACCATCCACTTCTCGTCGCCGGCGATTGCGAGCTTTCCTTCAGGCTCCAGCTCGGATTTGGCAAGGCTGCGTGGTATCCAGGCGACACCCTTCCCCTCGAGTGCCAACGCTTTCAACACCATTGCCAGATGAGATGTGAACACACGAGCGAGATGCAGTTCGCTCCCGACGTGGGGCAGATTAGCCGCCAGGATCCGCCCCATGCCTGATTTCTCGTCAAACGATATATGAGCGATGGGCTCGGATGGTGTGCCTGGCAGTTTATGGATCGGCGTTCCATTTTTATCTTTTTGCGCCACCGGGAGAAGAACGTCGCTGGCCAGTTCCACGTGCTTGAAATCGGCTTCATGCAAGCGAATTTCGCTGTTCGGATGGAAGTGGCAGAGAAGAAACTGGGCTCGGCCTTCCGCCATCATCTTCTCACACTCGTTCATATTGTCCGAAAGAAGCCGGATCGGCACGGTAGAGACCGACGAGCCGAGGCTTTGGACCCAACCCGGGAAAAACGTGAAGGACAGAGCGTGCGTTGCCGCAAAGGTCAGGGTCGCGGTGGCGGATCGTTCCTGGCTCAAGTCGTGGACGGCCCGTTCGATCCTTTGAAGAATATCGTTTGCGGCATCCAGCATGATTTCGCCAGCAGGCGTGATCCTGATGCGGTGCGTCGACCGGTCGACCAGAACGGATCCGCTCCAGTCCTCGAAAGCCTTTATCCGACGGCCAAACGCGGGCTGGGTAATGTTGCGCACCTCCGCCGCTCTCGAGAAATTCAGCGTATCGGCGAGTGCCCACAAATCCAGAAGCCAGGCTGTATCCATCTCTTTTCCTCACTTGCGGCACCAATTGAAGCCGAAACGGCATTGGACCGTCAATCGCTTGTTCGCGAATGTTGTCTTGAGGAGTGCCGTTGTTGGAGACGACGGCTAATGGAGGAAGAAAATGAAGTTACTACCGATCATAGCGGCCTTTACGCTATCAGTCACCCAGGTTTTTGCCGCAGACTACCCGGAACGCAATATATTCATGGTGGTCCCCTACGCAGCGGGCGGGCCAACCGATACCATTGCCCGGCTTACCGCCGACGCCATGTCAAAGTCGCTCGGCAAGCAGATCGTCGTGGAGAACGTCGCAGGCGCAGGCGGTACGATTGGTGCCCGGCGTGTGGCCGACGCAGATCCGGATGGATATACGATCCTCATCCACCATATCGGAATGGCGACAGCTCCCGCACTCTACAGGCAGTTACCCTATAAACCGACGGAGGCTTTTGAGCCGATTGGCCTGGTCAGCGACGCTGCGATGACGGTGATCGCGCGCAATGAGTTCCCGGCTTCGACGTTTCAGGAACTCGTCGCCTACATCAAGCAGAACAGCACACAGGTCACCTATGCCCACGCCGGCATCGGCGCTGCGTCCCATCTCTGCGGAACGCTGTTCATGTCAACGATCGGAACGCAGATGACGACCGTTCCCTACAAGGGGAACGGGCCGATCATGACGGATTTGCTCGGTGGTCAGATCGATATGACCTGTGACCAGGCGACGAATACCGTCGGGCCGATCACGCAAAAGCAGGTGAAGGCATACGCGATCACCAGTGAAGCAAGGGCTGCCACGCTGCCCGACGTGCCGACGTCCACTGAGGCTGGATTGCCCGAATTCAAAGTCGGCGTCTGGCATGGCGTGTACGCGCCCAAGGGTACTCCGAAAGATGTCCTGGGCAAGCTGACGTCGGCTCTCCAGGCCGCAATGGACGACGCCGTGCTGAAAGAACGCTTTGCGCAGATCGCCACTATGCCTGCGACGAAGGAGCAGGCGACCCAGGAGGCGCTCCGTACCAAACTCGCTACCGAAATCAAGCGGTGGGATCCCATCATCAAGGCTGCCGGCCAGTTTGCGGATTAACGATGATGGTTCGGCTGCGGGTAAAGCCCGCAGTCGAACGGAGGATTTCATGGATATCAAGAACATTGCCGCTTCAGGCACGCTGCTGGCTGTCGGGCTCGGGTTCGGCATTTCGTCCGTGTTTACAATGGACGTCGGCTCTGCACTCCGCATGGGGCCGGGCTATTTCCCTCTGATCCTGTCGATCGTCATCACGGTGATCGGCATCGCCATTGGCATAAAGGCCCTCAGGGACAATGAAGTCTTTCACCCGCAGATCGCACCCTTGAAGGCTCTGGCCGCTATTATCATTGCCCCGATCCTGTTCGGCCTGACCGTCCGTGGCCTGGGCTTCGTTCCGGCAGTGGCGCTCACCTCGTTGTCTGCCGCAACTGCCGCGACCGGGCAAAAACCGCTTGTCGTTCTTGCCATCACGCTCGGCATAACCGTGTTCTGTCTGGGCGTTTTCTATTATGGCCTCGGGCTGCCCGTCCGTCTTATCGGCCCCTGGTTGGGAGTTTAGGCCATGATGGATCTGATCGGAAATCTCGGGCTCGGCCTGAGCGCTGCGCTGACGCCCTACAACATTCTCTTTTGTTTCGTGGGCACGCTGCTTGGAACACTGGTTGGCGTTCTCCCGGGGATCGGCCCGACCGCGACGATCGCCATGTTGCTGCCGATTACGCTGTCGCTTTCGCCCGAGACATCCCTGATTATGCTTGCCGGCATCTACTACGGCGCACAGTATGGCGGCTCGACGACGGCGATCCTCATCAATCTGCCAGGCGAATCCTCGTCGGCCGTGACGGCTCTGGACGGATACCAGATGGCCCGGCAGGGGAGGGCAGGACCGGCGCTTGCCGCCGCGGCGCTCAGTTCCTTCTTCGCCGGAACCATCGCGACTGTCGTCGTGGCCGCCCTTGCGCCGCCCTTGACGACAATTGCGTTGAAATTCGGCTCGCCTGAATATTTCGGCCTGATGGTGCTCGGGCTCGCTGCCTCCATCGTTCTTGCGCGCGGATCGGTGTTGAAAACGATCGCCATGGTCTCGATGGGCCTCGTCTTCGGACTTGTGGGAACAGACATCAACACCGGCGCAATGCGCTTCACACTTGGTCGGCCGGAGCTGGCGGATGGTTTGAACTTCGTCGCCGTTGCCGTGGGTCTGTTCGGCATCGCGGAAATACTACGAAACCTGGAGACGACGATCGAGCGAACCGCCGTCATCAGCCGTGTTGCTGGCCTCTGGCCAAGTCGCGCAGATTTCAAGGCCATGATCGGGCCGGCATGCCGGGGCACGCTGTTGGGGTCGGCACTTGGCGTTCTTCCGGGCGGCGGCGCGATCCTGGCGTCCTTCGCATCTTATGCGCTGGAGAAGAAAATCTCCAAGACACCAGAGCGCTTCGGCAATGGCGCGATCGAGGGAGTTGCGGGACCGGAGGCTGCGAACAATGCCGGGGCGCAGACCTCCTTCATTCCCATGCTGACCCTCGGCGTGCCCGCCAATCCCGTCATGGCGCTCATGATCGGCGCGATGATCATCCAGGGCATCGTGCCGGGACCGCAGGTCGCGACCGAGCAACCCGTTCTGTTCTGGGGCCTCATCGCCTCGATGTGGATCGGCAACCTGCTTCTCGTCGTGCTCAACCTGCCATTGATCGGCCTGTGGGTTAAGCTTCTGACCGTTCCCTACACGGTGCTGTTTCCGGCGATCCTCGCCTTCGCCTCGATTGGCGTCTACAGCGTGAACTCCAACACGTTCGATCTCTATGTGATGGCAGCGTTCGGTGTGTTCGGTTACGCGTTGTCGAAGCTGGATTTCGAGCCCGCGCCCATGCTGCTGGGCTTCGTCCTCGGGCCCCTGCTGGAGGAGCATCTGCGCAGGGCGATGACGATTTCGCACGGCGACGTTTCCGTCTTCTTTACCCGGCCCATTAGCGCGGGACTTCTGACGGTTGCCCTCATCGTGCTGATCGTCGCCTTTCTCCCCAACATCGCGAGACGTCGCAACCAGGTCTTTGTCGAGGAAGACTGATCGAATTGGAGCATGACTTTGGAAAAAAGAACCAACCGCGTACACAAGATCGCCTCCATCGCCGGAGACGGCATCGGCAAGGAAGTCGTTCCCGAAGGCCTCCGGGTTCTTGAAGCGGCGTCGAAGAAGTTCGGCTTCGAGCTCCAGATCGACACTTTCGACTTCGCATCGTGCGACTACTATGTGAAGCACGGGCAGATGATGCCGGAGGACTGGAAGGCGCAGATCGGCAGCCATGACGCCATCTTCTTCGGCGCAGTCGGCTGGCCGGAGATCGTTCCCGATCATATCTCGCTCTGGGGCTCGCTCATCCAGTTCCGGCGGGAGTTCGACCAGTATGTCAGTCTGAGGCCCGTGCGGCTGATGCCCGGCGTCACGTCGCCTCTGGCCGGGCGCGGCCCCGGCGATATCGACTTCTACGTCGTTCGCGAGAATACCGAGGGTGAATATTCATCGGTCGGCGGGCGCATCTTTCCGGGGACCGAGCGGGAAACGGTTCTTCAGGAAACGGTGATGACGCGTATCGGCGTCGACCGGATCCTGAAATTCGCCTTCGAACTCGCGCAGACCCGGCCCCGCAAGCGGCTGACCTCAGCCACCAAGTCGAACGGCATCTCCATCTCGATGCCCTATTGGGACGAGCGCGTCGAGGAGATGGCTAAGTCCTATCCGGATATCACCTGGGACAAATACCATATTGATATTCTCTGCGCGCATTTCGTACTCAATCCTGACCGCTTCGATGTGGTGGTGGCATCGAACCTGTTTGGCGACATCCTGTCGGATTTGGGTCCTGCCTGCACGGGCACGATCGGCATCGCGCCTTCGGGAAACATCAATCCGGAGCGAAAATTTCCCTCTCTTTTCGAGCCGGTTCACGGAACGGCCCCCGACATTGCCGGGCAGGGGATAGCTAATCCGATTGGCCAAATCTGGTCGGCAGCGATGATGCTCGAACATCTCGGAGAGCATGAAGCTAGCGCCGCAGTCATGAATGGGATCGAGACCGTTCTGGCAGACGAGCGGCTTCGCACGCGTGATCTCGGCGGCACCGCGGATACCGTCACCTGCGGAAAGGCTGTTGCCGACACGCTTTAAGTAAATGCCTGCTGCGCGTGCCACTCGTGCGCGCAGCACGGCTGAAGCCGGGATGGCATAGGAGGCGACGGCCCACTGTGAACCTTGATCAAGGCGCGCAGTATTCAGTGCCGAAATGGCATCAATACAAATTATTTATGCATTGGGACGCTCGATCCGGTTCCGGTAGCTTTCGCCTCAGTCGGCTTGTCCGGCGCTGCGGAGGTCAGCAAATAAGAGGAGGTCATCATGGCACGACGGTTGCTGGGACAACTATATATTCAGGTCCTCATCGGGATCGGCATCGGTATCATCGTTGGTCTTGTATTCCCCGACGTTGCCACGAAGCTTCAGCCGCTCGCCGATGGCTTCATCAAGCTGATCAAGATGCTTCTTGCGCCGGTCATCTTTGCGACCGTCGTACTCGGCATCGCCAAGATGGGCGACATCAAGGAAGTCGGAAAGACGGGCGCCCGCGCGCTGATCTATTTCGAGGTCGTCTCCACCATCGCCCTCGTGCTCGGCCTGATCGTCGTCAACATCATGCAGCCGGGCGTCGGCATGAACATCGACGCCAACACGCTCGATGCCGGCGCCATCTCGCAGTACCAGCAGACCGCACAGACGCAGGGCGGGTTCGTCGAGTTCGTGATGAACATCATTCCGACCACGATGGTCGATGCCTTCGCCAAGGGGGCGATGCTTCAGGTCATCCTTCTGGCCGTGCTGGTGGGTATCGCCCTCGTCCAGATCGGCGAGCGCGGCAAGCCTGTCGTCGACGTGCTCGACGCGTTCCTGCTCGCCCTGTTCCGCATTGTCGGCATGGTCATGCGGCTTGCGCCCATCGGCGCCGGCGCCGGAGTCGCCTACACGATCGGCAAGCACGGCATCGGCACGCTCGGGTCGCTTGGCCACCTGATGCTGGCCGTCTACCTGACCTCGGCTCTGTTCGTCGTCTTCGTCCTCGGCACTGTCGCACGCTGGTCCGGCTTTCCGTTGCTGCACTTCTTCCGCTACTTCAAGGACGAGATCCTGATCGTTCTCGCCACCTGCTCGTCGGAAGCCGTGCTGCCGCGGATGATGGTCAAGCTCGAGCGTCTCGGCTGCAAGAAGTCGGTGGTCGGCCTGGTCCTGCCGACCGGCTACACGTTCAACGCCGACGGGACCTGCATCTACCTGACGATGGCCGCCGTCTTCGTCGCGCAGGCCACCAACACGCCGCTCGGCATCGAGGGCCAGTTGCTGATCCTCGGCGTCCTCCTCCTGACGTCGAAGGGATCGGCCGGCGTTGCGGGTGCGGGCTTCGTGACGCTTGCCGCCACACTGTCGAGCTTCCACGCCATTCCGATTGCGGGCCTTGTGCTGTTGCTCGGCGTCGATCGCTTCATGAACGAGGCGCGGGCCGTCGTGAACCTCATCGGCAATGGCGTTGCGACCATCGCCATCGCCAAGTGGGAAGGGGCTCTTGATCGGGCCACTGTTGAGGCTGTCATCGCCGAACAACACGGGGAAATTCCCCGCAGGATCACGGCTTCGGGCCAGGCTCTCGAAGTCCAGCACTAATCAAACCATCAACCCAACTCAGTGAAATGGAGATCCAGCATGCGTATCGTAGACGTCTGCGAAGTTACCAAGCCAATCGCGTCGCCCATCCGCAACGCCTATATCGACTTCTCGAAAATGACGGCCAGCCTCGTTGCTGTCGTGACCGATGTCGTCAAGGATGGCCGTCGCGTCGTCGGCTATGGCTTCAACTCGAACGGCCGTTACGGCCAGGGCGGCCTGATCCGCGAACGGTTCAAGGATCGCATCCTGCAGGCAGACCCGGACAGCCTGATCAACGACGCCGGCACGAATCTCGATCCGCACAAGGTCTGGTCGACCATGATGATGAACGAGAAGCCTGGCGGTCACGGCGAGCGCTCGGTGGCCGTCGGTACCATCGACATGGCCATCTGGGATGCGGTCGCAAAGATCGAGGGTAAGCCGCTCTTCCGCCTGCTCGCCGACATGAAGGGCCGTGAGGCGAACCCGAAGGTTTTCGTCTACGCCGCCGGCGGCTACTACTACCCCGGCAAGGACAACAGCGCGCTGCGCAAGGAAATGCGCGGCTATCTCGACCGCGGCTACAACGTCGTCAAGATGAAGATCGGTGGCGCCTCCATTGACGAGGACCGCGGCCGCATCGAGTCGGTGCTGGAGGAAATCGGTTCCGAGGCGAAGCTGGCAGTGGATGCGAACGGCCGCTTCGATCTGGAGACCGGCATTGCCTACGCCAAAATGCTGCGCGACTATCCGCTCTTCTGGTACGAGGAAATAGGGGATCCGCTCGACTACGCGCTGCAGGCGGCCATTTCTGAGTTCTACGACGGCCCGATGGCGACCGGCGAGAACCTCTTCTCCCACCAGGATGCCCGCAACCTGCTGCGCTACGGCGGCATGCGTGCCGACCGCGACTTCCTGCAGTTCGACTGCGCCCTGTCCTACGGTCTTGTCGAGTACCTGCGTACGCTGGACGTCCTGCGCCAGTTCGGCTGGTCGCCGTCGCGCTGCATCCCGCATGGCGGTCACCAGATGTCGCTCAACATCGCCGCAGGACTTGGGCTCGGCGGTAACGAGAGTTATCCGGATCTCTTCCAGCCCTATGGCGGCTTCCCGGACGGCGTGAAGGTCATCGACGGCCACATTACCATGCCGGACCTGCCGGGCATCGGCTTCGAAGGAAAATCCGACCTGATCAAGGTCATGCGCGAACTCGCCAAATAAGGGCGTCGGCCGTGGGGGGCGTTCATGTCGCTCCCCACGCTTTCACTTCACGGATACCTCGCCATGATCGATCTTTTCGCTGCAATACTGCCGGGGGTAGGCTCAGCAACCTGCTAAGTTGCTTGCGGAGATAGCAAGCGGATTGTCATCGCTGCGATGCAATTTTGCTGCGTGTCACCAAGCTTCGTCGGATCGCCGGTGGGCCAGACCACGCCACGAGAATCTGCTATCGCTGCGTGGTCCTGACACCAATGACGGTAGCTATCGGAACCGTCCACCGGGGTACGAATGGCGATAACTGGGTATTTTCTGCCGGTATCATACCCCCGAAACAGATCGCAAGCCGTTCGGATATCGCCAACTGCGCCGATTCAATGCTCGCGAAACCGAGCTGTCGTGATCCCCGAATGACCTTGTCGTGCCATCCCGCCCGTTCTATGTCGTGGCCCCTCCTCGACCTGTCCAGACCACCCCAAGTCCTAGTGCCGTCGACCACGACGCGTGGCATCGTCAACATGACCGCCCTGGTGGTGACCGAAGGCGTCAGCAATTGGTAAGGCGATTAGATGACGATTCCCTCCGCAGCCGAATTCGATCAGGCGAGCCTCCGGACGATGATCGATACGTTCCGTTCCTCGGGCAGGCGAGTGTTCGTTGCTTTCACTCGATGCAACTCTCCGTTCACGGCAGGATGCGCGGATCGAGCCCGTACTGGGGCGGTGCGCCGAGATGGTCGCGCAGGGTCGTTCCCTCGTAGTCGCGATGAAACAGTCCGCGATCCTGCAGGAGAGGGACCACTTCATCAACGAGCGCATCGATGCCGTCCTCGTAGACGTCGGGCGATACCCAGAAGCCGTCGGCCGCACCGGCCTCGAACCAGGACTGCATATGATCGGCAGCCTCGACGGCGGGTCCGGCGGTAACAGGGTGATAGTCGATCACCCCATGCGCCAGAATGTCCCGCAGGCTCCAGCCCTGCCGAGCGATATCGAGCGCATGCGCTGAGCGGGGATCGCGCGGCGACGGGCGGGCCGCCGAAAGCTGAGCCAAGGACAGCGGCTCGTCGAGCCGGGTCAAGTCGAGCTGCAACCCCAGCATCTGCCCAAGATAGCCGACGCGCTGCGGGAAGGTTTGCCCGCTCACGGCAATCCGGCGATCGAGCCCGCTCCGTCGGTCGGGCGTGATCGTCGTCATCAGGCCCGCAAAGAACTTGACGTCGTCGGGATCGCGCCCGGCACGTTCTGTCGCGTTGCGAAGCGCGGTGCGCTGAGCACGGGCCGCCTCGATCGTGTAGACTGCACCGATCACCCCGCTCGCATATCGAGCTGCAACCTCCAATCCCTGATCGCCCCCGCCAGCCTGAAAGATCACGGGTTGGCCCTGTTCGGACGGCGGTAACGGCAGTGGACCGCTGGAGCCGACATGGCTTCCGCGCAGGTTGACGGGCTGAATCCTGGAAGCGTCCGCGAAACGCCCCGATGCGGCGTCGTGCACCCAGGCGTCCTTTTCCCAACTGCCCCAGAGAGCCTGAACGATCTGGATCGACTCATGGAGCCGCTGGTACTTTTCGCCGCGGGACGGAAGGTCGCGACCGTAATTGGCGGCGATCGCCGGATCGCTGCTGGGGACCGCATTCCATCCCGCCCGGCCATGGCTCATCAGGTCGAGGGCCTTGAACTGGCGCGCCAGATTATAGGGCTCGTTGAATGTGGACGAACCGGTCGCGACCAGCCCGATCCGTTCGGTGCCCCGCGCGACGGCCGCAAGCGTCATCATCGGATCGATGTTGATCATCGGGGCTTCGATCTCGACATTACCCGTCAGCACCGGAAAGTCCGGCATGAACAGGAACTGAAACTTGCCGCGTTCCGCTGCCTGGGCGTATCTGACCTGGCTGTCGAAGTTCGTGTAGTTCCTGGAATCCACACCCGGCATTCGCCACGCACCCGGCTGCGAACCGTAGCCGTTCCCGAAAAGCATGCCGATGATCATTTGTCTGGTCATGATTATCCTCACGGCTGCTGCCGTCCACGTTCCGCTACCTTCAGGATGCGGCTCTTATTTGTTGAGTGTTCTTTCCGCCTGCATGGCAACCGTGCCCGCACGACCAGCCTTGTTCTCGGCATCAGGTTCGGACCGGTCGTGGTCTCGCAAGACTCTGGGTCGCCCCTCTTCAGTCCGTCGGAACGCGAGGTAGCCCAGGCAGATTGAGAGTGCATCACGTTGGAGATCAGAAGCGGCGGGCGGCGGCTCGACAGCTGCCACCTTCGTATTTACCTGTAGATCGCCCTGTTGAGGTTTACCAGATAATCTCCAAACGGCCCTTTCTGGCCACTCTCGATCCTTTCCTGGAAGGCAGCAGCGGCAAGGTCGCGTCTCTTGGGAAGGCGGGTCTTTTCAGCTGAAGCCAAAGCCCCTGGCATTTCGTCGCGCGTCAAGTCGGTGCAATATGCCGGCGAACCGGGTTGTTGCCGCCATGATTCTGAAATTGCGCCAGCATCGTAAGCCGTGAAACCGGTGGCTTCGACCAGGGTCATGCCAACCTTGCGGTCACGGTCATCGTCGGCCGCCACAGGAATAGCGATCCTATCAGGGTCGCCCTCAGGTTTGTTTTTGTAAGCAAATGAGTCTGTGCCGATCGCGTTCCACGCCTTCACGATAGGGCGACCCAGGTGTTCGCTGACCCAGACACTTTCGACTTTCCCCTGTTCCAGTTCGTCGATTTTGCCGTCGCGCATCGGATAGTAGTTCGACGTGTCGATGACGACCGTCTCTGCCGGCACAGACGATACCAGCGAGGCGATGTCGCCAATGCGGTTGAGAGGAATCGAAAGTATCAAGGCTTCTACATCCAAGGCGGCTTCCTGGGCCGTCACAGCGCGGGCACCCGAAGACAGGACGTCTGCATCGATCGTTTCGGGCCCGCGCGAGTTGGCGACCTTGACGTCGTGTCCTGCCGCGCTCAAGCGCTGTGCGATGGTTTTGCCGATATTGCCGACACCAATGATACCGATTTTCATTTTGTTCTCCTTTTTGTTGAATTCGTAAGGATGTCAGACGTAGAGCGTGCGCTCACGCGCAATCGTCTTGCCTACCGACACCAGTTGGCCGACGAGGATCGTAGGCGCACCTGCGATCCCGCGCCCACTGAGTCGCCGACAGCACAGCAGCTCGCTCATCGTCACGGGTGATAGTTCTGCACGGAATGTGCGTTTGCGGGCGACGTCACGGATTGTCTCCAGTCATGAGGTTCTCTCATTCGTCATTGCAGTTGATGGTGCTCCGAAGAGTAGGTACAACTGCAGCAATGGGCAAGAACCCACCAAAGGGTGTGTAACCCACATGGAGGTAAGTATGGCAGTAGAGCGTGACTGGCGCTGTGACGATCCCAAACAGCAACTGATCTGGGCGGCCGCGACCAGGGATGCATTACAGGTACTGGAGGGCAAGTGGAAAATTGTCATCATCTGCCAGCTGTTCGGTGCAAAGGGGCCGCTTAGATTTTCGGAACTCGAGAAGCGTGTAGAGGGCGTGAACCAGAAGATGCTCATCCAGCAACTCAAAGAGCTGGAAAAAGACGGAATCGTCACGCGGACCGTGTTCCCTCAGGTTCCGCCAAGGGTGGAATATGCGCTCAGTGAGATGGGGATCGCGCTTGGTCCATCCATGGCGGAACTTATCGACTGGGCTTTCATGCGACGCGACGCACGCGCTGCGGTGTCACTGGATCCGGCGTAAACGGCAAATACCGCTTCCAGCCACCACCCGTCGCGCATTGCCAGAACGAGAGAAGTGCGCTGCCCGGCAGCCTCCCATCTGCGGAGATTGATCCGCTTGCCTCGCTTCCGATCCCGTAAACGTCATCAAATAGTCCCGGCCTTCTGGGCGGGTGTCAGTCCATCAAACAAGATGCTCTCCGAAGAATGACTGTAGCTTTTTCGAAGGGAATCTCGTCATCCCGTCCGCTCCAGGTTCTCATTTTGATTGTATGTGGG
This sequence comes from Neorhizobium sp. T25_13, assembly GCF_002968675.1. Classification (NCBI taxonomy): domain Bacteria; kingdom Pseudomonadati; phylum Pseudomonadota; class Alphaproteobacteria; order Hyphomicrobiales; family Rhizobiaceae; genus Neorhizobium; species Neorhizobium sp. T25_13. The sequence goes on from NZ_PVBI01000004.1 coordinate 13,239, forward strand.
CAGAATATGCGCGCCACAGCATAGATTAGGTGGGCGGGTAAACAGGTAGTTGAACTGGCGAAGATGCGAGCCTAGGCCGCTAGCTTTGGAAGACGCTTTTCAACCAGCCGCAGGAATGGTTGGTTGTGAGCCCCCACAACCAATCCCTTCTCCGCGCTACGCGGCTCTGCATGGCACCGGTGGCTCAGCAGGCTCGTCGGCTACTTATTTGGTGTCGATGGCCAACTGAAGGCCGTGCCAGCCCGCATATTTATCGCCCGTCTCTCGAATGTGCGTATATCGCTTAAGGCTGACCCACGATCGATGCCCGCTGACCGCTGCGACATGGGGAATATTCCAACCCATCTCAAACAATCGTGAAACTCCCTCGTGGCGCAGGTCGTGAAAGCGTAAATCCTTGATATCCAGTAACTTGCAGGTGCGCGTGAAGTTGGCTGTGATGGCATCGGTGGAGTAGGGGAAGATCTCGGGCTTGCTCCTGGGCATGCTTTCTATGATCCGGATCGCCTCGTCGGGAAGGTCCACCCACATGTCATTGCCGATCTTTTCTCCTGGGTGCTTCATATCGCGGACAAGAATACGTTCGTGCTCCTTCTGAAATTCGTCCCAGGCTACGCGAGTAATCTCTCTTGGCGGCGCGCGGAGAAGAGCGCGAAAACAATGACCTTGTGCATCGGCATCGCTTGAGGGACCTTCTTGCGGCGTTCCATGAAATGGGCGAGCAGTTGATCGAGTTCTTCCAACGTGGGTCTTCGATTGCGCTGGATGGAGCGGGAAACGATGCCCATACGGCGTGCGACCTTGATCGCATCCTTCATCTCCTGCTCGTCGAGCCGGTAATCCCACATCGGCCGCGCGATCGCGAAGATTGCAGCTAGGTGGCTCGCGTAGTTTCCAACCGTTTGCGGTTTGGCTGTCAGTGACTGCAGAAACGCAACGATGTCTTTTGACTTGATCGTGGAGCAGGGCATATTGGCGATGTCATAGTTCCCGATCGCTTTCAAAACTAGCGCCTTTGTATGGCCTATATCCTTGATGGACTCCTCTGTGTAACGATCGATGGCTTTCGCCAATGTCGGGTCAGCCGCTATAGCGCCAGCGATAGCTCCCGGCTTCGCGAGTTCCCGCTCGCGCTTCTTCATCCACGCAGCCGCCGCCGGCCATCTGTTAAAAGTCTCCGTCTCGTGATAAGTCACGCCATCCCGCATAACTCGCACGCGTGCCATGTAGCTGACGCTGCCATCCTTTAGCGCACGCGGGGTGGTAGCGCCTATGACCGCATCCTCGTTTGGTAGATGGCGATTCCAGTTGGTACAATGTATCAAGCCATGTCCGAAACGGGCGGATTTGGTACAAGATGAGCTTGAACAAAACGGAGAACAGAGTGTTACAAGAGCCTGTAAAACAAGAAAAAAATAGATACTTCAAGGCTCCAGTTTTCGCCGTTGCGCCGATGATCGATTGGACGGACAGGCATTGCCGTTTCCTGCATCGGCAATTGTCGAAATCCGCGCTGCTCTATACCGAGATGGTGGTGGCCGATGCGATCATTCATGGGCCGCGCGACAGGCTCTTGTCCTTTTCGCCGGCCGAACATCCGGTCGCGCTGCAGCTCGGCGGTTCCGACCCGGCAAAGCTGGCCGAGGCGGTGCGGATTGCTGCCGATTTCGGCTATGACGAGATCAACCTCAATGTCGGCTGCCCGTCGGACCGGGTGCAGTCGGGCACTTTTGGCGCCTGCCTGATGCGGGATCCGGCGCATGTGGCCGACCTCGTCACCGCGATGAAGCGGGTGTCGAGCGTGCCGGTCACCGTGAAATGCCGGATCGGCGTCGACGACCAGGAGCCGACGGACGTGCTGCCGGATTTTCTCGCCCAGGTAATCGGGGCGGGGGCGGATGCGGTCTGGATCCATGCCCGCAAGGCCTGGCTGCAGGGGCTTTCGCCGAAGGAAAACCGCGAAGTGCCGCCGCTCGACTACGAGCTGGTCTATGCCATGAAGCGGGCAAATCCGGACGCGTTCATCGGCATCAACGGCGGCATCGCCGACTTCGAGCAGGCGGCCAACCATCTCGCCCATATGGACGGGGTGATGCTCGGCCGCGCCGCCTATCACAATACCGGGCTTCTGGCCGGGGTGGATGCGTTTCTGAAGGATGCCAGCCCTGCGGGGGTCGCAACCGCCGAGTTCGACTGGCTGGCGCTGCGCGACACGATGGCGGACTATGCGGCGGAGCTGATCGGCCGGGGCGGGCGGCTGCATCACGTCACAAGGCACATGGTCGGGCTGTTCCAGGGGTTTGCAGGCGCACGGCGGTTTCGCCAGATCCTCTCCACCGACGCCACCCGCCCGGGTGCCGGACCGGAGGTCATCGCGGCCGCTTTCGCGGTGGTGGATATCGACGGCGGCCCTCGGGTTCAACACGAGGAGAAGAAGCTGGCTGGGTGAGGGGCGGAGATTTTCGAGCTCCCACAAGACACACTCCTCCCTTGGCGATCCTCGGATCTCCGCCGGTTTCTCCAATGGTATCGAACGGACTTCAAGAATCCGGCGACACCATCCGGTCAGCCACCACCACTGCCAGCAGGTGTATTGATCCTAGATAACAACTGGTGTATTCCTCATGATGAGGTACGTACCTCAGCCAAGCTCTTGTGGCGAGTGGTGGCGAATAGCCGAGGTCAGTTACGTTCCAGACTTTATGGTCGGCGACAGGATCAGAGGCAGTTTAGGAGGTGATCATGACGGGCTTGCAACTCAATCCAGATTTCGCCATCGCGGACGAGGAGTCGCTTCGGAGGCTTTTCGACCCAACTCACTCACTGGCAATACTGAAGAGTCAGGATTCACTGGGCGAGCACGCGCAAGAGTTCATTCGGCGCTCGCCTTTCTTATGCATAGGCACCCAGAACTTGGAGGGAAAGGCCGACGTCAGTCCCCGCGGTGATCCTCCGGGATTCGTCAAGGTTCTTGATGAGCGCACCCTTGCGATCCCGGATCGGCCTGGCAATAACCGCCTTGATACATTGAGCAACATCATCGCCAACCCAAGCGTCGGGCTGTTGTTCGTAATCCCCGGTTTTGACGATACATTGCGCGTAAACGGGCGGGCAACACTCACCAACGACCCTCAACTCTTGAAGGGCATGAGCATCACTGATCGAGTCCCGAAACTCGCTATCATCGTAAGAGTGAGCGAAGTCTTCATGCATTGCGCCAAGGCGTTCAGACGGTCCCGCCTGTGGAGCCCGGATCATTTCCAGGGCCGCACCGAGATGCCCTCACTGATAAAGATCATTCTGGATGAGACGACAGGGGCGCCGAGGGACAGGGATGAAATGCGAAAGATGGACGAAGAACTCGAACAAGACTACCGAAGGACACTCTACTAACTGCCCGGAACGGACCGAAGCGGGCTCCGCTATCGCCCCCCCTCAATCCCGCTTGATGCTCATCAGCACGGCCCACATGTCCGCGCCCGTCTCGAACGCTGCCGCGTTGGCCGCATAACCCTGTGCCGAGGTGAAGGCGTCGAGCATTTCGCTGGCCATGTCGACATTCGAGCTTTCGGGGAAGGTGACCGAGGTCGACGGGGTGACGGTGGTGGTGACGCCGCCGGAATTGGGGAGCGAGGAGACCTGGGTGTCGAGGCGGTTGTAGCCGGGGGTCTGGGCATTGGCGATGTTGTGGGCCGCGGTCGCGAGGCGTTTCGCCTGGGCTTGCATGCCCGAAACCGCAATGTTCATCACCGACGACAGACCCATGGCAAAGCATCCCCAAACCCGATGACAGATGTTTTAGGGCAAGAGCTTCAAGGAAGACTGAACGGGAAGGGTAAGGGAAACGTATTGCGGCGCGGCACAGATGTGCCGGAACGGGGCGGGGACCTGTCGGGAAGGCGCTATCTGCGCTTGAACGCGTTTCCGTCGCGTGTCCCGAGGCATCCTCGTCGGACGGATGCCGTCGCAATGACGGAGGCCGGCGCCCAGGCGGGTCAGATCGGGGGCGTCAGGTGTGGCTGCGCAGGTCCAGATGCACCACGACCCCGGATTCGGTGTGCGCCCGCTGGCGCTTCATCACGCGGGAACCGGACAGGAAGACGGCGACCGCGGCCAGCCGCGCCGGATCGGTCAGTCCGCGCCTGTAATAGCGGAAGACGATCCAGGCGAGCAGCTCCGTTTCGGTGGGGTCAACGGGAGGGCGGATGGTCTGCGCAAGTCGCACCGCTTCGCGCATCGCCTGCAGATCATGCATGGTCATGACATGCGGAAAAAACGTCCAATCATCGGACATGGGGGCTGTCCCGGTTCTGGAAACTGCCCTGATAGAATATCAAAAACGGCAAAGCTGTCAGGGAAAGTCCGGTAGCGTACCGAAGGGCCGAGCTCCGTCCCTGGTCGGCTTCGATTGCGCGCTGCGGTAGTTCACAGAAGGTCGGCCGGGATCACTTCGCGGATGGCGTCCGGAACAAAAACCTCCGCCAGCATCTCGCCTTCAGCGCTGCAGATCCGGGTGCTGCGAAGCGTGAACTTCGCCTGTGCCGCAAGGGAATCCGCGGCGAGTTCGCGGATGGCACGGCGCGCCGAATTTTTCGCAGCGTCGAGATCGGCGAATTCCACCCCTTCGGGATCGGTGACGAATTTGCCGGTAAAGTTGATGTGAAAAAAGAACCGCTGCATGGCGAGCTCCTTTGCCGCACCCCGCAAACCATGGGGCGGCGTCGGAGTTCCCGTGCGGTAGCGTACAAAGAGGGCGTCGGGTGGATCGCCTCGCCTCCGGGGATCGATCCGGGGCGAGGCGAGATGGAGGGGTAATTTACTCGGCTGCCTCCGCGTAAGCCTCCAGCGGCGGGCAGGTGCAGACGAGGTTGCGGTCGCCATAGACATTGTCGACGCGGTTGACCGGGGACCAGTATTTGTCGACGCGGAAGGCGCCCGGCGGGTAGCAGGCCTGCTCACGGGAATAGGGGCGGTCCCATTCGCCGACCAGGTCTTCCACCGTGTGCGGGGCGTTCTTCAGCGGGTTGTTCAACCGGTCCATGCGACCGTCCTCGATGGCGCGGGCCTCCTCGCGGATCGCCAACATCGCATCGCAGAACCGGTCGATCTCGGCCTTGGTCTCGCTTTCGGTCGGCTCGATCATCAGCGTGCCGGCGACCGGCCAGCTCATGGTCGGCGCATGGAAACCGCAGTCGATCAGGCGTTTTGCGACGTCGTCGACGCTGACGCCGGCCGAGACGTTGAGCGGGCGCGTGTCGATGATGCATTCGTGCGCGACGCGGCCTGCCTCCGACTTGTAGAGCACGTCATAGGCTTGCCTCAGCCGTGCGGCGATATAGTTGGCGTTGAGGATCGCCACCTTGGTCGCCTGGGTGAGGCCTTCGCCGCCCATCATCAGGCAATAGGACCAGGAGATCGGCAGGATCGACGGGGAGCCGAAGGGGGCCGCCGAGACGGCACCCTCACGGCCGTCCGTCGCCGGATGGCCGGGGAGGTGTGCCGCCAGATGCGACTTGACGCCGATCGGGCCCATGCCGGGACCGCCGCCGCCATGCGGGATGCAAAAGGTCTTGTGCAGGTTGAGGTGGGAGACGTCGGAGCCGATGTCGCCGGGGCGGGAGAGGCCGACCATGGCGTTCATGTTGGCGCCGTCGAGATAGACTTGGCCGCCATGCTTGTGCGTGATCTCGCAGATTTCGCGCACGGTTTCCTCGAAGACGCCGTGGGTCGAGGGGTAGGTGATCATGCAGGCCGAAAGGTTTGCCGCATGCTGCTCGGCCTTGGCGCGAAAGTCTTCGAGGTCGATATCGCCGTTGTCGCGGACCTTGACGACGACCACCTTCATGCCGACCATCTGGGCGGACGCCGGGTTGGTGCCGTGCGCGGACGTCGGGATGAGGCAGACGTCGCGATGGGTATCGCCATTGGCGATGTGGTAGTTGCGGATGGTGAGCAGGCCGGCATATTCGCCTTGCGCGCCGGAATTCGGCTGCAGGGAAAAGGCGTCGTAGCCGGTGATCTGGCAGAGTTTGGCGGAGAGATCGTCGATCATCTCCTTGTAGCCGAGCGCCTGGTCCGCGGGCACGAAGGGATGGATGTCGGCAAATTCCGGCCAGGTGATCGGCAGCATTTCCGCCGTCGCATTGAGTTTCATGGTGCAGGAGCCGAGCGGGATCATCGCCCGGTCGAGCGCCAGGTCCCGGTCCGAGAGCCGGCGGATATAGCGGGTCATCTCGCTTTCGGCGCGGTTCATGTGGAAGATCGGGTGGGTCATGTAGTCGGATTTGCGCAGGAGCGCGATCGGCAGGCGCCAGGTGGGCTCGAAATCCGAAACCTTGAAATTGCCTCCAAAAGCCCGCCAGACGGCTTCGAGCGTCGCGGGGCGGGTGCGCTCGTCGAGCGACATGCCGATGCGGGTTTCGCCGACCTTCCTGAGATTGACGCCCTCGGCAACCGCGGCGCGCATGATCAGGCCCTGCATATGGCCGACCTCGACGGTAATCGTGTCGAAGAACGTGTCGGGCTCGATCGTGTAGCCGAGCTTTTCCAGGCCCTTGGCCATCAGCACGGCCTTGCGGTGGACCTGCTGGGCGATCGCCTTCAACCCGTCCGGACCGTGGAAGACGCCGTACATAGAGGCCATGACGGCGAGCAGGACCTGGGCGGTGCAGATGTTCGAAGTCGCCTTTTCGCGGCGGATATGCTGCTCGCGGGTCTGCAGCGACAGGCGGTAGGCGCGGTTGCCGCGGCTGTCGACCGAGACGCCGACCAGGCGCCCGGGCATGGCGCGCTTGTGAGCGTCCTTCACCGCCATATAGGCCGCGTGCGGGCCGCCGTAGCCGACCGGCACGCCGAAGCGCTGGGAGGAGCCGATGGCGATGTCGGCGCCCATTTCGCCGGGGGATTTGAGGAGCGTCAGCGCAAGTGGATCGGCGGCGACGGCGGCGACCGCGCCGGTCTGGTGCAGGCGGGAGATCAGGCCGGTGAAATCGCGGACATGGCCGTTGGTGCCCGGATACTGGAAGATCGCGCCGAACACGTCGACCGGGTCGAGATCGGTCATCGGGTCGCCGATGACGACGCTCCAGCCGAGCGGGGCGGCGCGGGTTTCGATCAGCGCGATCGTCTGCGGGTGGCAGGCGGCATCGACGAAGAAGGCTGTCGCCTTGGATTTGGCCTGGCGCTGGCAGAGCGCCATGGCTTCAGCAGCGGCAGTCGCCTCGTCGAGCAGCGAGGCGTTGGCGACGTCGAGGCCGGTCAAATCGCAGATCATCGTCTGGAAATTGAGGAGCGCCTCGAGGCGGCCCTGGCTGATTTCCGGCTGGTAGGGCGTGTAGGCGGTGTACCAGGCCGGGTTTTCAAGGATGTTGCGCTGGATGACCGGCGGCGTGATCGTGCCGTAATAGCCCTGGCCGATCAGCGAGACGAGCGCCTTGTTGCGGTTGGCGGTGTCGCGCAGCTTGTCGAGCGCCTCGCGTTCGGTCAGCGCCGGACCCCAGGCAAGCGGTGCCGTCTGGCGGATCGAGGATGGCACGGTGGCGTCGATCAGGGCGTCGAGGCTCTTGTAGCCGACCACCTTCAGCATCTCGGCCATTTCGGCCGGCGAGGGACCGATATGGCGGCGGTTGGCGAAGTCGTAGGGCTGGTAGTCGGTAAAATGGAAATCGGTGCTGTCGGTGGTCATGCGATCAGTTCCTGGTAGGCGGCCTCGTCGAGCAGGGCGTCGGCGTCGGAGGCGGTCTTGAGCTTCAGCTTGAAGAACCAGCCTGCTCCTTGAGGATCGGAATTGACAATCGAGGGATCGTCGACGATCGCCTGGTTGACCTCGGTGACTTCGCCGTCCAGCGGACAATAGACGTCGGAGGCTGCCTTGACGCTCTCGACGGTCGCGGCATTGCCGTCCTTGGTGAGTATGGCGCCGACTTCCGGCAGTTCCACGAAAACGAGGTCGCCGAGCTGTTCGGCGGCGTGGGAGGTGATGCCGACGGTCGCGATACCGTCTTCGAGCTTCAGCCATTCGTGTTCGGCGGTGAATTTCAACATGGTTCTCTCCGGAGGATTATCGTTTGTAGGTGGGGGTGATGAAGGGCAGGGCGGCGACCGTGAGGCCTAAGTATTTGCCGCGCACCTCCGCGAAGATCTGACAGCCTGGTTCGGCAAAGCGGGTCGGGACGTAGCCCATGGCGACCGGGCCTTCGACCGAGGGGCCGAACGTGCCGGAGGTGACTTCGCCGAGTTCGGTCTGCCCCTCTGGATCCGCGTAAAGCTTGGCGTGGGAGCGGACGGGCGCCTTGCCTTCCGGCTTCAGGCCGACGCGGCGGCGGGAGGTGCCGTTCGCGAGCTCACCGAGGATACGGTCGGCGCCCGGAAAACCGCCGGCGCGGACGCCGCCAGCGCGGCGGGGTTTCTGGATCGCCCACTCGAGTGCGGCCTCGATCGGCGAGGTGGTCGTGTCGATGTCGTTGCCATAAAGGCAGAGGCCGGCCTCTAGGCGCAGCGAATCGCGGGCGCCGAGGCCGATCGGCTGGCAGTGCAGGTCTTCGAGCAGCGCCTTGGCGATCTGTTCGACCTGGTCTGCCGGAACCGAAATCTCGAACCCGTCCTCGCCGGAATAACCGGAGCGGGAGATGATGCAGTCGACATCGTGCAGGGACGCGTCGCGGACGTCCATGAACTTCATGGAGGTGACATCCGGCCAGAGAGCCGCCAGTGCGCCCTCTGCACGCGGACCCTGGAGGGCGATGAGCGCGCGGTCTTCGAGGAGTTCGACGTCGCAATTGGTCAGATGCGCCTGCAGGTGGGCGAGGTCGGCCTCCTTGCAGGAGGCGTTGACGACGACGAACAGGTGATCGCCGCGATTGGTGATCATCAGGTCGTCGAGGATACCGCCGTTGTCGTCGGTGAAGAAGCCGTAGCGCTGGCGGCCGGGTTTGAGGCCGAGGATATCGACCGGCACCAGGGTTTCGAGCGCAAGTGCTGCATCCTCGTAAGCACCGGATTTCGCACGGATGACGACCTGGCCCATATGGGAAACGTCGAAAAGCCCGGCGGCGGTGCGGGTGTGCAGATGTTCCTTCAGCACGCCGGCTGGATATTGCACAGGCATGTCGTAGCCGGCAAAGGGCACCATCCTGGCGCCGAGCGACAGATGGAGGGCGTGAAGCGGGGTGGTCTTGAGAACGGTTTGATCGTCCAAGGACGCCTCCAGGGTTGGCGCATTTCAAGCGCCGGCTCAGATTCAGGCGCAGTGATGCACCGGTTATGAGCCCCCTCTGTCCTTTGCGCCTGAGATTGTTATCCCTTCGGCGAGCCCTCTTCGGGCTTCTCTCCAGAGTTCCTGTCGGTCGACTGCTGGTCCTTTTGCCTGAGAGTTTCCGGGGCGGTTGCTCCTTCGGCACCGCATTTAAGCGGCTTCTCCCAGCGAGTCTGGGCGGTATTATCGGCCTCGATCACCATTTGGCAAGCCCTCCATGTCGCACGAAACACTATTTTTGTCGCAATGCAGCAAACGCGATTTGACCTAATGCAACGGCTGGCGAAATGACTGAAAAAAACGCGGCAAAAAGGGCTTTTGCGCTTTGCCACGATTTGGGTTATTCCGGCAGGCATTCGGACAGGCGAGACGATGACGACACGGCTCAACACGGCGGCGAACTCAACGCGCATTTTCTGCGCGATGCTGCTGCTTTTGCTGGGATTTGCCCATCAGCCGGTCCAGGCGGCAGCGCCGCTCGATTCCTACAGCGAAGCCTATCGCCTGCCGGACGGCACGTTTGCCGACATCTGCTCGGAAGGCGACCACGGCCATCAGATGCCGGCGGCAAAGCCGCTCTGCGAAGTCTGCCTGCTCTCCGCATCGGTCATCCTGCCGCCGCCGGAGAATGAAGCCTGGCCTGGCCGCGAGCGCGCCTCGCTCGCCAACCCGCTGCGCCAATTTTCGCGACTGCTCGGCACGAGTGCCGTCGCCCGGCCGAAATCCCGCGCGCCCCCGATTTCGATCTGATGCTTTAACGCTCTCAGATCAATCGCGGTCGACCGGCAAGAATGCTGTCACCGCATGGAGATATTCCATGAAGACTTTCACCAAACTCGCTTTCCTCGGCATTTTCGCTGCGACCGGCATTATTATTGCGGGAGCTGCGGCCGCTCAGGAGGCGCCCACCAAGCTCGCCGACCTGGAAATCACCAGTGCCTTCACCAAGGCGATGCTGCCCGGCCAGCCGGTTGGCGGCGGTTATCTCACCATCAAGAACAACGGCAAATCCGACGACATGCTGGTTTCGGTCTCGTCGCCGGCCTCGGGCACCGTGGAGATGCACGAGATGGCGATGCAGGGCGAGGTAATGAAAATGCGCAAACTCGATACCGGGATCGCCATCCCGGCGGGCAAGACCGTCGAACTGACGCCCGGCGGGCTGCACCTGATGTTCATCAAGGTCAAGGAACCCTTCAAGCAGGGCGGCAAAGTGCCGGTGACCCTGACGTTCGAGAAGGCCGGCAAGGTCGACATCACGCTGCCTGTCGAAGCGGCGGGGCCGGGCGGCCACATGCACAAGTAAGATTCGATGGAGCCTGCTCCCCGGAGCAGGCTCTTCGTCTCTAGCGCAGCAGTTTGAGGCTGCCGGTCAACGACTTTATCCATTTCGAAGGCCCGGCGAGGCCAAGGCCGTCGATCTCCTCTTCCGCGAGATCGCGATCGGGGAAGGCGGCCTCGTAGTCGTGGTAGTCGTGCAGCGATCTGGCGAAAGCCGGAAAGGGCACGACGGCGCGGTTCTCGGTCTGCTCCATGGCCTTCAGCATCAGGGATCGGATCGTATCCGCCTGCGCCTGCAGGATCGGCACCGGCAGGGAAGAACTGATATCGATCGTGCGACCCTGGCGATCGGTCAGCCGGCGAGCCGCGAGCGCAGGCACGCGAGCGCCAAGGCCGATCGAGATGGCGCCGGCCGTGTTGGCAAGGAGACCGAGCGGCAGGGTAGGGTTGACGATGATGGCGATGCGGGTGTCGTCGGTCATGGGCAGGCAGGATATCCATTCATGGAAGGGGATCTGCACATTACTCCGCATCGCCCGGTCGATCCTGCCTTTTACTTCTCCCTTTCGGGATTTTGGGGTAGGATCTACCTCTTAATGTGGAACTATGGGTAGAGTTTGATGGCAAACGACGTTGAGCCGGCGGATATACGAATTCTGGAAGCGTTGCAGGACGATGGCCGCCTGACCAACCAGGCGCTCGCGGACAGGATCGGCCTTTCGACATCTCCGAGCTGGCGGCGCGTGCGGCATCTCGAGGAGACGGGCGTCATCCAAGGATACAAGGCGGTGCTGAACCGAAAGGCGATCGGTCTCGGCGTACTTGCCTTCATCCGCGTCAAGATCGACAGTCATAGCGAAGAGGAGGCGGAAGCGTTCGCGGCCGAGGTGATCGGGCTCGACGAGGTGGTCGCCTGCTACAGCATCGCGGGTGACGCGGATTTCCTGCTGCAGGTCGTCTCACCGGATCTCGACGCCTATGCGGATTTCGCCATGTCGACGTTGCGGCGATTACCGCGCATAAAGGAAATGCAGACGACCTTCGTCCTCAAGGAAATCAAGGCCTTCGACGGATTTCCGCTGCGTTTTGCCGGCAAGCGGACCTAGCGAGCCGACGGGTTTCCGCCCAAGCGGCGCAACCGGCGGGGTTTTAGAAATTGCTTCGATACAACCTGATCGAGTTGCATCAAGGAATCTTAACAGAAGTCCGCGATGAATATCGCCAACACCTCTCATCAAAGGTTTCGGCAATGGAACTGCGGCGTTCTCGGGTGATTGCGGCGGCCATTTTCCTCGGCCTGCTGGGGGCAATCGTACCGATTGTCGCGATGGTCTACATTTCGTGGGTCATCACGGTCGAGAAACAACAGAACAATCTCGAACGGCTCGCCGAGCAGACGATCATGCGTGCGAGCCGGACGTTCGAGGATGCGCGGGCGGCGCTCGATTCGCTCGCCTATCCGCGCCTGGTGCCATGTTCGGACCAGCATATCGCCCGGATGCGGGTGATCGCCTTCAATACGCCCTCAGTCAAGGAAGTCGGTTATTTCGAGAACGGCCTGTTGAAATGCACCTCCTGGGGGATCGAGGAGCGCAAGGTCGACAGGCCGTGGATCGACTACATGACGCCCGACGGCGTGGAAGTAGCCACCCGCGTGCAGCCGGCTGTCAGCATGGGCAATCCGATGATGGCGCTCCATTACGGCCCCTATAACGTACTGGTCGATCCGGCCCGTTTCATCGATATCCTGGTGGACGCCGACATCTCGCTGGCGCTCGCCAACCGGCAGGGCATGCTGATCAACGAACTCAATTCCCCCGAAACGGACCTCGTCAACGCCCTGATCGACGAGCCGAAGAACGGCATGACCTCCTCGGCGCTCTATGCGGTGGCGCACGACAAGGGGTTGATCGCGATCGCCATGGAGCCACGCTCCAACCTGACTGGCAGGCTGCGGGAGGAACAGCTCCTGCTGCTGCCGGTCGGCGCCTTCGTCGCCATCTTCATTGTCGGCGTGGTGGTCTGGCTGTCCAAGAAAAGGCTGTCACCGCTCGGTGAGCTGGCGATCGCAGTGCGCAAGCGCGAATTTATCGTCCACTACCAGCCGATCATCGAGCTCAAGACCGGCGTCTGCGTCGGCGCCGAGGCGCTGGTGCGCTGGCGGCGGCCGGATGGATCGCTGGTGCGCCCGGACCTGTTCATTCCGCTCGCCGAGGAGAGCGGGCTCATTCTGCCGATCACCGACCAGGTCATCGAAGCGATCACTGCCGATCTCGGAGGGCTGCTCAGGGCGGAAAGTTCGCTGCATATCGCCGTCAACCTTTCCGCCGCCGATGTCACCTCCGGGCGCATCCTCGACGTGCTCGACAGGAAACTCGCAAAGACTGGGATAGCGGCAGGGCAGATCTGGCTGGAGGCCACCGAACGCGGCTTCATCGACATCGAGGCGGCGCGGACGACATTGACAGCGGCTCGGCAAAGAGGCCATTCGGTGGCGATCGACGATTTCGGCACGGGATATTCCAGCTTGCAATACTTGCAGGGGCTGCCGATGGATGCGCTGAAGATCGACAAGTCCTTCGTCGACACGATCGGCCGCAACAGTGCCACCAGCTCGGTCACCGGCCACATCATCGAGATGGCGAAGACGCTCGACCTGCAGATCGTCGCCGAAGGCGTGGAGACGGAGGAGCAGGCGGACTACCTGAAGGCTCACGACGTCAATTTCGGCCAGGGCTGGCTGTTTTCGAAACCGCTGCCGGCCGCCGATTTCATCGACTATCATCGCAACGCAAAAGCCCGCTCGGGGAGCGGGCGGGAGAATATCCGGTGCGTGGCGGCCTGAGGGCCTGCCGGGTGATATCAATCTTCCAGATCGCGATAGGCGGATTCGACCTGGCGGAACGTGACCTGCTGGCGCGGTTTCTGGTCGGCGGTGAGCATGTCGAGCGAGACGGTGGTGGCCGGGATCATGAATTCGGTATCGCCGGGGTCGCCGGCGTTTTCGGCGCGGCGCTGGTTGCGGTCCGAATCGGCCTTGATGTCCTTGACCTGATCCTTGGCCGAGATGCGTCGGCCGGGCTTCAGCGCCTCGATGGCGAGTGCGGCAGTGCTTGCCGATATGCTGACCAGTTGTGTCATCGCGCCTATCACTCTTTTTTCTCAGAATATGATAATTACGGCGGCCCTGATTTGTTCCCCTTTAAACAAAACGTCGGCATTTTACCGATTTGACGATTCTCGTTTCTGTCCTAGAGAAAGTTCCATGACCAACCTGCTTCTCGTCGCCATCGGCGGAGCGATCGGCTCCGTCTGCCGCTATCTCGTCGGGCTCTGGGCGCTGCGCCTGTGGGGGCCGGCGTTTCCGTGGGGGACGCTTGCCGTCAATATCGCCGGCTCGTTCGCGATCGGCTTTCTGGCTGAGCTCATCGTCCGGCGCTTCGATGCGTCGCCCGAGCTGCGGTTGCTGATCATTACCGGCTTTCTCGGCGGCTTCACGACGTTCTCGGCGTTTTCGCTGGATGTCGTGTCGCTGCTGGAGCGTGGCGCGACCATGGTGGGCGTCACCTATATCGTCGCGAGCGTCGCAATCTCGCTGGGTGCGGTTTTCGCCGGACTGGCGCTCGGGCGGGCAATGCTCTAAAGACCGGGCAAAGGGCCGCCGGCCCACACATAGATATGAAAGAGCTTTGATGGCAGGCATCGAGCATATCCGCGTCGAAGCGGACGAAGCGGGAATGCGTCTCGACCGCTGGTTCAAGATCCACTACCCGGGCCTCGGCTTCGGGCCGCTCCAGAAACTGCTGCGCTCCGGACAGGTGCGCGTCGACGGCGGACGGGTGAAGTCCGACGCCCGCATACAGCCGGGGCAGACGGTGCGCATCCCGCCTTTGGACGTGGATGCGAAGAAGACGGGGCCGATCGCCGGCAAGGATCTCAAGCATTCCAGCGATTTCGAACTGCTGTCGCGCATGGTTCTGCACGAGGACGAGAAGGTCATCGTGCTCAACAAGCCAGCCGGCCTTGCGGTGCAGGGCGGATCGGGCGTCGCGCGCCATATCGACCAGATGCTCGACAGCTGGATCAGCCCGAAGGGCGAAAAGCCGCGGCTCGTGCACCGGCTGGACCGCGACACGTCGGGCGTGCTGGTGATCGCCCGCACCCGCGGTGCTGCCCAGAAGCTGACGGCCGCATTTCGCGAGCGCGATACCAAGAAGACCTATTGGGCGCTGGTCAAGGGCGTGCCGCGCAAGCACGAGGACAAGATCTCCACCTGGCTGGTGAAGGAACAGACGCCGGACGGCGACCGCATGCGGATCGCCAGGCACGGCGAGGACGGCGCCGACCACGCGGTGTCCTATTACCGGGTGCTGGAAATGGCGGCACAGACGCTCTGCTGGCTGGAGATGGAACCCTATACCGGCCGCACCCACCAGCTGCGCGTCCATGCGCTGCATATCGGCCATCCGATCATCGGCGACCCGAAATATTTCGACGACGATCACAACTGGGATTTTCCCGGCGGCATCCAGAAGAAGCTGCATCTCCACGCGCGCCATATCGACATCCCGCATCCGAACGGCGGACGGCTGAAGGTCACGGCACCTCTGCCGCCGCATATGGTGCAGAGCTGGAACCTTCTCGGGTTCGACATGGAAAACGGCCGCAGGGATGACGAAGAATGAAACTGGTCCTTTTCGATTGCGACGGCACGCTGGTCGACAGCGCGAACCTGATCCACGAAACCATGCGCCGCACCTTCGCCCATTTCGACAAGCCGGAACCCAAGGTGGAGGACACCAAGGCAATTATTGGGCTGACGCTCGACATCGCGATCGCCCGCATGCAGGGAAAGCCGCATGCGGACGACGAGGCCGTCGAGATGATGGCCTATTACAAGACGCTGTTTGCCGTCGTGCGCCAGGATCTCGGTTTCAGGGAGCCGTTGTTCGAGGGGATTCGCGAGCTGATCGACGCGATCGGTCCGCGCAAGGACCTGCTGATCGGCGCTGTGACCGGCAAATCGCGGCGCGGCCTTAAGCTGGTCGTGGAGACGCACGGGTTCGACAAGTATTTCATGGTGTCGCGCACCGCCGACGACTGCCCGTCGAAGCCGCATCCGGCGATGGTGACCGAATGCTGCGACGAGACCGGCATGAAACCTTCCGACACTCTTGTCATCGGCGATGCCATTTACGATATGCAGATGGCGAAGGCGGCCGGCGCCACGGCGATCGGCGTTGCCTGGGGTTACGCCTCGGTGGACGAGCTGAACAAGGCCGGAGCCGACGCGATCATCCATCATCCGAGCGAGTTGCTGAGCCATATCGGCTGAGGTTTTATTTCCATGCGTGACATGTTTCCCGATCCATCCGAAGCGCTGAGCCATCCGGACCCGACGCGGCGGGCGCAGATCCAGATGCACAAGCCGCTGCCGAAGCGCTTCTACAAGGAAGTCTCGGTTGCCGAGGGCGAGGGCGGCCATGCCATCCATCTCGATGGCCGACCGGTCAGGACGCCGGCCAAGAACGGGCTCGTCGCGCCGACGGCACGGCTTGCCGAACTGATCCGCGATGAATGGGCCAGCCAGGTGGATGTCATCGATCCCGGCACCATGCCGGTGACGCGCCTCGTCAACACCGCGATCGACGGCATCGCCACCGACCCGCAAGCGGTGTTCGAGGATATCCTGCGCTTCTCTTCGAGCGACCTGCTCTGCTACCGCGCCGAAACACCGGAAAACCTGGTCGCCCGCCAGAGCGAACAATGGGATCCGATCGTCGACTGGGCCGCCAACGAACTCGGCGCCCGCTTCATCCTGGTCGAGGGCGTGATGCCCCAGGAGCAGCCGAAGGAGGCGACCGCCGCCTTTGCGGTGACGCTGAAGAAATACGATACGCCGATCGAACTCGCCGTGCTGCACACGGTGACGACGCTGACCGGTTCGGCGATCCTGGCGCTTGCCTTCGCTGAAGGCCGGCTCACCGCCGACGAGGCCTGGACGCTCGCCCATCTCGACGAGGACTGGACGAACGAACATTGGGGCACAGACGCGGAGGCTGAACATCGCCGCGCCAAGCGGCTCGAGGAAATGCGGGCGGCGACCGAAACTTTTCTTGCCCTGAAGCCCTCGGCTTAATCGTTCTCTAACCGTGTTCGTTGGAACATCTGAAGGTGCGCCGTCTAAGGGGTCCCTTCTTGTTTCGTCGTCTCTCACGTTTCTGTCTCATTGCTTTGACGGCCCTGCCGCTGATGTCGTTCCGTCTGGAACAGGCAAACACGGCGCAGGAAAAACTTCTCTATGACGTGCGCGGCGCGTTCGTGACCGCACGGCCCGACGTACCGAAGGGGCTGGTGATCGCCACCGACATGCTGGTCGACGAGGCGATCCGGGCAACCGTCAGATCGATCGCCCTGCCGCGGACGATCATCTCGGTACGCATCGACGAGATGTCGCATATGCCCATGCTGATCGGCAGCCGGCACGAGGCGAAGGTGACGGTGCAGGCGATTTCGGTCAACAGCGGCGAACCGATCGCCAGGGGAACGTTCAAGACGTCGATCTACCTGCTGGACGGGGACACTGCTGACCGCGACCTCGCCGAAAAGATCGCCGACCGCATCTCCAGCGAATTCCGCCTCGACGGCCAACGCCGCCCAACCATGGCGACCGCGCTGTTTCCGTGAGACCTACCCCAGCCGTTCCGCGTGCCAGCGGAGATGGTCGTCCATGAAGGTCGAGATAAAATAATACGAGTGGTCGTAGCGCTCGTGCATCCGTAGCGTCACGTCGATATCCGTTCCCTTGGCCGCTTCCTCGAACAGCCAGGGCCGTAGGCCGTTTTCGAGGAAGCCGTCGGCCTTGCCCTGGTCGATCAGGAATTCCGGAAAGCGCGCGCCGTCTTCGACCAGGGCGCAGGCGTCGTATTGCCGCCAGGTGGAGCGATCCGCGCCCAGATATTTCCCGAAGGCCGGCGCCGACCAGTCGGCGGTCGAGGGCTCGACGATCGGCGCGAAGGCGGAGCAGCTCTTGAAGCGGTCGGGGTTCCGAAGCGCGATCGTCATCGCGCCGTGACCACCCATGGAATGGCCAAAAATGCCCTGGCGGTCCATGTCCATGCGGAAATGCTGGCTGACGAAGTTCGGCAGTTCCTCGGTGATGTAGGTGTACATCTGATAGTTTTCGGCCCACGGCTTTTCCGTCGCATCGAGATAGAAGCCGGCGCCCTTGCCCATCTGCCAGTTGGTGAGCTCGTCGGGCACGTCATTGCCGCGCGGGCTGGTGTCCGGACAGACGATGATGAGGCCGAGTTCCGCGGCCATCCGCCTGTATTCGCCCTTTTCCATGACGTTGGCATGGGTGCAGGTGAGGCCCGAGAGATACCAGACAACAGGGCAGGGCTCCTTGATCGCCTGGGGCGGCACGAAGACCGCGAAGGTCATCTCGCATTTGCAGGCCTCGGAATCGTGCATGAATACGCCCTGCATGCCGCCGAAGGCGGTGTTCTGGGAAAGGACCTTCATCGGTGCTCCTCGAAAAATATCAGTTGCCCATCGACACGACGGCGTTGACGGCCGCGGCGACAAGGACGGTGTTGAAAAAGAAGGACACGACCGCATGCAGGAGGTTGATGCGGCGCATGCCGGTCGTGGTGATCTGGACGTCCGAAGTCTGGGCGGTCATGCCGATGACGAACGAGAAATAGAGGAAATCGTAGGCGCCGGGCTCGTCGGTTTCGGGAAAATCGAGGCCGCCGCGCTTCGCCTCGTTCTCCTCCGCCTGTTCCTCCGGCCGCCAGAAGCGATGGGCGTAGTGCATGGCGAACATGGTGTGGATTGTCAGCCAGCCGAGCACGACGGATGCGAAGGCAAGCGACACGGAAGCAGCGCCCGCGGGCTGCGAGCGGTTCAAGGCCTCGAACAGCGAGACAATGGCGGCGGCGACGGCAAGCAAGGTCACGGCGAGGATGACCGGGGCCGGTTCGTCGTCGTTCTGCCCCTTGTCTCTCAACGTGGGGCCGTCGAGCTTTGGGATGCGGGCGGCCATCATGACGAGGTAGATCAGGAAGAAGACGATGACTGCAATGCCGGGCGCGAGCTCCGGCATGTAGAAGAGCAGGAACAGCAGGCAGGCCAGCGCGGCGATGGTGCCGGCGAAGAACGGCCCGTGCCGGTGATAGGTCAATCTGCGCCAGGGGCTCGGCATCCGGGTTTCCGATCGCTCACGTGGCTGATTTGGAACGGCGGCAGAGCCTGTCCAGCGTTTCCAGGAATTTCGAGCGGTCGCGCGGGGAAAAGGCGGCGTTATAACCCTTGCTTTCGCCGGTCTCGCGCAGATGCGCGCCAAGGTCGCGCATGGCGCTCGCCATGCCGATATTGGTCTCGTCGAAGACGCGGCCGGTCGGACCGGTCACCAGCGCGCCCGATGCTACGCAGCGTACCGCCAGCGGCACGTCGGCGGTAATGACGATATCGGCGGGTCCGGCGCGCTCGGCGATCCAGTTGTCGGCGGCATCGAAACCGGCAGAAACGATGACGTTGTGGACCATCGGATCACGAGAGGGGCGCAGGCCGGAATTGGCGACGAAGGTCACTTCGATGCCGTGGCGTTCAGCGACTTTCAGGACCTCCGGCTTGACCGGACAGGCATCGGCGTCGACGTAGATCATGGATGGATACTCAGGCCCAATCCGGCGACCTCCCGCACAACGGAAGGAAGCGTAGCCCGCCCCAGCGGGCTACGCGCAGGATATGCTTCAGGCGACGGCAGTGGTCAGGTCGTCGACTGCTGCGCCGGGTACGTTTTTCTTGATCGATTCTATGGCCGAAACGGCGGAAGCCTTGGCCGAATAACCTTCGGAGGAGAACATGGTCTGACCGTTCGCAGCCTTGAAGCGAAAACGGTATTCCCCGGCCTTGTCCTGGTAGATTTCGAACTTGTACATCTTCTGCGTTCCTCACATTAAACGGAGTTAAATCCTAAGTCTATTCGCAGCATCGGAGCGTGTTCCGGAACGTGTCGGAACCGCGCTCAATAAATTACTACGCTGCGAATCGATTCGCCGCCATGCATCAGCTCGAAACCCTTGTTGATGTCCTCGAGCGGCATCGTGTGGGTGATCATCGGGTCGATCTCGATCTTGCCCTCCATGTACCAGTCGACGATCTTCGGAACGTCGGTGCGGCCGCGGGCGCCGCCGAAGGCCGTGCCCATCCATGTGCGACCGGTAACGAGCTGGAAGGGACGGGTGGAAATTTCCTGACCGGCGCCGGCAACGCCGATTACCACCGACTTGCCCCAGCCGCGATGCGAGGCTTCGAGCGCCTGGCGCATGACCCTGGTATTGCCGGTGCAGTCGAACGTATAGTCGGCTCCGCCGATCTGGTCGGCGCCGCGCTTCGTCAGATTGACGAGGTAAGGGACGATGTCGCCGTCGACTTCCTTCGGATTGACGAAATGGGTCATGCCGAAGCGTTCACCCCAGGCCTTCTTGTCGTTGTTCAGGTCGACGCCGATGATCATGTCGGCGCCGGCCAGCCGCAGGCCCTGGATGACGTTCAAACCGATGCCGCCGAGCCCGAAGACGATGGCGGTGGCGCCGATCTCCACCTTGGCGGTGTTGATGACGGCGCCGATGCCCGTCGTCACGCCGCAGCCAATGTAGCAGACCTTGTCGAAGGGGGCGTCCGGGTTGATCTTCGCGACCGCGATTTCCGGAAGGACCGTATAATTCGCAAAGGTCGAGCAGCCCATATAGTGATGGATCTTGTCCTTGCCGATCGAAAAACGCGAGGTGCCGTCGGGCATCAGGCCCTGGCCCTGGGTCGAGCGGATGGCGGTGCAGAGATTGGTCTTGCGCGACAGGCACGACGGGCATTCGCGGCATTCCGGCGTATAGAGCGGGATGACATGATCGCCCTTCTTGACCGAAGTGACGCCTGGGCCGACGTCGACGACGATGCCGGCACCCTCGTGGCCGAGGATCGCCGGAAAGAGGCCTTCCGGATCGGCGCCGGACAAGGTGAAATCATCGGTGTGGCAGATGCCGGTCGCCTTCACCTCGATCAGCACTTCGCCGGCGCGGGGGCCCTCGAGCTGCACGGTCATGACTTCGAGCGGTTTGCCAGCCTGAACGGCAACGGCGGCGCGGACATCCATGATGTTCTCCCTTGAGGCTTTTTAGATTCGGCGCGACCTTGGCACAGGCGAGGGGGCCGGCTCAAGCCGGAACGAGCCGTTCGCGGTCGCATTTCGGTGAGCGGATCAGGGACCGATCAGGGGCACGTGCGGCGATGTCGTGCGCGGCGCCAGGTCGGTCAGCCGCGGATCGTCGAGCACTTCGACCATCAGGGCGTAGGGTGTGAACCCCGACCGCTGGTAGAACTGCATGGCGGCCGGGTGGTCGAAGTGGCAGGTATGCACCCAGAAACGGCGGATCGGATGCGCCCAGGCCCTCTCGATCGCCCAGTTCATCATGAAACGCCCGGCGCCCTTGCCGATCGCACCGGTAACGAGGCCGAAATAGACGAGCTCGCATTCGCCCTGTTCCCGGAAATCGAGCTCCAGGAGGCCGATGCGGCGGCCGCCGTCGAGAAGCACGTAAATCTCGACCTGCGGATCGCCGAGGACCGAGGCAAGTTCGTCGTCACTCATGACCAGTCGCGAGACCCACATCCAGTTCTCGCCGACCGCGCGGAACAGCGCGCGGTATTCGTCGGGAGCAGGAGACTGCCAGCGTTCCAGGGTAAGCGTGTCCGGCGCCGTCGCGGTTTTCCTGCGCGGCTTCTCGAACATTTCGAGGCAGGTCACGACGGTGGCAATCTTGCCCGGAGGGACCGCGGAATAGCCGGACGGCAGTGTGGGGTTTTCGCTTTTCATGTAACCTTTTGAGCCGCTTGGCGGGTTGATGTCAATGGGTGGAGGCGTCGATCGCACGTGATATCGAAGGTGGGTGATCACCCGAAAAGGCGGTCGCAGGCGTAGACGATACCGTGCGAATGGATGGCGACCGCGGCATAGAGGCCGAGGCCTGCCATCAGCCGCTCACCCGGATGCATGGGGTCGAGACTTTCGCGCGGCTTGGCGGACGAAATGCCCATCAGGCTCATCAGCGTGAAGACGGCAAGTGCCGCGATCAGAGCGGTCGATGACAGGCCGATCCGGTAACCGACCCAGAGCATCAGAAGCGTGATCCCGAAACTGCCGGCAACGAGCAGGCTGCGGGTGGGAAAGATCTGCCTCAGCACCCGGCCGCCGTCGAACTGGGACATCGGCAGAAGGTTGAGGAGGTTGAAGGCCCCTAATATCAGCAGGAAGACCAGAGCCGGTTCACGCAGGGACGAGGACAATAGGTGGGCGTTTGAGAGGTCGTGGACGGAAATCACCACCGGTACGAGGAAGGCGGACATGCCTGCTCCCATGAGCGCGCATGTGGCGACTTCGAAGCGGCTGTTATAGGGCCGGCCGCCGATAGCGATGCCTCCGAGAAACGGCACGAAGATCATCCTCACCCGTTCATGCCCGAAGGCGCGATAGGCCGCCATGTGCCCCAGTTCGTGCAGCACGATGACCAGGGTCAGGATTATGGAGATCGTCAGGCCCGCCGCAGTCAGCCCGAAAAAGGGCCAGAGCAGCAGCGTCGAGAGGAGCGCCAGGACGATCTGGACAACCGGATGTTCGATCATGCCGCTTGTTTTCGGCCGGCCGTTCTTCAGCCAGGCAGTCAGCGACGAAAGCTCGCGGCGGATCATGAAATAGCGAAACAGGTAGACGGCGAAGCCGCGATAGTCGTCCGTCTGGGCAAGGGTGACCGTGGAGCCGCCGGGTGCAGCCGACACGGCACGGTATTCCTCGAAATTGCGCCAGAAGGAAATGTCGAGCGCTGTGTCGTCGACGACGCGTGCACGGCTCTCGTAGCTGAGCTGGGCACCGTCGATAGTTTCCTCCACCTTGAAGACCCGCCGGATCGGCGCACCGTGGCGATCGGGATGGCTGTAGGCGATCTCGATCCCGCCGCGGTTTTTTTCCGTCCCTGAGGAGAGGATCGAAGGGTTCCAGCTCGCTTCCTCGCCGCCGGGATGAAAGGCGTGCCACAGACGCTCCGGAGCGATTTCGAGTGTCCGGCGCAGCGCGATGGTGCGGCGGCCGACGGGCGCAGCCATCAGCAGCCAGAGCAGACCGAGATTGATCGTCAGCAACAGGACTGCGGAAACGGTAGGCGTCATATCGACCTCGGAAGCCTGTCGGCTCGCCATCGGCCGATCATCAAGGACACCATTAGGCCGATTGATTTTCCAGGCGGTTTAGCCAACCGATAAAATGCGAACGAGCAGCTGTGCAACGCGTCGCGGCCGGCGGTTCGTCAGGCCGCCACCTCCTGCGTCAGGCGATGCCCGGCATCGGTCACCAGCCAGGGACCCGACCGCAGCACTTCCTTCGGCCTTTCATGTGTCGTCACCGCCGCGATGATCTCCCGCCAGGCGGGATGATGGGTCTTAGCATCAGCCAGTTCGTCGATCTCGCGCAGGACCAGCGCTTCGACCGGCGACAGCATCAGCCGGCCACGTTCCGTCGCTCCCCGCAGAACCCGCCAGATATAGATGAGGTCAAAGGCGGTGATGCCGGCAGAGGCCGGGCGGATGGCACGATAAACGCCCCGCGCGCCGGGCTCGAGAGCCAGGCGGATCTGGTCGAGCGCGAAGGCCGAGAGACTTTCCGGCACCTCGGATGCGACTTCCATGGCATGCAGCAGCAGTTCGAGCTCCAGGGCGGAACGGACGGCACCATCGGCGGCGATCGTGCGCATCAGCCAGCCGGCTTTCGCGTCGTCGATGCGTCCCAGCGGCTCCGTGCCGCGCACGAGATATGCCGCCAGGCTTTCGACGAAATAGGTCGACCATTCGGGGCTTTGTTCGGCACAGGAATCATTCAGCGCAAAAAGGGCAAGCGCGTCTTCGGAGGAGCAAATGCCATCCGGGAATGCGTATTTGCGCAGCATCAAAATATCGTCGGCCACAATCCGACCCTTCCCGGCGATGACACATGCCGGAAAAGAAAAGCGGAACCCGCTCATCTTTATTTCTCCGTTTCATCATGAAACCAATGTGGGTGATAATTGAGAGAAGTTGAGGGGTGGCCAACAAGCGCGGTTAATCGGCAGGAAACAGGGCTGTCAAACGGTTTCGAGCTGCTTCGATTTGGAACGCTCTCGCCAGATGATGAACAGGCCGGAGGCGACGATGACGGCGATGCCGAGCCATTTGGAGGCGGTCGGGAAATCGCCGAATAGGGCGTAACCGAGCACGGTCGCCGAGATGATCTCGAAATACTGGAACGGCGCAAGCAGCGAAAGCGGCGCCAGCCGGAAGGCGCGAACCACGAGCAGATGCATGTAGCCTGATATCGAGCCGAGCAGCATCAGCAGGATGAGACCGAGCCAGGAGGCGGGGAGCGACGGCGTAAAATCCGCAGCCCCTGTGCTATCCCCGATGACCAGGGCCGCGGCCATGAACAGCGTTCCTCCGACGCCGGCCATGGTCTGCATGACGAGCGGCGAATCGGCTTCCCCGATCGCCCGGTTGAGGAAGAGGTAGAGCGTGAAGAGGAAGGCGCAGGCGACCGGCAACAGTGCTGTCCAGCCGAAGATCGCATAGCTCGGCTGGATGACGATCATGGCGCCACTGAACCCGACGACGATCGCCAGCCACCGCCGCCAGCCGACCTTTTCCCGCAAGAAGATCGCCGACATCATGGTGAGCATGAAGGGTTCGACGAAATAGATGGCGAAGACATCGGCGAGCGGCATGTATTTGACCGCCGCGAAGAACATCAGGCTGGCCGCCGCATGCAGCACGCCGCGCAGCAGGTTCATCCAGGGGCGTTTCGGCCGGAAGATGGCAGCCCCTGTGAAGACGGCGAGCGGCAGGATGCAGACCAGCTGAAAGAAGAACCGGTAGAATGTCACCTGAGCGGGCGACATCGCCTCGAAGGTCGCCATGTATTTGGCGATGGCATCCATCAACGGCAGGATGACCATGCAGGCGGCCATGATGGCCATGCCCTTCAGCGGATTTTCAGGTGTGGAAGAGGGCATGCCCGGCACTTTCGAGGAACCGGGTTCTTCAACCACAGCGGGCGGCAATGTTCAAGTCGGGATCAGATCACGGTGGTCTCGGAAACGGTGGCCCCGAAGATTTCCTCGAAGGCTTCACGCAGCCGCATGTCCACATCCGCCATCATCACCGGAAGGCCGAGATCGACGAGGCTGGTCACCCCATAGGCACTGATGCCGCAGGGCACGATGCCGGTGAAATGCGAGAGGTCAGGCTCGACATTGAGGGAGAGGCCGTGGAAGCTGACCCAGCGGCGCAGCCGGATGCCGAGAGCGGCAATCTTGTCCTCCGCCATCGAACCGTCCGGCAGAAGCGGTTTTTCCGGCCGGCGCACCCAGACGCCGACGCGGTCCTCGCGCCGCTCGCCGCGCACGTTCATCATGTCCAGGGTGCGGATTATCAGCTCCTCGAGCGCCGCCACATAGGCGCGCACGTCCTGGCGCCGGCGTTTGAGGTCGAGCATCACGTAGGCGACGCGCTGGCCGGGACCATGATAGGTGTATTCGCCGCCGCGGCCTGTGGAAAACACTGGAAACCGGTCCGGTTCGATCAGGTCTGCGGCGTCGGCGCTGGTGCCGGCCGTATAGAGCGGCGGGTGTTCGAGCAGCCAGACGAGCTCGTCGGCATGGCCATCGGCGATCGCCGCCACCTCGCGCTCCATCTCGACCACCGCTTCCTCATAGGGAACGAGTCCCTCGGAGATTCGCCAGCGCACCGGCGGCGAGCCTGTTTGCGGCAGCATGGACAGATTGAGGTCGGTGCGTGTGAGCATGGAAAATCTTCTGGCAAAAACAAAAGGGTGCGGCAAGGGCCTGGTTTCGGCCAGGTTTATATAGGCATTCACACCTGGAATTTTTATCCTTCAAAAATCTGTCACGGCGCACTTGTGCACCCCAAATGCTTTTGCTACATGCAGCCCCGCCGGCGCAAGTCGGCATCTACCACGATGCGGTCGTGGCGGAATTGGTAGACGCGCAGCGTTGAGGTCGCTGTGTCGCAAGACGTGGAAGTTCGAGTCTTCTCGACCGCACCAAAATAAGAAACCCGCTTCGGCGGGTTTTTTGTTGCCCGGATGAAATCGCATCTGAGAAATTAGGCCGATCTGCCGCTCCGATGGCAAAACATCGAGTCATATCGCCCATTCCGGATGCGATCCTGAAATTCCTCGCTTATCTATTGGCCTGATCCAAGCTCGTATGTGCAAGGTAAGGACAAACAATGGTCGAACTGAAAGTAAAGACACGGCCGATCGGAGCGACCGCCGTGCTCGGGCGGCTCGGTCACCCGCAGGTGACGAGTGAGACGGGTGGTCAGGTGGAAGTGGTGACCGGCGCTTCCGAGCCGGGGTTCAACCCGCTCGACCTGATGTTTTCATCGCTTGCCGCCTGCCTCGTGCTCAGCGGCCGAATCGCCGCAAGCAAGCTCGGCATTCTCGACAGGCTGAGCGAGGTGAGGGTGCATGTGACCGGCGAAAAGGCCCATGAAGGCCCGTCCCGGATCACCAGGTTCATCGTGGATTTCCGTATTGAAGGGGATTTCGACGACGAGCAGAAGAAGCAGATCGCCCATATGGCCGAGGAAATCTGCACCGTCAGCAATACGCTGAAAAGTTCTCCGGAGATTTCCCTGACGATCGATTAGTCGTCGTCGGGAATGTGGCTGTCGACGCCTTCGAGGCGCAGGTTGTTGACCAGTTGGCGGACGCCGGCGACACGCTGGATCCGGCGGACGATCTTGCGCGAGGTCGCCGCATCGTCGACGGCGCCTTCGAGCGTGACCGTGCCATCCTCGACATGCACGTCGATCGACGCCATGTCGATCATGTCCAGCTCCTCGATCGCGTCGGTGATCCGCTCTTCGAGATCGTCAGCCTCCTCGATCCCCTTGGTGCCGGGGCGGATGCTGTCTGCCAGGCGCTCTTCCGAGCCGTCGCGTTCCACACTGTCCACCTGATAGCCTCGGTTGCGGTCGGTGTCGAAATTGGCCTTGGGATCGCCATAGGCGGCGTTGTCGACGGGGCGAGCGCCGGCTGCATCGTCGTAGGGCCAACCTTCGTCGATATTGCGGTCGTCGTAGTCGCGAAAATCTTCCTCGCGGGAAATGTCGTCAGCTTTTTTCTTGCCCGGCACCGCAGTCTCCTATCATGCCAACATGGGACCCGGCGCACCCCCTGCTGAAAGGCCGGTGCGCCGGGTATTTCGGCTCAGTGGCTCGTGGATGCGCCATTCCTTGGACCTGTCAGGGTCAGGTGGCTTTCGACATCATGTACGCCATCCACGGTTTCCGCGCTCAACACCGCCTTGCGGGCGGAGAACACGGTATCGACAGAACCCTCGAGGACAACCTTGGTTCCCTCGGCATGTGGTTCGATCATCGACGAATCGACGTCCGGCAGTGCAGCCAGGCGTTCGGATACTTTTCGCTCGAGCTCGGCTGCGGTCTTGTCTGCTGTCGCGTTCATGGTCGTGGATCCTCGCTGGACTTGCGACCTCACAACGGGCGAACGCGAATTTGGTTCGGCCGCGTTTTCATTTTCCCTTGTCCCATTTGCGCAGCAGCCGGTCGCGCTTCAGGCGGGACAGCCGTTTCAGCCAGAAGATGCCGTCGAGCTGGTCGATCTCGTGCTGCATGCAGATGGAATAGAAGCCTTCGGCGTCCTCCTCACGGACGGTACCGGTGAGGTCCTGGTAGCGGAACCGGATCCTTTTCGGCCGCTCGACCTCGTCATTGGCGCCGGGCATGGAGACGCTGCCCTCCGTATGACGCATCAATTCGTCCGAAGAGACCAGGATTTCCGGATTGGCGTAGAAGCGCGGGCCGTTTTCCCTCGACAGTTCCAGCACCACGAGCCGGGTGAAGACGCCGACATGCGCGGCGGTGATGCCGACGCCGGGTGCCGCCCGCATCGTATCGAGGAGATCATGGGCCAGCGCCGTCAGGGCCGCATCGAAAACGGTGACCGGTTCGCACGGCCTGGAGAGACCCGGATCGGGATATTTCAGGATGGTTCGGATGGCCATTTTCGAACTCCTCTTTCTGCCTTTCGGGCTGACTTCCCGGTTTTTCCGCATCGTTTCGTCATGCGCTCTGGACCCGGAACGGCAATTGTTCTAGCAGGAAAACCGGTGGCATGAGCAATAGCGCCGGATGCAGCTATCCAGTTGTTGACAATATGTTTTTTGCCGCCATTCTCCTTTTGTCAAAGACCAGCAGCGAGGGCGGCAGATGAGCGATATCGGCGAAGACCACCGCCTGCGCACAAAACCCGACGATGCCGGGGACGACATCTATTCCGAGGACGGCGCGATCCGCGCCGACTTCCTTGCCATGGTCGGCGCCGCAATCGCCGACCGCGACACGCTTTTCCTGCGTAGCCATGTGGCGCGGCTGCACGAATCGGAACTCGGCGATCTGCTCGAGGCGATCCTGCCAGACCAGCGCCATGCGCTTGTGCGACTGCTCGGCGACGATTTCGACCTCACCGCACTCACCGAGGTCGACGAAAATATCCGCATGGAGATCGTCGACCAGATGCCGAACGCGCAGATCGCGGCGGCGATCGGCGAACTCGATTCGGACGATGCGGTCTACATTCTCGAAGACCTCGACCACGAGGACCGGGAAGAGATCCTGGCGCAGCTGCCGTTCACCGAGCGAGTGAGGCTGCGCCGCGCACTCGATTATCCCGAACAGTCGGCCGGCCGCCGCATGCAGACGGAATTCGTCGCCGTGCCGCCGTTCTGGACCGTCGGCCAGACGATCGACTACATGCGCGACGAGGAAGACCTGCCGGAGAGCTTCACCCAGATCTTCGTCATCGACCCGACCTTCAAGCTGCTCGGCGTGCTCGACCTCGATCGCATCCTGCGCGCCAAGCGGCAGGTGAAGATCGAGACGATCATGCGGGAGACGAACTACCCAATCCCCGCCGACATGGACCAGGAAGAGGCGGCCCAGCTCTTCGAGCAATACGACCTGCTCTCGGCAGCCGTGGTCGACGACAACGGCCGCCTCGTCGGGGTGCTCACCATCGACGATGTGGTCGACGTCATCCAGGAGGAGGCGGAAGAGGACATCATGCGCCTCTCGGGCGTCGGCGACGAAGAACTGTCCGACTCGGTCCGGGAAACCTCGCGGTCGCGGGTGCCGTGGCTGCTGGTCAACCTCTTCACCGCCTTCATTTCGGCGTCAGTGATCTCGCTGTTCGAGGCGACGATCGAACAGGTGGTGGCGCTCGCCATCCTGATGCCGATCGTCGCCGGCATGGGCGGCAATGCCGGCTCGCAGACGATGACGGTGACGGTGCGGGCGCTTGCGACCCGCAATCTCGACATCCACAATGCCTGGCGCGTCGCTCGACGCGAGGCGGGCGTCGGCCTGATCAACGGCGTGGTGATCGGCTGTCTCGTCGGCATGGTGGCCGGCCTGTGGTTCCACGACGTCCATATCGGCGGGCTGATCGCTACCGCCATGCTGATCAACATGTTTGCGGCGGCCATGGCCGGCATCACGATCCCGCTGCTTCTCGACCGGGCCGGGGCTGATCCGGCGGTATCGTCGGCGGTGTTCGTGACCGCGATTACCGACACGACCGGCTTCTTCTCGTTCCTCGGCCTCGCGACCTGGTGGTTCATGCTTCCCTGAGCCAAAAAATTGACTGTTACGTAAAAGTCAATTAGTTTGGCTGACGAGTAGCAGGACATGATCGTGAACAAGTATTATAGCATTACGGAGCTGACGCGTGAATTCGGGGTATCGACCCGCACGCTGCGCTTCTACGAGGATGAGGGTCTCATCCACCCCGAACGCCGGGGTCGTACGCGGCTTTTCCGGGCAACGGATCGGCGGCTGATCCAGGAAATCCTGCGCGGCCGCCGGATCGGCTTCACGATCGCCGAGATCCGCGAAATCATCCAGGTCTACAAGGAGCCGCCGGGAGAGCTGGGACAGCTCAAGCTGTTGATGACGCGCCTCGACGAGAAGCGCAACGACCTGCGCCAGAAGCGCAAGGATATCGACGACACGCTGAGCGAACTCGACAATGTCGAGGAAGCCTGCCTGACCCGACTTGCCGAAATCGGCGTCGGGACCTGATTTCCCACAATCTGGCTATTGCGCTTCGATCGAGCATTGTTCGGCGAGCGACTGCACCCTTTCGTCCTGCGCGGCGATGGCGCCGGACTGCAGCGGTGTCATCAGCGACTGCGCGATCAGCTTGTCGGCGGTGCAGCCGCAGAACTTCTGGCAGAGGCCGGCGTCGTTGCCCTGGCCCGTGCAGCCCGCCTCGCAACTTCTGACATAGCCGACCCGCGGATCCGGCGGCGGGGCGGGATGCACCAGCGAGAAGAGATAGACCAGCGCGATCAGCACCGGCTGGTGGACGAGATAGACGATCAGGCTGTGGCGACCGGCCTTCGAGAGAAGGTTCTGCCGCGTCTGGACCGCTGCGAGCTTCGGAAGCCAGTTTTTCGATAGCGCCAGCCGCGTAACGGCCACCCCGGCCAGAAGTGCCGCGATCCAGGGAAACAGCGGCACATAGTCGTTCGAACGCGGCGGGATTTCCGCAAAACCGAGCCAGCTCAGGTAACGGGCGTTGAATAAAGCCCCGTCCAACGCGCCGGGGAAAAGACTGTAGTCGACGATCATAGCTGCCGCGATGAGGACGACGACGGCACCCGTCAACAACGGCGGCAGGCGCAGGAAGGCGAGGCCGATCAGGCTCGACAGCGCGATATTGTGCAGGATGCCGAAATAGATCCATTCGCTCGGAAAGGCGATCAGGGTCGCGATGCTGATCGCGAGTGCAGCACCTGCGACCATCGCAAAACGCTTCCAGAAGGGCTCCCAGCGGATCTTCGGGAAATGCGCGAGGACGAGGCTGACGCCCGCCAGGAACAGGAACGAGCTGGCGATCGAGCGGGCGTAGACCTTGAAGAACCCTTGGGTCGCCGTGCCGGGATCGACATAGCCGAAAAACTCGAGATCCCAGGTGAAGTGATAGGTCGCCATGGCGATGAGAGCGACGCCGCGCAGCGTATCGATCAGCGTGATGCGGGGTCTGCGCAGGGAGGGATTTTCGGTTTCGGCAACGGTCACTGCTTGTCTTTCCGGATCAGATCTCAGGGCGTCCCACGGTCCATGATCGCCAGCCGGGCCTCGGAGAAATACTGGCGGCGGGTGAGCACGACAATCACGACGACGGTCATCGCGATGAACATATAGGGCCCGATGAACCAACCGAGATAGCCGATCGACAAAAACAGCGCGCGCAGGCCGGAATTGAAGTGACCGGCCGCGATCGTGTTCATCCGCACCACCTGATCGGCCGCCCGCTCGGCGGCTGCCCGGTCGGCATGGGTGTCGTGCAGCATCGGCAGGGCGCCGAAGAGAATGGTGCAGTAGTTGAACAGCCGGTAGGACCAGCCGAATTTGAAGAAGGAATAGCCGAACAGGAAGGTGAGGCCGGCCACCTTGAGTTCAAAGGCGGTGCGGCCGCCGTAAGCGACGAAGGGCAGATCGCGGAAGACCGCTTCCACCTGTTCGGTGGCGCCCAGCAGCGCGAAACAGCCGCCGATCGCAAAGATAGACGTCGAGGCGAAGAAGGCGGTGCCGTTCTGCAGACCCGCCAAGATCTGGGTGTCGATCATCTTCAGGTCGCGGCGGAGCGAGTTGTAGATCCAGTCCTTCCGCCGTTCGGCCATCGCCCGGTTGAGGCTGGCGCGCGGAAACAGCCGCGAGCCGGCGCCGGCGGTTATCCAGGAATAAAGGGCCCAAAGCACGGCAAAGAGGGCAAGCGCAACATAATCAGCGTTCGTCATAGGCCTCACCGTCGGAATCGGTCTTGATCCGTTCCGTCATGCTTTGTTTCGGTTTCGGCGGCAAGCCTCCTGCATCGGCAAGGGAACTATTTGGGGCAGGCAGGCGTTGCGAACATGACCAGCCTGGAGTTCCGCCATGTTTCCGCCATTTTTGGATTGCGCAGGCGGCGGGATTTTAATAGACCATTAGCCATGACGACCCGGAGCGGACGTTTATCAATGCGGCAAGAACCTGGAGACGACATGGAAGATACCGTTCAGAAGTCCTGCTGGGGCGTGACCTTCAAGGCGCTGGTAGGATTTGCAGGTGCCTTGGCCCTCGCATATCTTTTCGGCGCTATCTGACCGTCTCAGTGAAATTCCGGAATTTCGGTCCTCGGCGTGGTATTCGTACCGCGCCGTTTCTATTTTAAGGCCATGTCGCGGCCGGCTCACCGGATGTCGGGCAACCGCCAAGCCACGGCGACAGTCTGACATAGGTTTGGCTGATATAGACTTGGCCATCCCTCGTATCACCGCACGGATTCTCATGTTCCTGTCCGTTTTCGACGTTTTCAAGATTGGTATCGGTCCGTCGAGCTCCCACACGATGGGACCGATGTCGGCAGCCAACCGCTTCCTGGAGCTCATCCTGTCCAACGATTGGCCGCGGCCGACCGGGGCGCATGTCGCAGCGCTGAAGGTGAGCCTGCATGGGTCGCTTGCGTTCACCGGGATCGGTCACGGGACGGGCAGGGCGGTGATATTAGGCCTGGTCGGCGAGGAGCCGCACGCCGTCGATCCCGACAGGATGGACGAGATCATCGGCGAAGTGGAACGCAGCGGCCGCGTCACGCCGCCCGGCCATCCGGCTTACGAGTTCCAGCCGAAGACCGACCTGATCTTCGACAAGAAGCAGCCGTTGCCGGGCCATGCTAACGGCATGAGTTTTTCCGCCTTCGACCGCGACGGCCGGCTTCTCCTGAAGCGGATCTACTATTCGATCGGCGGCGGGTTCGTGGTGACGGACACCGAGCTGGAAGCGATGCGTACGCCTAAGAAATCGGCAGGTGATGCGCGCATTCCGTATCCCTTCGCCTCCGCCCGGCAAATGCTCGACATGGCGCGCGGTTCGGGCCTGACGATCGCCCAGATGAAGCGTGCCAACGAAGAAACCAAAATGAGCTCCACCGAACTCGATGCCGGTCTCGACCGCATTTGGGAAGCGATGTCGAGCTGTATCGACCGCGGCCTCAAGGTCGACGGGATCATGCCCGGCGGGCTGAAGGTGAAGCGTCGGGCGAAGTCGATCCACGACAAGCTGAACGAGGAATGGCGCAGCAACCGGCTGAACCCGCTGCTCGCCAACGACTGGCTGAGTGTCTATGCCATGGCCGTCAACGAGGAGAATGCCGGCGGCGGACGGGTGGTCACGGCACCAACCAACGGCGCGGCGGGAGTCATTCCGGCGACGGTACGCTATTACCTGCATTTCCATGAGGACGCGACCCAGGCCGACGTCCACAACTTCCTGCTGACGGCGGCCGCAATCGGCGGCATCATCAAGCACAATGCCTCGATCTCAGGCGCCGAAGTCGGCTGTCAGGGCGAAGTGGGCTCGGCTGCCGCCATGGCCGCGGCAGGGCTTGCGGCCGTCATGGGCGGCTCGCCGGAGCAGATCGAGAATGCCGCCGAGATCGCGCTGGAACACCATCTCGGCATGACCTGCGACCCGATCGCCGGTCTCGTGCAGGTGCCCTGCATCGAACGCAATGCGCTCGGGGCCGTCAAGGCGGTCACGGCCGCCTCGCTCGCCATCAAGGGCGACGGGACGCATTTCGTGCCGCTCGACGCCTGTATCGAGACGATGCGCCAGACCGGCAACGACATGAGCGAGAAATACAAGGAGACGTCCACGGGCGGCCTTGCGGTCAACGTCGTCGAGTGTTGAACCGTCCCCGCTGTGGAGTGAACCGAGCAAACGCTTGACCTCACGTGCGGATGGGTCTTCAACCAAACCATGGCTCTACATCTCATCAAACTCTGCGTCGGCGCCGATTCGATCCAGGATCTCCAGGACTGGGTCGCCGAGCGGTCGCTTAATGCGATGGCTGCCGGCCTTGAGCCGCACAGCATCCATACGACCCGCATGGCGCCGAAGCGCATGGAGGAACTGCTTGACGACGGATCGCTCTACTGGGTGATCAAGGGGCAGGTGATGGCGCGGCAGAAGCTGCTCGATATCCGCACGGTTACCGGCGGCGACGGCATCCAGCGCTGCCAGCTGGTGCTTGGGCCCGAGGTTATCGAGACCGCGCCGCAGCCGAAACGGCCTTTCCAGGGATGGCGGTATCTGAAAAGCGAAGAAGCGCCGCGCGACCTCGGCAAACTGGGCGAGGACGTGGCGGCGCTTCCGGAAGATCTGCGGCGGGAACTCGCCGAACTTGGACTTCTGTAGCGGCTGATCTTGCGATCAGCGAAGCCTGATGCGGACCGGTGCACGGCCGGCGCGTATGCCGATATGCAGGTGGACATTGGCTTCCGGCTGGGAATGCCGCCAGGCGCGGGCACCGTGGCTGAGCAGCATGGCGACCAGGTCGCGGGTCTTTTCCTTGGAACGGTTCAAGCCGAGACCGGCAAGCCGCATGGCCGCCTCGTGAAGCGGGTTGAGGGCGACGCCCTTCGCTCTGGACTTCTGAGCCGGCTTGAAGGCCAGTTCTGCGCTGTTTTCATTCATTGCCATCGGAAACCCCGTCTACTCGTTACTCTCGAGATCCCTCCGCGCCGAACTCCCGGCGCGGGTATTTTCCTTGATCGCCGGCGACGCTCACTGAAGCGACGCCCAGCAGCTGATGCCCTTCTTCTTCAACAGGTTGCAGGCATCGATGGCCGTCTTCTGGTCGTCGAAGCCGCCGAAGCGGGCGCGGTAGATCTGTTCGCCATTGTTGCTGAAGGCGACAGTGAAGGGTTTGGCGGAACGCAATACCTTGCCGCCTTTATCCTGCGCATTCTGCAGGAGATTCTGAGCTTGTTTCTGGTTCGGCGAGGCGCCGATCTGAATGACCCAGCCGTTCGCCGCCATCGACGCCTCGGAGGAGGGCTTTGCGGATGCCGCGGAGGCAGAGGCCTTGGTAGAAGCGGTCGTCACTTCATCGACGGCCGAGCGGCTCGTCCGGTGCGCCACGGCCACTTCGGTCTTGGCCGGCATGTATTCCGGAGCCGGCGTCGGGACGGCGGAGGCGCCGGCCATGGCCGAGCTCATCGCCTGGGTGATGACCTTCTTCTGTTCCGGTTCCGCGGCATAGGCCGATGCGGCGGGAGCCATGGCTGCGGCCTGCTGCTCGGCATAGCGGGCGCCCGGCAACGGGCCGCTCGGCGGCAGGTCGAGGGCGGCCATCTGGCGTGCGTCGGACTGGGACGCAGCGACCGGCGAAGCGGACCTGACCGGCGCAGAGGGAGCGGGCGCAGCCGGGGCCACCTGGGCGATCAGGTTGTTGTTGCCGCCGCGAGATGCCTCCGGAAGATATTCCGCGACCAGCTTGCGCATCGTTGCGTCACGGGCAGCACTGGAGCGGCCACCGAGCACGACGGCGACGATCGAACGTCCATCGAGCTGGGCCGAGGTAGCAAGATTGCTGCCGGCGGCGCGGGTGTAGCCGGTCTTGATGCCGTCGACGCCCTTGACGTTGCCGACCAGGCGATTGTGATTGCCGATCGTCTGCTTGCCGAAATTGAAGCTGCGGATCGCGAAGTAACCGTAATATTGCGGGAAGTGCTGACGCAGGGCCATGCCGAGACGCGCCTGATCGCGCGCCGTCGTCATCTGCGCGGTATTCGGCAGGCCGTTGGCGTTGCGATAGGTGGTACGGGTCATGCCGAGCGCACGCGCCTTGCCGGTCATCAACGATGCAAAGCGCTCTTCGGAGCCGCCGATGAATTCACCGAGAGCGGTGGCAATGTCGTTGGCGGAGCGAGTGACCAGTGCGCGGATGGCCTGGTCGACCGAGACCGAGCCGCCGGCGCGAACGCCGAGCTTGGAGGGCGGCTCGGATGCAGCATGAGCCGAGACCGGGACTTGCGTGTCGAGGCTGATCCGGCCGGCTTCAAGCGCTTCGAAAGTCAGGTAGAGCGTCATCATCTTGGTGAGCGACGCGGGGTAACGCAGACCATCCGGATCCTCGGAATAGAGAACCTTGCCGGTCTTGGCGTCGACGACGATACCGGCATATTTCGGACCTGCGGCAGCCGGCGTCGAAAACATCGAAATCGCCACAGCCAATGTGAAGAGAAACCCGAGGAAACGTCCCGGAACCGTCGCATCACCCTTCGAAGGGAATGCAGAGAACATTTTTTTCGACACTGCCGCACTCATCGCTTGCATCACATCAGTCATATCCGGACGCGCCCCCGCCACGACCGTTACCCGTCAATCTAGGGGATTAGCGTTACCAAGAGGTTTATGATGAACAGCAGCTTGCTTCGATATACTGCATTTTAGACATCAACTTGGGGCTTGGACCCGACCCGTCCGCGGCGGCTTATTTCGCCAGCCGGTTTTCGACAAAGAGGCGAACTGCGGCATCAATATGTTGCCAATCCCTCAAAAGCGCACTGGAGAAGCGATAAAGTATCGTCAGGTCCTGCCCGATGTGGATATCCCGCTGGCAGTCGCCGCTGGTCGCCCTCTCGCCGGCAGCCGGCAGCACGCAGCGAACGACGTAGTCCGGCGCGCCGGCGACCCGCCCTGTCAGGACGATCTCGTTGCCATAGCCCGAGTCGGCGCGCAGCCGGTGAAGCGTCAATCCGAAGGCCGCCTGCTGCGGCGCGCCGTCGAACAGTTTTGAGTATATCGGCTCCAGCCGGCCAGACATGTCGCGAGACATGGTGCTCTGGGATAATTGCAGGAAAATCAATGAGGAAGACTGGCCGACATCATCGAAGCGAGACCGCAGGCCGGCACTGTAACCTTCGAGTTCCGGCCAAGTGAGATAGAGGTCGACGCGCTCGGTGATACCGGCCCGGCGCTGGTCGCGGAAGCGGATAGTGTTGGCCGGAAGCTTGAGCTTGTCCTGGCCGATCCGGATCAGGAACTCTTCGGTACTGTCGGTATGGCCGGCAAGCGCGATACGCTGGCCGAACCAATGACCGCTGATGCTGATCGCCGCCGTCAACAGAGCAAGGACGGCGATGACGACAGTCAGCCGATAGACGAAGCGATTGGAGAGGAGCGGTGTTTCTTCTGCAGCCGAGAGGTTCCGGGCCGGACCTGCCATGACGTGCGCTCCATGTTCTCGTTCGAGAGGGGATTCGCCAGCGCCGGAACGGGACAGGAATACGGGAAGAGGCCAGGCGATTTGGCCGCAGTCTGGATCGTTATGATTAACGCTTCGTAAAGCAGATCAAGTCCGGGACAGTTCGGGCGATCGCCTGCAGAGGTGCGATCGTGCCCATTGACCGCGGCTCGGGTCGCCGCGGTCTCCCGCCGATAGGAGAGGTGGGATTACTGGCCGACCGAGCCGACGGCGGTGGCGCGACCGTCCTGCAGCTTGACCCAGCGGGCGGGATCGTCGTTCGCCTGGCGCTTCAGGAAGGTATATTCGGTATCCGACCAGACCATGACCTTGTTGCGCATGTTGTCGAGCACGAAGTCGCCGCGATCGGTGCGGACCGTCAGGACCGCGTGACCTTCGCCATTCGGCTGCAGGACGACGGTAATCAGCAGGTCGGACGGCGAAAAGCCCTTCGAGATCAGCATCTTCCGCTTCAGAAGCACGAAGTCCTCGCAATCGCCGACGGTGCGGGGATAGGCCCAGCGCTCTTCGACACCGTAGATGGCCTGATCGGTCATCGGCGTGATCGAGGAATTGACCGTGTAGTTGATGTCCAGAAGCGTGCGCCACTTGTCTTCGGTTAGCGCCAGCGGGCCGGCGTCCTTGTAGGTCGCGGCGCATTCGCTGACATAGGTCTTGCAAAACTCGTAATGGCCGAGCGGCGGATTGGCCTGGCCGAGAACCCGCACGGAGCCGCCCGGCATGCCGAACGAACTTCCGGCGGTAAAGAGTGCGACGGCGGCGGTGATGGCGGCGAGGCCCAGTCCCTTGCTGCACTTCATTTTTATGTCTCCCCGTTGTGGGAAGAACACTGCCAGACAGGGTTTGATCGACTGGAAAATCTCGCAGTAAAATCAATATCTTATTTGAATTCAATTCGTCTAAAACATAGCTCAAATGCAGCTCGAAATTTCATAAAATTCGAGGCAAATTTGCCATTGGTTTTCATAATATGCGCTCTGCCGGCGACGGCCGGCATTGCCGCTTTCCCGCTATCCGCCTGTAATTCAAGCACTTCTTGCGAAGGGCTGGAGCAGCCGCCGGAGCGTCGACAACCCGGAAATGGCGGCGGTTGGTTGTGTTGGAGCAGGAAAGGAAAGGGCGGAGTGAGGGTGCACCACAGTCGAATCGGGCTCGCCGAGGTCGATTCCCGGCCTCAAAAAAAGTGCCGAAAGGGGACATTTTTTTGAAAGAAAGCCCCTTTTCGGCACAAGCCGCCGGCTTTTCCCGGCCTGTCCAGCAACGAAACGGGACGGCTGGCGGAGGCGGACAACAAAAAAGCGCCCCGAACGGGACGCTTCCGGATGGCGATAGTAAGAATGCTTTTAGAGGAATTCGGTCAGCGTTTCGCGCGACTGGATCGAATTAAACTCGATCGCTACGCCTTCCATGAAGTGGCGCACGACGCGGCCGCGCATGTTGCCGAGCCGGACGGGCGTCCCGAGCGCCGGGCGGATATCGATATCGACGGCCGCGCCGGACAGCGAAAGGTCCACGATGCGGCAGGCATAACGCCGGCCGTCGTCGAGCGTGATCTCCGTGCGGGTAATGCGCGGCGCCAGGCGATCATGGCGGCGATCTTCCGGCAGGCCGAGTTCATGCTTGTTGGCGATCCAGGTCAGCTGGGCGGCCAGTTTCTCGCGTTTGCGGTCCGTCGCGTTGATCGACATCACGAAGCCGGTGTCCGACACACTGACGACCATGCCTTCCAGCCGGCCGATATGCTCTAGATAGGCAATCACGCGTTCGCCGACGAGAGGGCGACCGACGCAGGCAAAACTGACGTCGCCCGGCGACATGTCTACGACGTTGCAGGGAAATTCCTCATGCGTCGCCAGCATCAGCCGTCCTGGAATATTGACGGATACGCGCTGAAAGGAACGCTGTGCGGGAACGCTGGGTGTAGATGGAGTATGAGCCGGCTGAAATGAATACATTTGAGAGAGCTTTTCTCTTCTAAGTCTATCGTTAAGAGTATTAGCGCGCCTCGGTTAACAGAAGGTTTTGGAAGGCGCTGCCGCTGCTACCTGCCGCGACCGGCATTCGCTCTCATGAGGGAGGGCGGTCGGACGGAAGCCGAGCTGGCGTGTTGCGGAAAATCCCGCGATCGCCCGTGACCGGTACGCCGAAATGCGAACCGCTGCCAGTCAGGAACGTCCAGTTCTCGAGCGTCAGGAACGTGGCCGGCGTCGCCGTTACGGGATAGGGAGAGAGCCGGGGCAAGAGGGCGCCGAAGATGCGGTCGCTCGCCGCCGTCTCCATCGAACGGATTGGCAGAAGCAACATCTCATAGGCATGGCGGATGTGGCCATTCGAGGCGAGGACGTCCAGAAGCGCCGGCTGTTGCGAGTGAATGACGTTGTGGGCGATTTCCACCGGCTGCCGGTGGTCGGTTTCCGGCCAGACATCCGCAAAAGCCTGGCCCCGGAATTCACGGTCGAACAGGTCGCAGATGCGGGTACCAGCTAGGCGGAATACCAGCGTGCCGGCAGGGTCCATGGCAGCCATGAAAAGATGCGGAAGAAGATGACGCAAGGCGGCTGGATCGATCTCGGTCTTGAGGGGAACTGCCCCGTCGTGCTTGAGATTGATCCAGTAGTCGAAGATCGCCCGGCTGGCCTGGTTGCGCATTCATCTTACCTGTTGCATTTCGAGACAGATCGCGCTTCATGCGCGGCTGGTCCTTCTTCAGCAGCGAAATCCGTGCCACGGCAAAGGGGTCATGGTTAACGATCCATGATCTGCCGATGCGCTGGCGTTACTGTGATCCCGGTATGCTTTCATTTGAACGGCCGCTCCTATATGGCTGTCGGCCATTCCGCCGGGGAATGAGAAGACGGAAGGGACTGGCATGAACGACGGGCCGGATATAGCAAACGAGCAGCCCGAGGCGGATGACGACGCCGAGCGCTCGCAGCCGATTTTCAATCTTCCGCGGAGCCTTGTCGTGACGCTGGCTCTACTTGCGGTCATCTACATCGTGCAGGATTATGTGCTGGACGAGGATACGCGCGCCTACATGGTCGTCAATCTGGCGTTCACGCCGTTGCGTTACGTCTATCCGCTCGGCGAGCAGGGTTTTGCATGGGCGTGGACACCGGTCACCTACTCGCTTCTGCACGGCGGCATCGAACACATCCTCTTCAACGCGCTTTGGCTGATGGCCTTCGGGACGCCGGTCGTGAGACGGATCGGCACCCTGCGCTACGTGATCTTCTGGATACTCTCAGCGGTGGCCGCCGCCTTCTTCCACGCCGCGCTCAACTGGGGCAACGAGACGCTGCTGATCGGCGCGTCGGGGGTCGTCTCGGCGCTGATGGGAGCCGCCTGCCGTTTCGCCTTCCCGGAACGTCGGGGCTATGACCGCACCCACGGCCATCTTTATCCGCGTCAGTCGATCCTCGGCTCCTTCCGCAACCGCACCGTGGTGATCTTCACTGCCATGTGGTTCGCCGGTAACCTGCTGATCGCCTTCGGGGTGACACTGTTCGGCGCGGATATGGGACCGATCGCCTGGGACGCGCATATCGGCGGCTTTCTCTTCGGCTTCC
Source organism: Neorhizobium sp. T25_13 (assembly GCF_002968675.1). Classification (NCBI taxonomy): domain Bacteria; kingdom Pseudomonadati; phylum Pseudomonadota; class Alphaproteobacteria; order Hyphomicrobiales; family Rhizobiaceae; genus Neorhizobium; species Neorhizobium sp. T25_13. The sequence goes on from NZ_PVBI01000004.1 coordinate 53,563, forward strand.
TGCTGTTCGGGCTTTTCGATCCCCTGCCACGCCGCGTCATGCCGCTCGCACGTCCTTGATCTCTTTCTTGATCTCTTTCCCGCCTCGCTCTACACTTCCGCATACGTGCAGGGACGGTTCCTCCACCCAGGCGCTTTGCTTTCGGGAACGGACAATGTCCAAGCCGAACTGGTTGCGAGGAGAGAGCCATGGCAATAGTCGTCAAGAACATGCTGGATGCAAAGGGGCGTGACGTGGTGACCGTCGGTCCCGACAAAACGCTGCTCGAAGTCGCCGGTATCCTCAACGACAAGAAGATCGGTGCCGTGGTGGTGATCGGCATGGAAGGCCGCATCGCCGGCATCTTCACGGAACGCGATCTGGTGCGTGCCGTCGCCGGCAAGGGCGCCGCCGTTCTCGATCAGCCGGTCAAGTCGGCAATGACCACTTCGGTGCAGCGCTGCAAGGACGAAACGACCGTCGACGAACTGATGGGGATGATGAGCTCGGGCCGTTTCCGCCACGTGCCCGTCGAGCAGGACGGCAAGCTTGCCGGCATCATCTCGATCGGTGACGTGGTGAAGTCGCGCATCCGCGAGATCGAACTCGAGGCCGAACAGATCAAGGCCTATATCGCCGGCTGATTTTGGCCGGGCCTCGCCGAAAGGCGAGGCTCTTTACATATGTGGCGAGGCGAATTGCCCGCTCAGCGAGCGAAAACTTCCTGCATGCGCTTCAGTGCCGAGATCTGCGCCATCGTCTCCGTATAGCCGCGGTCGATCGCTTCGCCGGCGCGGTGGAACTCCGACAGTCCGATATCGGCAAGACGCGGATGCAGCGCCAGATCCGGCGGATCGCCCGCAAGCCGCGCCCGCGAGATGCGTTCCTGGATGATGTTGAAAGCCTGCACCATGGTGCCGGTCAGACCGACGCGGACATCCTCGGGTTTCTTGCGGCCGTCATCGATCGGCTGGACGCTGGCATTGTGCTTGACGACAGCCGACCGGCCAAAAATCTCGTAGTTCAGGTTGACGGCGACCACGAGTGGCTGCTCATAGGCGCGGCATACGGAGGTCGGCACCGGATTGACGAGCGCGCCATCGACGAGCGTGCGGTTGTTGCATTTCACCGGTTCAAAAATGCCCGGCAGGGCGTAGGAAGCGCGAAGCCCGGTGATCAGCGAGCCGCTGGAGATCCACACTTCATGGCCGGTGTGAAGTTCGGTCGCAACCGAAACGAAGGGGCGGTCGAGTTCCTCGATCGACAGGCCTTCGAGATGTTCCTGCATCCGTTTGGTCAACCGCATGCCGCCGAGAAGGCCGCCGCCGCCGATCGTCAGATCGAGCAGGCCGGCGATGCGGCGCATGGTGAGCGAGCGGGCGAAAGTTTCGAGTTCGTCGAGTTTGCCGGCAAGATAACATCCGCCAACCAGAGCGCCGATCGAAGTACCGGCAATCATGCCGACCTCGATCCCGGCTTCGTCAAGCGCCCTGAGCACGCCGATATGCGCCCAGCCGCGCGCGGCACCGCCGCCGAGGGCGAGGGCAAGCTTTGCTTTTTTGGGGGATTCGATGATGGGAGGAGGGGTAGGTTCGAGGATGTTCGTTTCGCCGCCGTCGGCAGGTGCCGCTTGCGGATCGTGACGGTTCCAACTCCAGTTCAGCATCGACAAACGCCCTCCACAGCTGAACAACCCCGATCTGCCGATTAGCGCACCAACAGATTTCGAAATCGTTTATTCAGTCGAGACATGCCGAAAAACGAGGCAGATCCCTAAATGGTTCCTTGATCCGAATAGACCACACCCGGGTCAAAATGACGCTGATCGTCGGTGATTTCAAGAACCGCCCGGCCATCACTTTGGGTAACAGTCCGATAGAAACAGGAGCGGCGTCCCGTGTGGCATGTGGCGTCGTGCCCAGCGACCGAGACCTTGAGCCAGACAGCGTCCTGGTCGCAATCGGTGCGCAGTTCATGGACGGTCTGGAGATTGCCGGAGGATTCGCCCTTCTTCCAGATCTTGGCACGAGAGCGGCTGTAATAGTGGGCAATGCCGGTCTCAACCGTCAGCGCCAGCGCTTCGGCATCCATATGCGCGACCATCAGCAGTTCGCCGTCACGGATATCGGTGACGACGGCAGTGACGAGACCGTTCTGATCGAAGCGGGGCGTGAAGGCGCCAGCGCCTTCGAGTTCCGTCTTGTCGGCGGAAGGCTGGTCGAAAGAAAGCGGCATGGGGAAACTCCGCCCGGGCAACCGCGTCTCAGCGGTTGCGGGCCAGCGTGAAGAAACGGGCCTGTTCGGCGGCGTTCGCCTTGAACTCGCCGGTAAACGTCGTCGTCATCGTATGCGAGCCCTGCTTCTGCACGCCGCGCATTTCCATGCACAGGTGCTCGGCCTCGATCATTATGGCGACGCCGCGCGGCTTTAAAGTTTCCTGGATCGCATTGGCGATCTGCGCCGTCAGGTTTTCCTGGGTCTGCAGGCGGCGGCCGAAGATCTCCACGACGCGGGCGATCTTCGAGAGCCCGAGGACGCGGCCGTTCGGCAGGTAGGCGACATGCGCCTTGCCGATGATCGGCAGCATGTGGTGTTCGCAATGAGAGAAGAACGGGATGTCGCGCACCAGCACGATATCGTCATAACCCGAGACTTCCTCGAAAGTGCGGCCAAGCACGTCCTCCGGCGACTGTTCGTAACCGGCAAACAGTTCGCGGTAGGAGGCGGCGACGCGCTTCGGGGTCTCGAGCAGGCCTTCGCGAGCCGGATCGTCACCTGCCCAGCGCAGCAGAACGCGCACCGCTTCTTCGGCTTCCTGCTGCGAGGGCCGGACCTGCTTCTCTTTCGAAGCCGGGAAATTCTTTACAATGGCATCCATCTATCGTCTCCTGATGCGGTTCAAGGCCGCATCCGACTGGCGTTACTCACGGACTGATCAGCCGCTGGGCACCTGCGGCTGATTTTTGGGCAATCTGGGGTTATCTGACCTTCGGCGAACATTTTTACAAGATATCCTATTCCGTTTTCGGTAGGATTTCGTGAAAACATCCTTTCTTGATGATCTCGCCCGGACATCACATATAATGGCAGGAAGCCTTTTATGGTAGCCCGCCGGACGTGACGCAGTGTTCAACGAGCGACGGCGGTTTCAAAAGCGAGCCTTGATGGACGACATCTATAACAGCAAGATCCTCGAATTCGCCGGCAATATCACCCATGCGGGCGTGTTGCCCGATGCGGATGCGAGTTCCGAAAAACATTCGAAACTGTGCGGCTCGAAGGTGCGCGTGCATCTGAAGATGGACGGCGACCGGGTTACGGATTTCGCCCATGAGGTCCGCGCCTGCGCACTCGGCCAGGCCTCGTCCTCGATCATGGCGCGGCATGTGATCGGCGCAACGACGGCCGAGATTCGCAAGGCGCGCCACGACATGCTCGCCATGCTGAAGGAAGACGGCGAGGGGCCGGACGGCCGGTTCGAGGAGATGCGTTACCTGAAGCCGGTCAAGGACTACCGAGCCCGCCATCCCTCCACCATGCTGACATTCGAGGCGGTCGTCGATGCGATCGACCAGATCGAGGCGAGGGAACGGTCCGAAGCGGCCACCGTCTGATCCGATGTGCAATGCCCCCGACTGCCAGCATTCCAGATCCGAACCGAAGGCAGGCCGCTCACGCAACTGGACCGGCCCGTTTGCCAAGACGCCCGGCCGGCTATTCGGCATGGGGCTGATCCGCCTCTACCAGCTGACCCTGTCAGGCTTCATCGGCAATTCCTGCCGGCATATTCCGACCTGTTCGGAATATGGATATGAGGCGGTCGCACGGCATGGGCTGTGGCCGGGAGGATGGATGACGTTGTTTCGGGTGGGGCGCTGCGGGCCGGGCGGTACAAGCGGCCTCGACCCGGTGCCGGAAGCACTCGAAGGGCGGCAGCATTGGTGGACGCCATGGAGATACTGGCGCCGTCATGTCAAACCGGCATCGCCTCCATGAGGAACCGATGATCACCTATGTCGCGCTGCTTCACAGCATCGTTCTCGGCAGCGGCAAGCGGGTCGTGATGGCCGACCTGCGCGCCATGGCGGAGGATCTCGGCTATCGGAATTGCCGGACCCTGGTTTCGACGGGCAATCTCGTCTTCGAAACCGGCAGGTCATCGATCGGCGATCTCGAGCAGAGACTGGAGACCGCCTTCGAGAAGCAGTTCGGCAAACACGTCGATATCATCGCAAGGACCGGTGCCGATTGGCTGAGGCTCGCGGCCGGCAATCCCTTTCCGTCGGGAGAAGGTTCCGAGGTCGGCGTGCGGGTGATGCGACAACCGCTCGACGAAAGTGTCCTCAACCTGCTCGAGCGCCACCGCGGCGAGGAGAAGATTTCCATCGTCAACGGCGATCTCTGGGTGGATTTCGGCGGCAAGGCGAGCGAGACGCGGCTGCTGTCGGCGATGACCACCAAGAAGCTCGGCATCGGCACGATCCGCAATGCCAACACCGTCGCCGGGCTTGCCGAAATGATCGGCTGAGCGGCTGCTCGCCTTTACTAAAACGCCAAAAGCATCTATCAGCCACGCCGGCTGCGCCCCAAGGGCGAACCGCCATTTATTCCAACACCACCCGCATTCGTTGGCGGGACTGGACAGGAGAAAGACATGTCCCAATCCGTTTCCCTTACATTTCCCGATGGCTCCGTCCGCGTTTTCGACGCCGGCACGACCGGCCGTGACGTTGCCGAGAGCATTTCCAAGTCGCTCGTCAAGAAGGCTGTCGCCGTCACCATCAATGGCACCGTGCAGGACCTTGCCGAGCCGGTGACCGACGGAAAGATCGAGATCGTCACCCGCACCGACGCCCGCGCGCTGGAACTTATCCGCCACGACGCCGCCCACGTGATGGCGGAGGCCGTGCAGGAGCTTTGGCCCGGCACGCAAGTCACCATCGGCCCGGTGATCGAAAACGGATTCTATTACGATTTCGCCCGCAATGCGCCTTTCACGCCGGACGATCTGCCGAAGATCGAGGCGAAGATGAAGGAAATCATCGGTCGCAACAAACCGTTCACCAAGCAGGTCTGGTCTCGCGAGAAGGCCCGCGAAGTCTTCGCAGCCAAGGGTGAAGGCTACAAGGTCGAGCTGATCGATGCGATCCCGGAAGACCAGGACCTCAAGATCTATTATCAAGGCGACTGGTTCGACCTCTGCCGCGGTCCGCATATGGCCTCGACCGGCCAGATCGGGACGGCCTTCAAGCTGATGAAGGTTGCCGGCGCCTATTGGCGCGGCGACTCCAACAACGCCATGCTGACCCGCATCTACGGCACCGCCTGGGCGACGCAGGAAGAACTCGACCAGTACCTGCATGTGCTGGCCGAGGCAGAAAAGCGCGACCACCGCAAACTCGGCCGGGAAATGGACCTCTTCCATTTCCAGGAAGAAGGTCCGGGCGTGGTGTTCTGGCACGGCAAGGGCTGGCGCATGTTCCAGACGCTGACCGCCTATATGCGTCGCCGGCTTGCCGGCACCTATGAGGAAGTCAACGCGCCGCAGGTTCTCGATGCCTCGCTCTGGGAGACCTCGGGCCACTGGGGCTGGTACCAGGAGAACATGTTCGCGGTGAAGTCTGCCTATGCCTTCACGCATCCGGAAGACAAGGAAGCGGACAACCGCGTCTTTGCGCTGAAGCCGATGAACTGCCCGGGCCACGTGCAGATCTTCAAGCACGGCTTGAAGTCTTATCGCGAACTCCCTATCCGGCTTGCCGAATTCGGCCTTGTGCATCGCTATGAAGCTTCCGGCGCACTGCACGGGCTGATGCGCGTGCGCGGGTTCACCCAGGACGACGCGCATGTCTTCTGCACAGACGAGCAGATGGCCGCCGAATGCCTGCGGATCAACGATCTGATCCTGTCGGTCTACGAGGATTTCGGCTTCGAGGAAGTCGTGGTCAAGCTGTCGACGCGGCCGGACAAGCGTGTCGGCACCGACGCGCTTTGGGACCGTGCCGAATCCGTCATGCTTGATGTCCTGAAGACGATCGAGGCGCAGTCGGAAGGCCGCATCAAGACCGGCATCCTGCCGGGCGAGGGCGCGTTCTATGGTCCGAAGTTCGAATATACGCTGAAGGACGCGATCGGCCGCGAATGGCAGTGCGGGACGACGCAGGTGGACTTCAACCTGCCGGAACGGTTCGGCGCGTTCTACATCGACCAGAACTCGGAAAAGACCCAGCCGGTGATGATCCATCGCGCCATCTGCGGCTCGATGGAACGTTTCCTCGGCATCCTGATCGAGAATTTTGCGGGCCACATGCCGCTGTGGTTCGCGCCGATGCAGGTGGTGGTGGCGACGATCACCTCGGATGCCGACGATTACGGCCGCGAGGTGGCGGAAGCGCTTCGCGATGCGGGCATGGTCGTCGAGACCGATTTCCGCAACGAGAAGATCAACTACAAGATCCGCGAGCACTCGGTCACCAAGGTGCCGGTCATCATCGTCTGCGGCAAAAAGGAAGCCGAGGAGCGTTCGGTCAACATCCGCCGCCTCGGCTCGCAGGCCCAGACCTCGATGACGCTGGACGAGGCGATCGCCTCGCTCAGCCTCGAGGCAACTCCGCCGGACGTGCTGCGCCGCCTCGAAGCCAGGAAGGCGGCAAAGGCAGCGGCCTGACCCAACTCATGGCGGCGCCTGTGAATGCAGGCGCCGTCAAATGCGATAGGGCAACGATAAGATGAGATGGCTTCGTCAGGCTGGCTGAGGTTCGGCGACTTCTGCGGAAACGGGGCTAGTTCCTGTCGTTGGCGACAGCGCCCGCGATCTGGGGCGTTTCGCGCATCAGTACTTCGACCTCGGTATTGCGGCCGGCTTTGACGGTGAACGAGCGCTGATAGATTTTGGTCTTGTTGCGGGCGACAGCAAGATATTCGCCCTCCGACAGAACCATGGTCGAGAAAGCGCTGACGCTTTCGTTGACGATGTCCCCGGCGGCGGTCAGGACGGACCATGCCGTATCGGCAATCGCTTCGCCGCCTGGCTGGGAGACCAGCTTGAGAGTGATCTGCGCCGCACGATGCTGCAGCACGGCCTGGGTGAGCTTGCCGGCCTCCACCTGGATATCGGCCCGCACCACCGCGTTGACGTCGCCATATTCCGAGACGACATGATAGGTGCCGGCGTTCAGCCGCACGACCGTATTCGGCTTCACGTCCGACATCACCAGCGCCCGGTCGCCGTTGTCGCGCACATCGGCCGAATAGACCGAAAAGCTCAATTCCTTGGGCGGAATGCGCTGGTCGGTACCGGCAACCGCATTCAGGACGAAACCGCCGGCATCGAGCACCAGCGTCTGTTTCGGCACGTTTCCGCTTTCGGGGACTTTCAGTTTCTTGGTGACGCCGGCGCGGCCGAAGGCGCAATTGACGAAATAGTCGCCGGGGGGGAGCTGGAACGCCGCGGAGCCGCCTTCGGAACTGGCCACCAGCGGCAGTTTTCCGTCTTCGCCGGCGATCGGGCTGAAGACGCGCCAAGAGAGACCTTCCTGCATGGGCTGGCCGTCGGATGTCAGCTTGGCGTCGAACTGTACGTCTCTTGAGACGGCGCCGGGCGGACCGCCGGGCAGAGCCGAGAAGGCGTTGAGCTTGGGCATCTTCGCCGTGCTGTCCAGCGCGCGAAAATTCTTGAAGGCCTCTTCCTGGGCGAATGCGCTGAAAGCTGAGCCGAGAGCCATCGCTCCGGCGAGAAACCAGCGTGCCGCAAGGGAAGTGCCTGCCATCTGTTGTACCGGTTGACTCTTGTTTTCCGAGACGTCACTTGAAGACCAATGACAAGGCAATTTCAAGACCTTCCCGACCGCCAGCTCCAAATGAAAGCTTTGACCATGCAAAATGACGTTAAACTCATCGATTTTCTGCGCGACAGGCATTCCACGCCGGTAGCCCAGATGAAGGAGCCGGCCCCGTCGCAGGAAGAACTAGAGGCGATTCTCACCTTCGCAACCCGCATTCCGGATCACGGCAAGCTGGCCCCCTGGCGCGTCATCGTCTATCGCGGCGACGTGCGCAGGACGCTCGGCGAACAGTTTCTGGCCCTGTCGCTCCAAAAGACGCCCGACATGACTGATGCCGCCCGGCAGGCGGAACTGGCGCGCTTCACTCGTGCGCCGCTCGTCGTCGCGGTCGTCAGCACCGCGGCACCGCATCCGAAAATTCCCGAATGGGAACAGGTGCTTTCGGCCGGCGCCGTCTGCTTCAACATGCTGATGGCGGCAAGCGCGCATGGCTATGTCGCCAATTGGCGTACGGAATGGGTCGCCTATGACGACGAGGCGCTGGCGCTCCTCGGTGTGAAGCCTAGCGAAAAGGTCGCCGGTTTCATCCATATCGGTTCCAGCGATTTTGCGACGCCGGACCGCCCGCGGCCGGAATTGTCGCAGATCGTCACCTACGCCGGCGAATAGGGTTTTCGATGTTCTACACGACCGACACCAACCAGCATGGACTGAAGCACGATCCCTTCAAGGCGATCGTCGCGCCCCGTCCGATCGGCTGGATCGGCACGAAGGGCAGGGACGGGTCCATGAACCTGTCGCCCTATTCGTTCTTCAACGCCATTTCCGACAACCCGAAATTGGTGATGTTCTCTTCCAGCGGCCGAAAGCACAGCCTGAAGAACGCCGAGGAAACCGGCGTCTTCACCGCAAGTCTCGCAAGTCGTCACCTGGCCGAGCAGATGAACGCCTCGTCGGAGCCGGTGCCTTACGGCGTCAGCGAGTTCGAGGTGGCGGGGCTGACCGCCAAGATGGCGGGACTCATCGATGCGCCTTACGTCGCGGAAGCCTATACGGTGCTGGAATGCCGCGTCACGCAGGTGATCCAGCCGGTCGGGTTGGATGGCGAGCCGGCGGAGGCCTACATGGTTGTCGGCCAGGTAGTCGGCATCCATATCAGCGAAGAGATCCTGCGGGGCGGGCGGATCGACATGGGGCTTGCCCGGCCGATCGCGCGCATGGGTTATCGCGACTATGCCGACGGCGGCGCGGACGTGTTCGAAATGACCCGGCCGACCGGCGCCGAGCCTAAACGCTGAAAATCCGATTGACGATCACAACCTGATCGAGGCCGCGGCAGAGCTTGCCGGAGAAGCCGTTCGCTCTTGCTCTTTCGCAGTCAGCCAGGAAGGCAGCCGCGTCCATCTCGGGCGAGACGGCGTCGATGGCCGCTATGCCTGCTGCGGCGGCGGCGAGCGCGATGGTTCCAGTCGCAACACGCGCGGTATCGGAGGAGGGGCCATAGCCGCCTTCCCAGCCGAGGGCCGCCAGCCGATTGCTGCAGCGTTCGAAGCTGGAAGCGGCGAGGATGCCGGAGGCATTGGCAAGCGCGACGATCCGCGTCTTGCCCGGCGCCAGCCCCGCGCGAATTTCCGCGACGCGCAAAGCCATGTCGAGCCTCTGGACTTCGGCCCCGTTGCGGACGTCCGAAAGCACGACCGACGCGGCGCCATACCGGATGGCGAGATCGATGGCGGCCTCCGTCCGTGCCGACGAGAAAGCCGGGAGGAGGAACGAGAGGTTCGCGGCCGGCGCCAAGTCGGCCCATGCCCGGCAGAAATCCCCAACCGCATTCCGCGACTCAAGGGGGCCTGTGAAATCAAGCACGGTCACATCCGCGTCCGCCGAATGGACCGTTGCGGCCTCCGCAGAGGGGTTGACGATAAACCAGGACCGTATTTTCAAGGACTTCGCCATGGTTAAGGAACGTGGTGAACCAATCTTAAACTTTTTGGCATTAGCGTGACGGATCAAGCCAGCCGGATCCGACCTGGCATGTGTAGTCGAGGCCGAGTGTGATCGTACAGGCATTTCTTCGTTGGGCAGAAACGGCAAGAACGGCTGAGAGGGCGAAGGCGGCCAATGCTCTCGCCCGGGCCTATCTCCACTCGCCCATGGGCGGTGAGCAGCATCGCGCCGCGGCCCTTGCCATGACCTATCTCCTCGACGATCCATCGCCGCATGTGCGCCTCGCGCTCGCGGAGGCTCTGGCGGGCTCTCCCGATGCGCCGCGGGCCGTCATCGTGTGCCTTGCCGAGGACCAGCCGGAGATCGCCTGCACGGTCATCGCCTGTTCGCCCGTACTGACCGAAAACGACCTCGTCGATCTTGCCGGGCGCAGCGACAGCCTGACCCGTGGAATGATCGCCGCAAGGCCGAACCTTTCGCGCGGCGTCGCAGCCGCGATCGCCGAGATCGGCGACGAATGCGAAGTCACCCTTCTGCTGGAAAACGAGACCGCCGCGATCACCCGGGTTTCGCTCAGGCGGATCGCAGAGCGGTTCGGGCATTGCTGCGAAATCCGCAACCTGCTGCTGGAGCGCGATGCGCTGCCGGCGGATGCCCGCCACATGCTCGTCAACCACATTACCGCAGCCCTTGCGGGCTCGGGACTGGTGCGGTCCAGCATGGCGCCGGCGCGGATCGAGCACATGACCCGCGAGGCAGGCGAGGCTGCGGCCGTCGCGATTGCCGGCACCGTGCTGCAGGAGGAAATCCCTGGCCTGGTCGAACATTTGCGCATTGCCGGACGGCTGACGCCCGCCTTTCTCATCCATGCGCTCTGCAGCGGCAAGGTCGATTTCTTCGCAGGCGCGATGGTGTCGCTTTCCGGGCTCGACGACCGCCGCGTGCGGGCAATCCTTGCGACGGGCCGTATGCATGCGGTGCGGGCGCTCTTTGAAGCCTCGGGGCTCGGACGGGATATCGCTGCCGTCTTCGTCGAAGCGGTCTTCCTCTGGCGCAAGGCGGCGGCAACCGGCGCGCTCGACAATATCGCCGGCCTGCTGCTCGAAAAGTTCCAGCGGTCGGACATGCAGCTTTCGCCGGTCTCCGACCTCCTCGATATGATCGAGAAACTGCATCGGCTGGAAGTCCGGCTCAGCGCACGGTCCTACGCAAACGGAGTGTCGCTGGCGGCGTAACCGCCGGCTTAGCGCTCGAATCTCTTGGCGACCCAGGAATAGCCGTTCTCGACCAGCCGCACCGGACTGGTCATCAGCGTTTTCACCCCTTCGGTGGTCGGAAGCACCGTCTTGACCCGCTGGATGGCGCGGCCCGCAAGCGTTTCCTTCTCCTGCTGCGTCACCGGTTCCTGAGCAAGCGTCGCGGCCGGCTGTCCGGCTGGTGCGGGCGGCGGCGTCTCGGGTCGAGCCCGCGGCACCGGCGCATTGGCGATCTCGGCGGCTTCCGGCTTCTGGCAAACGGCGATAAGCATCGGATAGGGCTGGTTGGCATAACCGGACAGCTGCTGCTCCGACACGGAATTGCACAATTCGATGCTCGGCCAGCGATTTTCAGCAGTGGCAATATAGTGGCAGTCCGTTCCGGCGTCGTTGCAGCCGAGAATGGTCATGACAATCAGTGCGGAATTCATGTCGTCCCCTGGAATGTGGTGGATGACTTAGATCAAGCAATCTTGACCCGAACAAGGCAGGTTTCGCAGGCCGGCCGCATCCGCTAAGCCATGCTTTTAGCAAAGCTCCAGGAGACAGAAATGATCGTCACGATCGCGATTGAGCCGCCGCGCCAGGCGGGCGTGCTGAAGCTTCTTCAACTCTCCGACGCCTATGCGGCCTCGCTCTATCCCACCGAGAGCAATCACATGGTGGATGTCGCGACGCTCGAAGGTCCAGGCGTCTCCTTCTTCGTGGCGCGCGATGGAGACACGATCTTGGGCTGCGGCGCGCTGGTCGAGGCTGGTGACGGCACCGGGGAGATCAAACGGATGTTCGTCGATGAGGCCGCGCGAGGGCTGAAACTCGGCAGGCGGCTGATGGATGCGATCCTGGAACGCGGCCGCGAGCTTCGTCTCTCGGCGATCCGGCTGGAAACGGGCATCCATCAACCGCAGGCGATCGGGCTTTATCGCGCCTGCGGTTTTTCGGAGATCGGACCGTTCTCGAACTACCGGCCCGATCCGCTCAGCATCTTCATGGAGAAGAGACTTTCCTGACCACGGGAAGATCGGGCGGAAGGTCGGGGGACGTCGCTGGCCCTTTGGCCAGATCTGCCGATTCGACCTCGGTCACATCGGCCATTTTCACTTCCCGGATCCATTCGCGCCAGATCGAGACCAGCAGCGCCATCAGGACCGGGCCGATGAACAGGCCGAGGAAACCCATGGTGCTGACACCGCCGACGAGCCCGAAGAATGTCGGCAGGAAGGGAAGCTTGATCGGACCGCCGACCAGGCGCGGCCGCAGCGTCTTGTCGACGATGAAGAGTTCGACCGTGCCCCAGAGGAAAAGCGCACCGCCGGCGACATAGGCGCCGTTGGCAACCAGATAAAACGAGATCAGCGTGAAAGACAGCGGCGCGCCACCGGGGATCAGCGCCATCAGGCCGGTCAATACGCCAAGGGTGACGGGCGAGGGGACGCCGGCGATCCAGTAGGCAATGCCGAGCACTATGCCTTCGCCGATCGCAATCAGCGTCTGACCAGTCACCGTGGAGCTGATCGTCCTTGGAACGACGCGCGAGATGCGCTCCCACCGGGTCGGCAGGATGCGCTCGCCGAGAAGGTCGATCTGCTCGCTGAAGGAGCCGCCGTCGCGATAGACGAAGAACAGAGCGATCAGCATGAAGAGCAGCGTCAGCACCAGATGGAAGGCGCCGTCGCCTGCCGCCACGATGGCGCGGTAGATATTGCCGATATTGGCGCCCGAGACGATCTGGATCAGTTCGCCGACCGCACCGGGCGAGCCGACATGCTGGACCCACTGGATGCCCAGCCATTCGCCGACCCAGGGAAGGCCGGTGATCCAGGCGGGTGGCGGCGCGCCGAAACGGTTCACTTCGGCCGCCCAGATGATCCACTGGCGCACTTCGCCGATCGTATAGGAGATCGCGATGCCGATCGGCACGATCAGGAAGGTCAGGATGAAGATGATCGCAAGCGAGGCGCCGATGGTGGTGTTGCCGCCGGTCCGGCGCAGCAGCTCGCGATAAAGTGGCCAGCTGGCAAAGCCGATCACCAGGGCGGCGAGAACCGGAACCAGGAATCCGTGGAAGAAATAGATGCCGGCAGCGGCGACGAGCACGAGAAGCCAGCGAGCAGCGGAGATCGGCGGGATAAGCGCGACCCTGCTCGGTGCGACCGGCCCAAGCCAGCGCGGCTCTTTCGGGCCTCTGCGATCGTTATTTCCGCTCACCGAATTTCCTTTTTTCGTTTTCACCATCATATGGCTTATGAGGTCCGCCGGTACAAGACTAATGCGTCATCCATTAAAAGGAAGCTTACTCCTTGCCCTAGACGGCAGATGCGATAGAAATATGAAATCACCTTCCGGCGGAGCCGGAAATACGATGCAAACCTTCTTGATGACGTTTTCCTAACCTTAAGGATGCCGAAGCGTCTGCTGTCCCCATTGTATTGGCCGGACTGTCTTCAGGGACTTGTAACATGCCTCACAGGGATGCGGTCGACCTTAGCAATTGCGACCGAGAGCCGATCCATATCCCCGGCAGCATTCAACCTCATGGATGCCTTATCGCTTGCGACGCTGCCGGCGCGGAGATCGTGCAACACTCCGCCAATGTGGCGGACATGCTTTCGATCACGGGAGACATCAACGGCCGGCGGCTGGAGGAGATTGTCGGCGGGGAGGCGGCTCACACATTGCGCAATGCGCTCGCCACCTCCGACAACCCGGCGAGGCCCGCGCTTCGGCATGGCCTCAGGTTTGCCTCAGGGGCCGCGTTCGACGTCGCGATCCATCGTTTTGAATCGAAGGTGATCCTGGAGTTCGAGCCGGCCTCGACCGATTCCGACCAGCCGCTCGAAGTGGCGCGCATGCTGATCAGCCGCATCCGCAACGTCGCGAGCCTCGACCGGTTGATCGAAAGCTCGGTGCGGCTGATCTATGCCATGCTCGGCTACGACCGGGTGATGATCTATCGCTTCGAGGAGGACGGCGCCGGAAAAGTCGTCAGCGAATACAAGAGGCGCGACCTCGAAAGCTTCAAGGGCCAGTATTTCCCGGCAGGCGACATCCCGAAACAGGCCCGCGCGCTTTACGTCAAGAACACGGTGCGGGTGATTTCCGACGCCAGCAACCCGCGCATCCCGATCGTGCCGGAAACCGACGAGACAGGCGAGGCGCTCGATCTGTCCTTCGCGCACCTGCGCAGCGTTTCGCCCGTCCATTGCGAATATCTGCGCAACATGGGCGTCGCCGCTTCGATGTCGATTTCGGTCGTAGTGGAAGACGAGCTCTGGGGCCTGATCGCCTGCCACCATTATTCTCCGAAAGTGCTCTCGATGCCGCAGCGGGTGGCGGCGGAAACCTTCGGTGAGTTCTTCTCGCTGCATCTGAGCGCATTGAGACAGCAGCAGCTCATGGAGACCGCGGGTCAGGCGCGACGGTCGCTCGACCGCTTCCTGCAGGCCGCCTCCCACCACGCGGACATCACCGGCCTGCTGCGCAGTTCGCTTGGAGAATTCAGCCGGATGCTGACCTGCGACGGCGTCGGCCTGTTGCTCGACGGCGTTTGGACCGGCGATGGGGCCGTGCCGCCGCAGAACCTGATAGCAGAGCTCGCCGAACTTGTCGGCGGTGCCTCGGGCGGCAGGATCTGGTCCAGCTTCCAGCTCTCGTTGGATCTGCCGGGGCTGCCCATTTCTCCGGACACGATCTGCGGCCTGCTGGCCATCCCGCTTTCGCAGAGGCCGCGCGACTACTTGTTCTTCTTCCGCCGCGAAAAGGTGCAGACGCTCGACTGGGCGGGCAATCCTGAAAAATCCTACGAAACCGGGCCACTCGGCGACCGACTGACGCCCCGCAAGAGTTTCGCCATCTGGAAGGAGATGGTGCATCAGCAGGCCCAGCCCTGGACTGACGCCGACCGTGAGATCGCCGACGCGATCCGTGCCGTGCTTGTCGAGGTGGTCCTCCGTCACAACGAGTTGCTGGCCGACGAACGCGGCAAGGCGGACGTTCGCCAGCGGATGCTGAACGAGGAGCTCAACCACCGGGTCAAGAATATCCTTGCGGTGATCAAGGCGCTGGTCGGGCACTCGGTCGACGCCGACGTCAGCCTCAAGGATTATGTCGGCTCGCTCAAGGGGCGCATCCAGGCGCTTGCCTTCGCCCATGACCAGGTGGTGCGCGGCGGCGACGGCGGCGTGCTGTCCGATCTTCTGGAAGCGGAGCTGAAGCCTTACAGGGAGGGAACGCGCAACGTCACGCTCAGGGGTCCGCGCATATGGCTCGACAGCCGCGCCTTTTCGGTGATGGCGCTGGTCTTGCACGAGATGTCGACCAATGCGGCAAAATATGGCTCGCTCTCCGTCAATGGCGGACGGCTGGATGTCGAGTGGCGACGGCTTGCCAACCACGACTGCGAACTCGTGTGGACCGAGAACGACGGGCCACCGGTAAACCTCCCGTCACGCGTCGGTTTTGGCAGCGTCCTCATCACCCGCAGCGTGCCTTACGAGCTGGAGGGCGAGGCAAAGATCGAATATCCGCCCGAAGGGGTGAGGGCGCGCTTCGTGGTGCCGTCGAAACACATCCACGGCGATGAGGAGCTCGCGGAAGTCGAAATCGAGGAGAGCAGCAGCGCCGTCAGCGATGACACGGCTACGCCGCGGCTTCAGGATCTCGAATTCCTGCTGGTCGAGGACCAGATGCTGATCGCCGCGGACGTGGAAGCGATGCTTGCCGAGCATGGCATCGACAAGGTGACGACGACGCCCTCTGTCGCCGACGCGTTCCGCAAGCTCAAGGAGTTCAGGTTCGACGTCGCGATCCTTGACGTCAATCTCGGCTCCGGCACATCGCTGCCGATCGCCGAGGAGCTGATCCGCCGCGGCATTCCGTTCATTTTCGCGACCGGCTATAGCGACAAGTCGATCATCCCGGCAAGCTTTTCGGCACCTGTCGTCCTCAAGCCTTATGAGGCGGCCGCGTTGATCGGGGCGGTTACCAAGGTGCTCGGGGAACGGAGCTGACTTCCATGACCACACCGGAATTCCTGATGGTCTTCGGACGCGTGCTCATCGGGGGCCTTTTCGTGGTGGCCGGTGTCCGGCATTTCTTCATCCTTCCCGCGGTGACCGCGCCGATGGCGGCGCGGGGCATACCGCATCCGGGGCTAGTTCTGATCACCGGCAGTATCTTCGAGGCGTTTGCCGGCTTGATGGTGATCTTCGGTTTTTACACCGGCTGGGCGGCACTTGGACTTGTCGCCTTCACGCTCGTCGCCTCGTGGACAATGCTCGACTTCTGGAACAAGGACGGCGTTCCGCGCGACGGCGCGATCAATGGCTGGATCGCCAATATCGGCGTGATCGGCGGCCTGCTGATCGTGGCCGCCCAAAATCTTTGAAAATATGAGCCCCTGAGAATATCCGAGCCGGAAACCCGGCTCAGATATCGAGGTTTTCGGCAAACGCGGCACGCTCCTGGATGAAGCGGAAGCGGGCATCCGCCTTGGTGCCCATCAGGTTGTCGACGGCCTCGCGGGTGCCTTCGAAATCCACGTCGTCGATCGAGATGCGCAACAGCGTACGATGGGCAGGATCCATCGTGGTTTCCTTCAGCTGCGCCGCCATCATCTCGCCAAGACCTTTGAAGCGGCCGATCTCGACCTTCTTGCCCTTGAACACCGTTTCCATCAGTTCCGCCCGGTGGGCGTCGTCGCGGGCATAGACGGTCTTGCCGCCCTGGCGCAGGACGTAAAGCGGCGGCACCGCCAGATAGAGATGGTTGCCACGGATGAGTTCGGGCATTTCCTGGTAGAAGAAGGTGATCAGCAGCGAGGCGATATGGGCGCCATCGACGTCCGCATCGGTCATGATGATGATGCGCTCGTAACGCAGGTCTTCCTCGCGGTATTTGGTGCGCGTGCCGCAGCCGAGCGCCTGGATGAGATCGGCGATCTGCTGGTTGGCGGACAGCTTTTCGCGGCTGGCGCTGCCGACGTTGAGGATCTTTCCGCGCAGGGGCAAAATGGCCTGGTTGGCACGGTTGCGGCCCTGCTTGGCGGAGCCACCTGCCGAGTCCCCTTCGACGATGAAGAGTTCGGCACCCTCGGCGGTGTTCTGCGAGCAGTCGGCAAGCTTGCCGGGCAGGCGCAGCTTGCGCACCGCCGTCTTGCGGTTGACTTCCTTTTCCTTGCGGCGGCGCAGCCGCTCTTCAGCGCGTTCGATCACCCATTCGAGCAGCTTTGCGGCCTCGGCAGGGTTGCCGGCAAGATAGTGGTCGAAGGGGTCACGCAGGATGTTCTCGACGATGCGCTGGGCTTCGACGGTCGCGAGCTTGTCCTTGGTCTGGCCGACGAATTCCGGCTCGCGGATGAAGACCGAGAGCATGCCTACCGCCGAGATCATCACGTCATCGGTGGTGATGTCCTTCGCACGCTTGTTCTGGGTCAGGTCCGCATAGTTCTTGAGGCCCTTGGTGAGCGCGATGCGCAGACCCGCCTCATGCGTGCCGCCCTCGGGCGTCGGGATGGTGTTGCAATAGGAATGCAGTTCCGGATCGCCGCCATACCAGGTGATCGCCCATTCCATGGCGCCGTGGCCGCCCGTCTTTTCGGTGCGACCGGCGAAGATCTCGCGCGTCACCGTGAAGTCCTTGCCGAGCGTGGCGGAAAGATAATCCTTCAGGCCGCCGGGGAAGTGGAAGACCGCCTTTTCCGGAATGTCGCCGCCGGCGGCAACCATGCCCGGATCGCAGCTCCAGCGGATTTCGACGCCGCCGAACAGATAGGCCTTGGAGCGTGCCATGCGGAAGATGCGGCCGGCATCGAATTTAGCATGGTCGCCGAAGATCTGCGGGTCGGGATGGAAGCGCACCCTGGTGCCGCGACGGTTATGGACGTCGCCGAGTTCCTCCAGGCCGCCCTGCGGCATGCCGCGCGAAAAACGCTGGCGATAGAGTTTTCGATTGCGGGCGACTTCCACCTCGAGAAGATCGGAGAGCGCATTGACGACGGAAACGCCGACGCCGTGTAGACCACCGGATGTCTCATAGGCCTTGCCGTCGAACTTACCGCCCGCATGCAGCTTGGTCATGATCACTTCGAGCGTCGATTTGCCCGGAACCTGGGGGTGATTCTCGACGGGGATGCCGCGGCCGTTGTCGGTGACCGTCAGGAAGCCCTCGGCATCGAGATGTACGTCGATGAAGTCCGCATGGCCTGCAACCGCTTCGTCCATCGAATTGTCGATGACCTCGGCGAAGAGGTGGTGCATCGCCTTTTCGTCGGTGCCGCCGATATACATGCCGGGACGCATGCGGACCGGCTCGAGGCCCTCGAGCACACGGATCGAGGAGGCGCCGTAGTCGTCGCCGGACAATGTCGTCGGCGCCGGACGCGGTGTCGAGGGCTCTGCCTTGAGGGCGGGCGCGGGTTCGGCGGCGACCGCCTTGGCTGTCACCGGCAAATCGGCAAAAAGGTCGTTATTGTCATCCATTGGCTGCGTCGGTACTACCTGTCGGGGTGCGGAAGAGGAAGCCATACCCATCTCGTGCTGTTTCGAATCACTCGCGATTCTGCCAGAAACCCGGCTTTTTCGCGATGCCGCATGGAAACGGTCGTTTTTCACCAATGCTGCGCCGATCGGGCCATGGCAAGCTTGCGAGGCTGAAGGAACCGGATGAAACAAAGCATGTCCACAGTTCATTTCATTTTCGGCACGTTTCTTGCTGTCATGGCAACCTTCGGCGCCGCGGCGGCATCGGCGCAGGAGGGGCCGATAAAGCCTTTCAAGGATGAGCTTTTTTCCCAGATGACGGTGCTGAAATCCTTGGACGGCGGCGCCTATGAGGTGATCGACTACCAGGAAATGCGCGACATCAACGGCCGCGACCGCGAGCCGGAACGGCGCGTCAAGGACGAGTATGTTTCCCTGGGCGTCAGGCGCTATCAGCAGAACGAGACGCTGAATCTGGCCGAGCGCCGGCTCGATGTCACCAGGGTGGGACAGGTGGACGGCGCCGCTTTCACGGTGATCTTCATCCACGGCCGCGGCGGTGACCGTCGGCTCGGCGTCAACGACTATACGTTCGGCGGCAATTTCAACCGCCTGAAGAACCTCGCTACCGGCAATGGCGGCACCTATTATTCACCGAGCGTCACCTCGTTCGACGACCAAGGCGTTGCCGATATCGCGGCGCTGATCCGCTACGCGTTCGACCGGTCGTCCGGACGGCCGGTGATCCTCGCCTGCGCGTCGATGGGCGGGTTCATATGCCAGGGCATCAGCCGCGACGAGCAGGCCGTCCGGTATCTGAAGGGCATGGCCCAGCTCGGCGGTCCGCCGGACCCGGAATTGCCGAAATCGCTTTTGGCAAAGCGCAAGCTTCCCATTTATTTCGCGCATGGCGGCAGCGACAGCGTCTACAAGTCGCAGGATCAGGAAGCGGTCTATCGCAAGCTGAAGGCCGCACGCTACCCGACCCGGTTCACGCTGTTTGCGACGGGCAGCCACGGCACGCCGATCCGGATGGTTGATTGGCGGAAGGTCCTGAATTTTCTCCTGACCGGCCACTGAAATGCCGGCCGTTAACTAAGGTCCTGAACCAAAACCTGTCTTTTGCATACCAATTCACGCAGGATATGTCTAAAAACAGTTTCCCGAATAGACGGAGGCCTCGGTTTTGCTGGTCGGAACCGAACGGAGAGGAAATATTTGCCTATGACGCCTGATGTGCGCCCGCTCGTTGCCGGAAACTGGAAGATGAACGGCACCCGCGAGTTCCTGACCGAAATCAAGACGATTGCCGATGGCGTGATCGGACCGTTGTCAGAGAAGGTCGATACGCTGATCTGCCCGCCGGCGACGCTGCTCTATGTCGCAACCGCCCTGGCGACCGACAGTCCGCTCGAAATCGGCGGCCAGGATTGCCACCAGAACCTCAGCGGCGCCCATACCGGCGACATTTCTGCGGAGATGATCGCCGACTGCTTCGGCACTTACGTGATCGTCGGACATTCCGAGCGCCGTGCTGACCATGCGGAGACCGATCATCTGGTCCGCGCCAAGGCGGAGGCGGCCTATGCCGCCGACCTGACCGCGATCGTCTGCATCGGCGAAACCGGCGACGAACGCGACGCTTACCAGACCCTCGACATCCTGAAACGTCAGATTTTCGGCTCGCTGCCCCTCTCGGCAAACGCTGCCAACACCGTCGTCGCCTATGAACCGATCTGGGCGATCGGCACCGGATTGACGCCGACCGTCAAGGATATCGAAATCGCCCATGCCTTCATGCGGGCAGAACTCGTCCAGCGGTTCGGCGATGAAGGCAGACAGATGCGCATCCTCTATGGCGGTTCGGTCAAGCCCGGCAATGCCCGGGAGTTGATGGGCGTCGAGAATGTCGACGGCGCACTGATTGGCGGCGCGAGCTTGAAAGCCGAGGACTTTCTCGCCATCTATCGGGTCTATGAGGGACTGACGGCCTAAAGCTTTTTGATAAGGGCTTGGAATGCACGCGAGCCTCATGTAAAGAGCCGCCAATCTTCTTCTATTGCCTCGTCGAGGGGCAGGGATCTTTAATTCATGCAGACCGTTCTGATCGTTATTCATCTCATGATCGTGCTGGCGCTTGTCGGCGTCGTGCTGATCCAGCGCTCCGAAGGCGGCGGGCTCGGCATCGGCGGCGGCTCCGGCTTCATGTCGGCACGCGGCACCGCCAATGCGCTGACCCGCACGACCGCCATCCTCGCGACGCTGTTCTTCATCACTTCGCTGGCGCTCGGCATCCTCGCGCGGTACGAATCCCGTCCGAGCGACATCCTGAACCGCATCCCGCAGAGCCAGCAGGGCACCGGCGGCGGCATTCTCGACCAGCTCGGCCCGGCACCGGCACCCGCTCCGGCAGGCAACGGCGTTCCGTCCGGTTCCGGCGCATCCGCTCCGGCAGCCCCGGCGACCGGTGCTGCCCCTGCAACGCCCGCTCCTGCGGCCCCCGCGACCGGTTCGGCGCCTGCCGCTCCGGCTGCGCCGACAGGTGTTCCGACCGGTCAATAAGGCTCGGTCAACGTTTCAAGCTCCGGCAGGCCAAAAGCCTGCCGGTTTTATTTTGTGAAGATTCCACAGCCGTTTTTATAAAGCAGACGATTTGGGCTGGCGGAATCACCAATGAAAAGGTATCCGGTGAATCCCATGGCGCGATATGTATTCATAACTGGCGGCGTGGTTTCTTCCCTCGGAAAAGGAATTGCGGCCGCGGCACTCGGAGCTTTGTTACAAGCACGAGGTTACCGGGTTCGGCTGAGAAAGCTCGATCCTTATCTCAACGTCGACCCGGGCACGATGAGCCCGACGCAGCACGGCGAGGTTTTTGTCACCGACGACGGGGCGGAAACCGACCTCGACCTCGGTCACTACGAACGCTTCACGGGGCGTTCGGCGACGAAGACCGACAACATCACCACGGGCCGCATCTACAAGAACATCATCGACAAGGAACGCCGTGGCGACTATCTCGGCGCGACCGTCCAGGTGATCCCGCACGTTACCAACGAGATCAAGGATTTCGTCACCGAAGGCAATGACGACTATGATTTCGTCATCTGCGAGATCGGCGGCACGGTCGGCGACATCGAGGCGATGCCGTTCATGGAAGCGATCCGCCAGCTCGGTAACGACCTGCCGCGCGGCACCGCGATCTATCTCCACCTGACCCTGATGCCGTTCATTCCGGCGGCCGGCGAATTGAAGACCAAGCCGACCCAGCATTCCGTCAAGGAGCTGCAGGCGATGGGGATCGCCCCCGACATCCTGCTGGTGCGCGCCGACCGGGAAATCCCGGAGCCCGAACGCCGCAAGCTGTCGCTGTTCTGCAACGTCCGCCCGTCCGCGGTCATCCAGGCGCTCGACGTCGCCAATATCTACGACGTGCCGATGGCCTACCACAAGGAAGGCCTCGACAGTGAGGTGCTCGCCGCCTTTGGCATCGAACCGGCTCCCAAGCCGCGCCTCGACGCCTGGGAGGAGGTCTGCAACCGCATCCGCACCCCGGAAGGCGAAGTGACGATCGCGATCGTCGGCAAGTACACGGGCCTCAAGGATGCCTACAAGTCGCTGATCGAGGCGCTGCATCACGGCGGCATCGCCAACCACGTCAAGGTCAACCTCGAGTGGATCGAGTCGGAGATCTTCGAGAAGGAAGATCCGGCACCCTGGCTCGAAAAGGTTCACGGTATCCTGGTACCGGGCGGATTCGGCGAGCGCGGCTCGCAGGGCAAGATCAATGCGGCCCGTTTCGCGCGCGAACGCAAGGTGCCGTATTTCGGCATCTGCTTCGGCATGCAGATGGCCGTCATCGAGGCCGCCCGCAATCTCGCCGGCATCGAGAAGGCATCCTCGACGGAATTCGGCCCTTCCAAGGAGCCGGTAGTCGGCCTGATGACCGAATGGGTGAAGGGCAACGAGCTCGAAATCCGCTCGGCCGCCGGTGACCTCGGCGGCACGATGCGCCTCGGCGCCTACAAGGCGGCGCTCAAGAAGGAAACCAAGATCGCGGAAATCTACGGCTCGACCGATATTTCCGAGCGTCACCGCCACCGTTACGAGGTGAATGTCGACTACAAGGACCGGCTGGAAAACTGCGGCCTGGTCTTCTCGGGCATGTCGCCGGACGGCGTGCTGCCGGAGACGATCGAATATCCGGACCATCCGTGGTTCATCGGCGTGCAGTACCATCCGGAACTGAAGAGCCGGCCACTCGATCCGCATCCGCTGTTTGCGAGCTTCATCGAAGCGGCCCTGGAACAGAGCCGCCTCGTCTGAGCAAATTCAAAAAAGGCAGGGTCCCGCATCCTGCCTTTTTGCCGTCAGGCGGAGACCTTCTGTTTTCGCACTGGCGGGAATGCTTCAACATCCCTTATGCTTCGCCGAATTGCTCTTTTCATTTCAGCGGTGCGATATGACCATTTTCGACAGATTTTCCCTCATCGGGCGCGTGGCGCTGGTGACCGGCAGCGGCCGAGGGCTCGGCCTGCAGATGGCGAAGGCTCTGGCGGAGGCCGGCACGCATGTCGTGCTCAGCGGCCGCTCCGGCGACATGCTCGAACAGGCAGTGGCTTCCATTAAGGGTGCGGGCGGCAAGGCGAGCGCTGCCGCCTTCGACGTTGCAGATCTCGATGCCGGACGCGAGGCGATCGCAAAGCTCCACGCAGATCATGGCCGGCTGGATATTCTCATCAACAATGTCGGTGCCCGCGACCGGCGCTCGTTTGCAGCATTCAGCGATGCCGAAATCCTCAACCTGATCCAGACTGACCTGCTCTCGGCAATCGCACTGTCCCGCAAGGCCGCTGATATCATGAAGGCTCAGGGCCATGGACGTCTCATCTCGGTCACGTCGATCATCGGCAACATGGCCCGTTCGGGCGATGCCATCTATCCCGTCGCCAAACAGGGCCTGACCGGTCTGGTGCGAAGCCTGGCAGTCGAATACGGCCCATTCGGCGTCACTAGCAACGCGATTGCGCCCGGCATGTTCGCCACCGAGACCAATGCGGCGATTTCCGCGGAACCCGACATGATCGCTTTCATGCGCCAGCGCGTGCCGCTGCAGCGCTGGGGCCGGCCCGAAGAGATCGCCGGCGCCGCGCTGTTCCTGGCAAGCGACGCCGGCTCCTTCGTCAACGGCCATGTGCTGACCGTCGACGGCGGCATGTCCATCCAGATGTGATCGCCCGTCATGCCGCCTGGGGCAGGGGACCGACATAGACCGAGCGGGGCCGGATCAGCCGGCCTTCCAGCGCCTGTTCGCGGGCATGGGCGATCCAGCCGACCGTGCGGCCGATCGCAAAGACGCCGGTGAAGGCAGCCCGCGGAAATTTCAGCGCATCGAGCAGCAGGGCAGTATAGAACTCGACATTGACGTCGAGCGGCCGGTCAGGCTTGCGCTCCCTGAGGATGGCGAGTGCCGCCTGCTCGACGGCTTCGGCAAGCCGGACGCGGTCCGGGTCCACCTGTCCGGTCATGACCAAGGGCCCCAATGCGCCTTTCAGCGCGTCGGCGCGCGGATCGCGGACGCGGTAGATGCGGTGCCCGAACCCCATCAGCCGCTCGCCACGATCAAGCGCCTGGCCGAGCCAGGCCTTGGCGTTGTCGTCGCTGCCGATCGCATCCAGCATGTCGAGCACCGGTCCCGGCGCCCCTCCATGCAACGGCCCCTTGAGCGCGCTGATGGCAGCCAGCACCGATGACGTGAGACCGGCGCCGGTCGAGGCGACGACGCGCGAGGCGAAGGTCGAGGCGTTGAGACCGTGATCCGCGATCGTCACCAGATAGGCGTCCAGCGCTGCGGCCTGTTCACGCGTCGGCAGGCTGGCGTTCAGCATGGCGAGGATATCGGCGGACTGGGAAAGCGACGCGGTGGGCGCCACCGGCGTCTCTCCCTTCTGGAGCCTCAGCACGGCCGGCAGGAAGACGGCGGGGGCGGCCAGCAGCCGAAGCGTCGTTTCGAAATCCTCGCCGTCCGGCAATCGCGCGATCAGGGCGCGCATGGCATCGACGGGCGGCAGGTTCAGAAGCGCAGCATCTGCGGCGCGCACATGCGCAAAAACTTCGGCGCGGGCCTGGCCGAGGCGGGCCTTGAGATCGGCCGCGGTGACGGGATGTTCCAGAAAGCCATCCAGGAGCAGCGCTGCGGCGTCTTCATAGGTCGCGCGCTCGACAAGCAGGTCGAGAGATACGCCGCGAATGACGAGGCGGCCCGCTTCTCCGTCCACGTCCGAAAGCCGAGTCTCGGCGGCAATGACATCTTCAAGTCCGTTGTTTTTCATGAGCGTTTCTCCTTTACGAGCTTGATGATCCGACCTAGTCTTATTGACGTCAATCTTGATGTAATCGATCAATATGAACATGCTCTGGATCACCGCCGAAGAAGCTCTCTCCCGCCTCGGGACCAAACCGCAGACGCTTTATGCCAATGTCAGCCGCGGCCGCATCCGCGCGAAGGCGGATCCTGCCGATCCGCGCCGCAGCCTCTATCAAGCCGACGACGTCAAGCGCCTTTCGGAACGGCATGCCGGGCGGCGACAATCGGCGGCGGTGGCGGCGGACGCGATCCGCTGGGGCGATCCGGTCCTGCCGACGACAATCTCGACGATTTCCAGCGAGCGGCTTTTCTATCGCGGCCGCGATGCCGCCGAACTGTGCGAACATGCCACGCTGGAAGAGGTCGCAGCACTTCTCTGGAATACGGAAAGCGTGCGCGTCACCGCAGGCAGGGCAGGGCAGAGCGGCTCCACCCGCATGGCCGCGGCCTTTGCCGGGCTTGCCGCCCGGGTGATGAACGACCTGCCGGCGCTGCGGCGGAAACCCTTCATCCTGCGCGCCGAAGCAGCCGACGTGCTATCGACCGTCGCCATTGCGCTTGCGCCGTGGCCGCAACCGCTGCCCCTGCATGAGCGGCTGGCGCTCGGCTGGCAGCGTCCCGATGCGGCCGAACCGATCCGCAGGGCACTGGTGCTGGCGGCCGAACACGAACTCAACGTTTCCGCCTTTGCGGCGCGCGTGACGGCGTCGTCGGGGGCCGCACTCTCCGCTGCCACGCTTTCCGGCCTTGCGACGCTGACAGGCCCGCGGCATGGCGGCGCCTGGACCAGCGTCGCGGTGCTCGCGGAAAAGGCGGCGTCGGTCGGTGTGCGCGAGGCGATCCGCAGCATGCTGTCCTCTGAAGGCGTCGTCAGGCCCTTCGGTCACCGGCTCTATCCGCATGGCGATCCACGGGCACGGGCACTGATGGCGAGCTTCGAAACGCCGCCACTCTACGCCTCGCTTGCCGAAGCGGGGGAGGAACTGCTCGGCGAACCGATCAATATCGATTTTGCACTGGCATCGCTTGCCGCAACTTTTTCGCTCCCGGAAGACACACCTCTCGTCATCTTTGCGCTTTCGCGCACTACCGGCTGGCTGGCGCATGCCATGGAGCAGGTCGAGAGCGGACATCTGATCCGTCCACGGGCGCGTTATACCGGTCCCGGCGGCGAATCCGGTGCATAGCGTCCGTTAAAGGCCGGAGGCCTCCACGGCTGACATGACACCACCACAATAACTCCTTTATCCTGCCGGGGAATCACGGGTGAGCATGGACGATGTTGGGTAGTAATTTCAGCTTGAGTTTGAGCCTGTTCGTGGCACAGGGACGCGAGCGCGACACGGCCGAATTCTACAAGAACGTCTTCGGCGCCACGGAAACGAATTCCTATGAAATGCTGCGCCTGACGATGATCGAGCTGCAGCTCGGACCGATCGGCATCGTCGTCTGCGGATCCGATCCGGAAAGGGAGTCAGCACCTTCCTATCAGGGGCCTTACCATCCGAAAAACGACGGCGCCGTCAGCACGATCTTCCAGTTGACGGTGCCGGATGTCGAAAGCGTCGTCGATGCGGCGTTCCAATTCGGCGGCATGACGCGTGACAGGATCCAGACGGACATGAACGGTCGCCAGGTGGCCTCGATCTTCGATCCGGCCGGTCATGTCTGGGTGCTGACCGAGCGCGAGCGGGAGCAGGACGAGGAATAGTCTCGTCGCGGCTGTTCGGGTCGCGGATAGAGACCGGGCCGCGGGCGGTTCGGATCACCTCAAGGGCGGATAAGCAGGATCGGGCATGGGGCGCCGGCCGGCAGTTCCGGCGCGTGCGCCGGGCGGATGATGAGGCCGTCGGAATGGGCAAAAACCTTCATCATCGACGAATCCTGCTTCACGAAGGCCTCCGCGACGAGATTGCCGTCGCGGTCCCTCGTCAGCCTGGCGCGGAGATAATCCTGCCGCTGGTCGTTGGCGGGAAGTTTGCTTGCCGCGACGCCCTGCACCTCCCTGCGCTTCTCCGGCAGGCGCGCGAGCTTGCGGATCAGCGGTTCGAGGAAGAGCAGGCTGGTGACCAGGCTCGCCACCGGATTGCCGGGCAGGCCGAGAACCTGCATTTCGCCCAGCGCGCCGACCATCAGCGGCTTGCCCGGCCGCATGGCGATGCGCCAGAAATCCAGCTCCATGCCGGCCGCTTTCAGCGTCGATTGCACCAGGTCATGATCACCAACCGAGGCGCCGCCGAGGGTCACCAGCACGTCGGCCCTGGCCGCACGGGCCTTGTCGATAGCCGCGGTGATATCCTCCGGCCGGTCGCGGACGATGCCGAGATCGAGGACCTCGCCGCCATTGTCGCGCACCAGGGCGGAGACGCCGAAGGTGTTGGAGGCGATGATCTGCGCGTTCCCGGGCGTGGCGCCGGGCGGGACGAGCTCATCTCCCGTCGCCAAGACTGCGACGCGAGGGCGGCGATAGACGGACAGCTCCGGGTGGTTCATGGCCGCAGCGACCGTCAGATGCGAGAAGTCGAGCATCGTACCGGCCGGGAGCACGGTTTCGCCCTCGGCGAAATCCTGGCCGCGGGGGCGCACATGCCGGCCCCTGATGACTTCGAACCTGGTGCGGATGCGGTCGCCTTCGAGCTTTTCGGCATCCTCCTGGATGAGGATGGAATCGGCACCTTCCGGTAGGGGCGCACCGGTGAAGATGCGCACAGTCTCGCCCCTGCCAACCGTGCCTTCGAAGGCGTGGCCGGCGGCGGCGGTACCGATCACGGTCAGTTCGGCCCCGATCGCCGGTGCGTCGGAAGCCTTGAGCGCATAGCCATCCATGGCAGATGCTTCGAAGGGAGGCTGGGTGAGGCGGGCAACGAGGTCCGTCGCAAGGACGCGGCCGTTCGCTTCGCCAAGCGCGACCGTCTCCACCGTGCCGATCGGATTGGCCTTGCCGAGCAGGCGGTTCTTCGCTTCGGAAACGGGCAGTAACGCCATTTCTCAGTCCTCTGCGCGATAGGTTCCGGATTTGCCGCCGGTCTTTTCGAGAAGGCGGATGCCACCGATCTCCATGGCCCGGTCGACGGCCTTGGCCATGTCGTAGATCGTCAGGCAGGCGACCGAGGCGGCCGTCAGCGCTTCCATCTCGACGCCGGTCTTGCCGGTGAGTTTGGCAGTTGCGGTCACCCGGAGGCCCGGAAGCTGCGCGTCCTCGGTGATATCCACGACCACCTTGGTCAGCATCAACGGGTGGCAGAGCGGGATGAGATCCGAGGTCTTCTTGGCGGCCATGATGCCGGCAAGCCGCGCCGTGCCGATCACGTCGCCCTTCTTGGCATTGCCCTCGCGGATCGTTGCCAGCGTTTCCGGCAGCATGCGGACATAACCTTCGGCGGTCGCCGAGCGGCTGGTCTCGGCCTTGTCGCCGACATCGACCATATGCGCCTCGCCGGAAGCGCCGATATGGGTGAGGCCAGCCATTATTCCGCCGCCTGGGCCGCAGCCTCGCCGGTCAAAAGAAGGCGTGTGGCGGCGGCCACGTCGTCCTTGCGCATCAGGCTCTCGCCGACGAGGAAGGTGTTGATGCCGACCTTTTTCAGGCGCTGGCAGTCCTCGTGGGTGAAGATGCCGCTTTCGCCGACGAGCAGCCTGTCGGCCGGCACCATCGGCGCCAGCCGCTCGCTCGTTTCGAGGTTAAGCTCGAAGGTGCGCAAATTGCGGTTGTTGATGCCGATCAGCGGCGAGGGGAGTTTCAGCGCCCGCTCAGTCTCCTCTTCGTCATGCACCTCGATCAGCGCGTCCATGCCGAGTTCGGCGGTAACGTCGTAAAGCTCGCGCGCCTCGTCGTCGGAAAGCGAGGCCATGATCAGCAGGATGCAGTCGGCGCCCCAGGCGCGCGCCTCGTGAATCTGGTAGGTCGCGAACATGAAATCCTTGCGCAGCGCCGGCAGCGAGCAGGCGTTGCGGGCGGCGCTCAGGAATTCCGGCGCGCCCTGGAAGCTCGGTGCATCGGTGAGGACGGAGAGGCAGGTGGCGCCACCGGCTTCGTAGGCTGCTGCAAGCGAAGGCGGATCGAAATCCGGGCGGATAAGGCCCTTGGACGGACTTGCCTTCTTGATCTCGGCGATCAGCCCGAAGGCACCGCTATCCTGCCTCGCCTTCAGTGCGCGATGAAAGCCGCGCGGGGAGGGCTGGTCCGCAGCGCGGGCCTTCAGCTCCGCAAGCGGTACGCTCGCCTTGGCAGCGGCGATTTCCTCGCGCTTGTAGGCTTCGATCCTCTTGAGGATATCCGTCATGACCTCAATCCTTTTCGTTCGAGACAGCAACCAGACGGTCGAGCGCGGCAGCTGCCTGGCCGCCATCCAGCGAACGGGTGGCAAGCCTCATGCCGTCGGCGATCGTTTCCGCCTTGCCGGCGACGACGAGCGAGGCAGCCGCATTGCAGAGCGAAATATCGCGATAGGCATTCTTGGCACCACCGAGCACGGCGCGCAATGCGGCGGCGTTGTGCACGCCGTCGCCGCCCTTGAGTTCGTCCAGTGTTGCGGGCTGAACGCCGAAATCCATCGGCGTCAGTTCGAAAGAACGGATCTTGCCGTCTTCCAGCGCCGTCACCTGGGTAATGCCCGTGGTGGTGATCTCATCCATGCCGTCGCCGTGGACGATCCAGACCGTCTCCGAACCGAGATCGCGCAGGACTTCGGCGATAGGCCCCAGCCATTTCGGCGCGAACACGCCGAGGAGCTGGCGCTTGGCGCCGGCAGGGTTTGAAAGCGGGCCAAGCAGGTTGAAGATCGTGCGGGTACCGAGCTCGACGCGGCTCGGGCCCACATGGCGCATCGCCGCGTGATGCATCGAGGCGAACATGAAGCCGATGCTGGCTTGCGTGATGCAGCGGGAGATCTGGTCGGGACCGATCTCCAGATTGACGCCCAGAACGCCGAGCGTATCGGCCGTGCCGGATTTGGAACTCAGCGCACGGTTGCCGTGCTTGGCGACCGGGACGCCGCAGCCGGCGACGATCAGGGAGGCAAGCGTGGAGATGTTGTAGGTACCGAGGCCGTCGCCGCCGGTGCCGACGATGTCGATGGCGTCGGCAGGGCCGGAGACGGGCAGCATCTTCGATCGCATGGTTTCGACCGCACCGGTGATCTCGGCAACCGTCTCGCCGCGCACGCGCAGCGCCATCAGGAAGCCGCCGATCTGAGACGGCGTCGCCTCGCCGGACATCAAGATGTCGAAAGCGCCTCGCGCCTCTTCGTGACTGAGGCTCTCGCCATTGGCAACCTTGGCAAGCAGGGGTTTCAGCTCAGGCATGGTCGGCCGTCCCTCTGGTTTACTGCAGCATGGCCTGATCGACGACGGTCTGGTTGACGGACACGCCGTAGCTTGTCTTCAGACTGTTGACCATCTGATCGAGCATGTCGTCACCGGCAGCGTTCGCCATCTGCTGCAGCTGCTGGTCGCCGGAAACCGCATCCGTCGTTGCCTGGTCCACGGCGGCCACCTTCATCAGAAGGCGGCTTTCACCGTCGGAACCGATCACGGTCGCAGTCTTGTTGACCGGGCCGGAAAAGGCCGCCGAAATCGCCTCGTTGCCGAAGATCGCGTCCTCGGCGCCACGGCGCAGGCCCTGCTTGTTTTCGACCGCTACGCCAAGTTCGGTGGCGATGGCTGCAAGCGTCTCGCCCTTGTCGAGGCGGCTCTTGAGCTCGGTCGCGCGGGCGGTGAGCGCCTGGCGCTGCTGTTCGGCGGTCCAGTCGGCAACGGCCTTTTCGCGCACATCGGCGAGCGGGCGGTCGCGCTCGGGCACGATGTT
This sequence comes from Neorhizobium sp. T25_13, assembly GCF_002968675.1. Taxonomy (NCBI): domain Bacteria; kingdom Pseudomonadati; phylum Pseudomonadota; class Alphaproteobacteria; order Hyphomicrobiales; family Rhizobiaceae; genus Neorhizobium; species Neorhizobium sp. T25_13. Next base: position 84,180 of record NZ_PVBI01000004.1, read on the forward strand.
GCGCACCTCGAACCACACATAACCGTCATTGCCGAGGTTGACCGGAATGGTGTCGGCGCCCGGTTCGGTCCGGAATACATCGCCGAGCAGCGCGGTGGAAGCCGGCAGTTCGGTGACGCGCTGCTCCTTTTCGTCGCGGCCGGAGGCATCTGATGTCACGGTGACGGCCTTGAGGTTGAGCGCCTTGGCAGTCTCCTCGAGCGGGGTGCCGCCGCTGCGCATGTCCTCGAAACGGTCGTGAACGCTCAACACTTCCTGGGACGCGGAAGAGACGGCAAGCCGCTTGCGGATGTCTTCCTTGACCTCGTCGAACGAACGCGTCGTCTCCGGGCGGATATTGGTGACGCGCAGGATGACCGGGCCGAACGTGCCGTCGATGACCTGCGTCGTTCCGCCGCTGGCAGCAACCTTGAAGGCCGGATCGGCAAAGGCCGGATCAGGCACGTTCTCCCTGGTGAAATCGCCGAGCAGAACGTCCGTCGCCGTCTTGCCCTGATCCTTGATGATCTGGTCGAAAGTGGCGGTACCGTCCTTCAGCTGCGTCACGGCCGCCTGCGCCATTTCCTTGTTGGGGAAGGGGAGCTGCTCGATCGTGCGGGTTTCGTGCGTCTTGAAGCTGTCCTTGCGCTTGTCATATTCGGCGCGCGCTGCTTCGTCGGTGATCGAAGATGCATCTGCGATGTCGCCCGGCTGCAGCTTCACATAAGCGAAAGTGCGGTATTCGGGTGCGCGGTAACGGGTCTTCACGCCCTCGAACCAGGCAGCGAGCACATCGTTTGCCGGCGCCTTCACCGGATCGATATTGGCGTTGGAGAGCAGGATGTAGTCGATCGTGCGGGTTTCGTCGCGATAGCTCTTCAAGGCATCGACCAGCACTTTCGGCGGCTGGAAGCCATCCGAAACCGCCTCGACGATCTGGCTGCGGACCGCGACCTTGCTGCGTTCCTTGATGTAATCATCCTCCCGAATACCGGCGTTGCGCAGGCGAGAGGTAAAGAGGTTGCGGTCGAACTGGCCGTTGACGCCCTTGAAGGCCGGGTCCTCGGCGATCAGGTTGGCGAGGCGGTCTTCCGAAAGGCCGATGTTCATGTCGTCGGAAAGCTGATCGAGCGCGGCGCCGGCTGCGAGCTGCGTGAACACCTCGTTCTGGATGCCGAAGGCGCGGGCCTGCTCGGCAGTCAACTGCGTCCCGAACTGGCGGCTGAGATTGGCGATCTGCCGCTGGTAGGCGAGGCGGAATTCCTCGCTCGAAATCTGCTGGTCCCCGACGGTCATCACCGTGTTGCCGCCGGTCGTCACCAACGACTGAGAAGCACCCCAGACGGCAAACGAGGCAACCAGAAGCAGGAGAAGCGACTTGGCAACCCAGGAGCGGGCGGCGTTTCTGAGGGAATCAAGCATCGATCAACATACCTTGCGAACAGTCTTACCGCCCGGAAAAGGCGGATTGAAGGACTGTCTCTAAATCAAACCGAGATAGAAATGAAGGCATGCCGATGGAAAAGCGAAAACCTCTCGTTCAGGCGCGTCTGGCGGTCTTCGCAATCGACGAAATCGGCCCCGCATCAAGCCGGTCGGCGAGGGCCTGCGCATCTCGCGGCGCGCGCACTTTCACGTCGTTGTCGAAGTAGACATAGACATCCAGACCATGCGCCCGCGGCGGGGAAGGTGGCCCCATGCGTTCCGCGTCTTTCGGATCGCGGCCCTTCATCCATTGGCGGATGAGCTGCGCCCAGCGGTCGAGCGCCTCGTCATCATATCCGCTGACATAAAGCTGTTCTGAGCCGTGCAGGCGGCAATAGACGAAATCGGCGGTGAGATCCATCAGCAGAGGCCACTCGACCGTGTCTGCGACAACCAGGCCGACCCTGTAGTGGCGCAGCAGGTCGATGAAATCCTGCGAGCGGAAGCTGTCGTGGCGAATCTCCAATGCATGGCGGATCGGCCGATCCGCATCCGTCTTCACATAGTCGCGCCCGTCGAGGCGCGAGTCGTGCCGCCCCGCGAGGTCGACGGCATCTCCCGTGGTCTTCGGCAGCAGCTTCAGAAACGGCTCGAAACGTTCCGCCGAAAATTTCATCCGCGGGGGAAACTGCCAGAGAACTGGCCCCAGCTTCTTGCCGAGGCGCAGGACGCCGGATGCCAGGAAATTGGCGAGCGGCGTTTCGATATCGGTGAGGCGGCGCATATGGGTAATGTAACGCGACCCCTTGATCGCGAAGACGAAGTCGTCGGGTGTCGCGTTATACCAGGCGGCAAAGCTCTCCGGCCGTTGAAGTCCGTAGAAGGTGCCGTTGATCTCGATCGAGCGGAAATGCTCCGCGGCGTAGGTCAGCTCCTGCTTCTGCGGCAGACCCTCGGGATAGAACACGCCGCGCCAGGGCTTGTAGGTCCAGCCCGAAATGCCGATGCGAATATCGCCCGATCTCTTCTTCATCGCACCACCTGACGTCATGGTGGCCCGAACACATCTATGGCGCGCCGGTTCCCGGCATCCGCTCTATTTCGTGAAGATGAAGAAGGCTCCGAGCGCGATGAAACCGAAGCCGACGATCTGCTTCCAGTGAATTGGCTCGCCAAGATAAAGCACGGAGAAAATGACGAAGACCGAGAGCGTGATGATCTCCTGAATGGTCTTCAGCTGGGCTGCATTGAAGTAACCGTAGCCGATGCGGTTTGCCGGCACTTGGGCCCAGTATTCGAAGAAGGCGATGCCCCAGCTCACCATGATGACGAGATAGAGCGGCTTGCTCTCGAATTTCAGGTGCCCGTACCAGGCGAAGGTCATGAAGACGTTCGACAGAATCAGAAGGCCGATGGTGACGAAGGGCGTGGCGCTTGCAAACATGGTGGGAGAATCCGTGAGGGCTGCTAATGCCGTACGGCAATCATGTTCGCACGCGAAAGACAAGCATGTTCGAGCACTCGAGCAGCACGGACGTTTTAGTGAAACGTTTCGGGACGAACTTCGTCCTCGAGAATGCGGAAGGCTTCGTAGAGCGCCTCGACCAGGATGTCGGTCAGCTTGTCGGCGTCGTTGTCCTGAAGAAACAGCGCGAGCGACTGTTCGGACGGCTGATGGGTAGTTTCGTTCGACATATCATTGTCCTCAATCTGAGCCGGAATCATTCCGGGTGAGGCCGACGTTAGGGACGCTTGCTTGCGCCGAGCTTGACGAAGAGGCCAACGGTCTGTCTGGGAAGCCTCAGTGGGAGGGAACGGGTGTTCGTCGGTAGCGTTCCCGATGCGATACAAATATCGCATAAGATAGATTATGGAACTAGGCTATATGCACCCAGGCCTGGAAAACCTGGGTTTGCGGCTGCTCCACTCTGCCAGAGATCAGAGATCGAGCGCAACCTCGAACGCGAGACCGTCATAGGCTGGTTCGACATGCTGCGGCGTCTGCGCCATCACCGTGTCGTAGTCGAGCGGAAGATGCATATGCGTCAGGATCGCGTGTTTCGGCGAAAATTTCGCGATCCATTCGAGCGCCTGCTCGAGCGACAGATGGCTCGGATGATATCTGTACTGCAACGTGTCGATGATCAGCACGTCGAGCCCGCCGAGCCTCGCCACGCTTTCATGTGGAAAGTCGCTGACATCGCTGCAATAGGCCACGTCGCCGATCCTGAAACCCAGCGAATGGATGTCGCCGTGCACCTGCAGATGCGGCAGGAAACGGATCGGTCCGCCCGGCCCGTCCACGACGATCGGCTCGTCCATGGTGTCGATCAGGAACGGCCGGACGATCGGCGGATAATTGCCGCCCGGCGGCGTTTCCAGGCAATAACCGAACCCCTGGCGGATCCGGTCCATGGTAACCGGATCGGCGTAGATCGGGATGCGATGGTGCTGCAGGATGAAATAGCCGCGCAGGTCGTCGATGCCGTGCAGATGATCCGCATGGGCGTGGGTGTAGAGAACCGCATCGACCCGCTGCACATTCGCGGAGATCATCTGTTCGCGAAAGTCAGGACCGGTGTCGATGACCACCACGGTGCTGCCGCCATCGGGCGCGATCTGCTCAACCATGAAGGCGGCACGCGTGCGGCGGTTCCTCGGGTTGTTGGGATCGCAGGCGCCCCAGTCGCCATTCAGCCGCGGCACGCCCGGTGACGACGAGCAGCCAAGAATGGTGAAGCGCCGCAGATAGCTCGCCACAGGTCAGAGCCTCGGCATCTTGGAGAAGATGCGGAACGCGTTCTCCGTGGTAACCTTGGCTATTTCCTCGTAGCTGACGCCCATGCATTCGGCGAGCACCTCGGCCGTATTCACCACATAGGAAGGCTCGTTGCGCTTGCCGCGCCAGCGCTTCGGCGCCAGATAAGGCGCATCAGTCTCGACCAGCAACCGATCGAGCGGCACGGTTCTGGCGATCGTGCGCAGGTCTTCCGATTTCGGGAATGTCAGGATTCCTGAGAAAGAGACATATCCGCCGAGTTCCACGCCGATGCGGGCAAGGTCTACGCCCGACGAGAAGCAATGCAGGATGAAAGGAAAGGCCCCCTTCCCGCTTTCGGTCGTCAGGATCTCGCCCATGTCCTCGTCGGCGCTGCGGCTGTGGATGACCAGCGGCAGACCGGTTTCCCGGGCGGCCGCGATATGGCGGATCAGCCCGGTCTTCTGGTCGGCCGGCGTCTGCGTGTCGTAGAAATAGTCGAGCCCGGCCTCGCCGATCGCGACGATCTTCTCATGCGCATTGGCGAGCCGCACCAGGTCTTCGGTCTCAATGTCCAGTTCCTCGCCGGCATTATTCGGATGCGTGCCGACCGAGCAGAAGACCGACGGATACCGCTCGGTCAGTGCCAGCAGTCCGTCCAGTTTTCGAACCCGCGTCGAGATCGTCACCATCTGGTCGACGCCGGCCTCGTGGGCGCGCGACACGATCGCGTCGCGCTCCTCGGCAAAATCGGCAAAATCCAGGTGGCAATGGGTATCGATCAGCATGGATAGGGCCTTATGCGCTCGCTTCCGGCGCCACATAACGCGGGAAGACCGGCGTCGGGGCTTCGAGCGGCGTGCCGGGCTTCAGGCGGCCGGCTTCGCCGAGCGCCGCGAAATCACGGCTGTCGGCCGGAGAAGCCACGAGATCGAGCAGCTTGGCCGACGATTCCGGCATGAACGGCTGCAGCAGAATGGCGATCTGGCGCACGACCTCCGCCGTCACGTAGAGCACCGTGCCCATGCGGGCCGTATCTGTCTTTTTCAGCACCCACGGCGCCTGCGCCGCAAAATAACGGTCGGTCTCGGAAACGATACCGATGATCGCCGCAAGAGCGCGGTTGATCAGCTGCTTGTCCATTTCCTCGCGGCAGATGGCGATCAGGCCGTCGGCCGCGGCAAGCAGTTCCCTGTCGGCGTCGGTGAGCTCGCCCGGCTCCGGAACATGGCCGTCGCAATTCTTGACGATCATCGACAGCGAGCGGCTGGCGAGGTTGCCGATGCCGTTGGCCAGATCCGCATTGACGCGGGTGGCGATCAGCTGGTCGTTGCAATTGCCGTCCTGGCCAAAGGAAATCTCGCGGCAGAGATAATAGCGCACGTAGTCGAGCCCGAACTTCTCCAGAAGCTCGAACGGATCGACGACATTGCCGACCGACTTCGACATTTTCTCACCGGCATTCAGCACGAAGCCGTGGGCGAAGACGCGCTTCGGCAGTGGCAGCTTGGCGGACATCAGGAAGGCCGGCCAGTAGACCGCATGGAAGCGGATGATGTCCTTGCCGATGACATGCACGTCCGCCGGCCAATATTTGGCGCGCGGGCCGTTCCGGTCTTCCATATAGCCGGTTGCGGTGATGTAGTTGGTCAGCGCATCGACCCAGACATACATGACATGCGCCGGATCGTTCGGTACTTTGATACCCCAATCGAAGGTGGTGCGCGATACCGACAGGTCCCGCAGGCCGGATTTCACGAAGGAGATCACCTCGTTGCGGCGCTCGTTGGGGCCGATGAAATCCGGGTTTTCCTCGTAGTGCTTCAGCAGCTTGTCGCCGTATTCGGAGAGTTTGAAGAAGTAGCTGGACTCCTCAACCCACTCCACCGGCGTTCCCTGCGGCCCGTAGCGGACGCCGTCGCGCACCGACGTTTCGTCCTCGGCATAAAACGCCTCGTCGCGCACCGAATACCAGCCGGCATAGGTATCCTTGTAGATATCGCCGTTGTCGGCCATCCGGTTCCAGATATCCTTGGAGGCCTCGTGGTGGCGCTGCTCGGTGGTGCGGATGAAATCGTCGTTGGACGCGTTGAGCAGCTTGCCCATCGCCCGGAACTCACTCGAGTTGCGCTCGGCAAGCGCTTCCGGTGCAATGCCTTCGGCGCGCGCCGTCTGCTGCATCTTCTGGCCATGTTCGTCCGTGCCGGTCAGGAAGAAAACATCCTTGCCGTCCAGGCGCTGGAACCGCGCCATGGCATCCGTCGCGATCAGCTCATAGGCATGGCCGATATGCGGCTTGCCGTTCGGGTAGGAAATCGCAGTGGTGATGTAATAGGGCGTCTTGTCGGACATCAGGGGCACTCGGGCACTTGGATTTGGATCATGCCGCTCTTAGCGCATGTTTCGCTGATGCGAAACACAAAGTTCCTTATGCGGTTCCCGCCCCTGCCCTCGGATCAGCGCCGCGCGGCATCGAGGATCGACAGGATCGTCTGCTTGCGGTCCAGATTGTAGGCCTGCGCGATGGTGATCTTCTCGGTCATGTCGCTGACCAGTTTCGCCTGCCGGTCGGCAGTCGGAAGATCGCCGGCAAGGGCCGCGTTGCGCGCCTTGGCGATCAGGTGATCGCTCAGGTGCTCCAGGAAAAAGCCGAAGATCACTTCGCTGTCCTTGCCGGACAGCACATCCGCCAGCCGGTGCATCGCCTTTCGGGCTGTCGGACCATCGGCCGCGACCACCTCCTCGAAGGCGGAGATGATCTCGGTGCCGCCATAGTTCAGGAGTTTCAGCGCCTGGGAAACGCTGCCCTTGGACTTGGCCAGCACCATCTCCTGGGTCTTGCCACCGTCGAGCGGCGTACCCAGGCCTGCGAGCGCCTTCGCAAGATCCCGGTCACCGAGCGGCGACAGCCTCAGCGACTGGCATCGCGAGCGGATCGTCGGCAGCAGTTTTCCGGGTGCATGCGAGAGGACCAGGAACAGCGCACGGCGCGGCGGTTCCTCGAGGATCTTCAGGATGGCGTTCGCCGCATTGCGGTTGAGATCGTCGGCCGGATCGATGATGACGATCCTCCAATTGCCGGTGCCTGACGTCTGGGAGAAGAAATGCCCGGCCCGGCGCACCTCATCGACAGTGATCGCAGTTTTCGTCTTGCCGGTCTTCTCGTCCACCGGCCGGGTGAGATGCAGGAGGTTGTGCGAGGCGCCGGACGCGATCTGCCGACTGACGGACGAATTGAGATCGGGATCGGCGAGACGATCGGGCGCAGTCGCGGGATCGGGATGCGAAAGCACGTGGTTGGCAAAACGGAAAGCGAGCGTCGCCTTGCCGATCCCCTCCGGCCCCTCGATCAGGATCGCGTGGTGCCCCTTCCCCGAGCGGTAGCTGCGCGCCAGAAATTCCTCGGCGGCCTGATGCCCATAGAGATGCGGATTGCGCGCCGGCGGCACGGCGCCTTCCAGAATGCCGGCGGTTTCCTCGCTCATCCGACCGATTCCGCGCTGCTCTTCTGGGTAAAGCTCAGTTCCCGCACCAGCGGCTCGACGATCGCGAAAATCTCGTCGGCAATCTCGTCTTCGGAGCGCTCGGCGTCGACCACATAGCAGCGTTCCGGTTCCGCCTCGGCGATTTCGAGATAAGCCTCGCGGCGTTTTTCGTGGGTTTCGATCTCCTCCCGCTCAAAACGATCGGGCGCGCTGTCGGCGCCGCGCTTGCGGGCGCGTTTCAGCCCGACCTCAGCCGGCAGATCGAGGATCAGCGTGCAATCCGGCACCACACCGTTGATCGCCACCCGCTGCAGCGCCTCGATGTAATCGGGCTCCAGATTGCCGGTGACACCCTGGTAGACGCGTGAGGAATCGATGAACCTGTCGCAGAGCACGACGGCGCCGCTTTCGAGCGCCGGCCGGATGACTTCCTCGACATGGTCGTTGCGGGCGGCGGCAAACAGGATCGCCTCCATCCGCACGCCGAACTCTTCCGCAGCCCCCGAGAGCAGAACGTGGCGCACGGCTTCCGCCCCCGGCGAGCCGCCGGGCTCGCGGGTCATCAGCACATCATGGCCACGGCGGCGCAGCTGATCTGCGAGCCGGCGAATCTGGGTGGATTTGCCAGCCCCCTCGCCGCCTTCGAAAGTTACGAACAATCCGGAATGTTCTGCCACGCGTCTTTCCGCACTCAATTTTATGCTTCAGCTTATAACGCATATGGGTGCGCTGCGAAACATCGTGTTGTCAAAGCCAGAAGAACATCAGTTCGAGCAGCGCGTCCGTTGCCTGGCTGACGAGGCTGCCGGTTTCGATCGGCTTGGCCGTTACCAGCGGCACTTCCCGCACCACCCGGTCGCCCGAAGAAATCCTCAGCACGCCGACATCCTGGCCTTCGGTCACCGGGGCCCTCAACGGCCAGCGATAGACGATTCGCCCGGAAAGGCGGTCGGGATTATTGGCCGGCAGGTAGATATCGACCGGTTCTTTGGCGATGAGATCGACATGGCTCGACGTGCCGCCGTAGATACTCGCCTGGCCGATCACCTCGCCCTGCTTGAACAGGACCTTGGTCTCGAACGAGGAAAGCCCCCATTCGAGCACCCTTCTCGCTTCCTCCAGCCGCTCCTTGTCGCTGGCAAGCCCACCCATAGCAAGGAAGAGCCGCGTGCCGTTGCGTGCCACCGACGCCACCAGCGCATAACCCGAACCTTCGGCAAAACCGGCGCCAAGGCCGTCGACGCCGATATTGAGCGAAAAAAGCGGGTTCTTGTTGCGCTGGAAGATCTTGTTCCAGGTAAAATCCGGCTGGGCGTAGATCGGATAGAATTCCGGATATTCGCGAAAGATATGACGAGAGAGCTCGACGAGGTCGCGGGCAGTCGTGCGGCTCTCCGTATCCGGCAGGCCGGTGGAATTGCCGAAGACGGAACGACCGAGCCCGAGATCCTTGGCGCGCGCCGTCATCCGGGATGCAAATTCGGCTTCTGAACGGGAAATACCTTCCGCCAGCACGATGCAAGCATCGTTGCCGTTCTGGACGACGACGCCCCTGATGAGGTCTTCGACACGGATCTGGGATTTCAGCGCCGCGAACATGGTCGTGGTGCCCGAGGGCGCCCCGCCGGTGCGCCAGGCAAATTCGGAAACCGGGAAGACGGTCTCACGGCTGATCTCGCCCCGCTTCAGCGCACTGAAAACCACTTCCATGGTCATCAGCTTGGCGAGCGAGGCCGGCGGGAAGCCCTGGTTTTCGTTGGAGGCGAGCAGCACCGTGCCGGTCTTCGCCTCGACCATATAGATCTGCTTCGCCTTGGTCACGAAGGCGGGCGGCGGTTCCTGCGCGTTGACGGCTCCCGAAGGCGCGCCGGTTTGCAGGAATACTTGCAGCAATACTAGGCAAAGCAGAATCAGCAGGCGCCGCATGATCACCCCACGAACCGTCCTTCCCCATGCCTAGCAGTGGCGATTGCACCCTGCAATCGCCCATGAACTAGCGCACGGGCTTTTGAGCGGCCTTGGGACCTTCCAGCACCATGTTGCCGAACACGACCTGCGGAGTTTTTGCCTGAGGAGCGGATGAATAGGCGGTTTCCAGGTTCCGGCCCTGCGACGACCGCGCCTGAGCTTCTACGGGGGAGGAAGAGGCGACCTGCCGGTTCTGCGCGGGAGCAACCCCGGCAACCGGCCGTTCGATCGGGTGCGGGCCGACCTGCGGCAATGCCGAGAAATTCTCGAAAGCCTGGGGTGCGGAAGCTGCCGGCGCCAGGCCGCTCGGCGTGCGGCCTGCCAGCGCCATCGGACGCGGCATGGCCGAGCCGTAGCTCTGGAGCTGGTCGCCCAGCGTCTGGTTCGACGCGACCATGACGCCGGTTGCGATCTGGCCTTCCGGTCGGATCGACGGCAGGCGATCGCCCTTGCGGATGTAGGAGGCCATCAGGAACGGCATGTCCTTGCCGTCCATGCGGGCGCGGCCGACATACTGCACGTTGACCTTGGCAGTGCCGATCCGCTTCATATCCAGCATTTCGGCGGTCTTGTCGGAAACGTCGATGATGCGGCCCGGATGATAAGGGCCGCGGTCGTTGACCCGGACGATGACCGAGGTGCCGTTGTCGATATTGGTCACCCGGGCATAACTCGGCAGCGGAAACGTCGGATGCGCGGCCGAGAGGTGGTCGCTGTCATAGACTTCGCCATTGGCGGTCAGACGGCCGTGGAAGGCGGACCCATACCAGGAGGCAAGACCGCTCCGGTTATAGTTCGGATCTTCCTTCGGAACGTAAGTCTGGCCCTTCACTTCATAAGGCTGGCCGACCATGAACCGGCCGCCGCCCTTCGGCACCGGCCGGCCGTCGCCGACCACGCGCGGGCTCGCCTTGACGCCATATTCCTTTTCGGAAAAATACTCTTTGCTGCGGGGTTTCGACTTCGGTGCCTCTGTCGTAGCGCAGGATGCCATCCCCGCGCAGACCATCGTTATCCCGAGCCATTTCGCACCCAGCGAAAGCTTGCCGCCACTCACACCCAAACTCATCCGTCCCATGCCGCCTTCACTGCATCAGGCTGCGAACGATCCTCGCGATCGCACCGCCTTACACAGCCATTGAACCGGTCCGGGACATACCCCTATGCCGACGGACACAATGGAGGCGAACTTTTGCTAGCATCGCGGCAAAAATGCGAACGAAAATAGGGGAAAAGATAAAATTCTATTTGATATGGTTAATAATACACTAACGACGATTACTCGCAGCCAAGATTAACTTCGCAGGAATCCAGGTATTGCACAGTCATAGTTCCGGATCATCATGCCATTGTGTCTGGAACGACAGCTGGCCGGTAAATACCGACTGCCCAGACTCGTTTCGCACCTCGATGGAGATCGAGCCCTTCCCCCGCTCGGGAAATTCCTCGCGGGCGATGTCGGCCAATATCCGGCTCACCTCCCGGCTGATCTCCTCGCGGGTCGATATTTCCTGACCCTCATTGTCACGCACAGGCCCGTCGCCATTGATCAAATCGAAGAAATATCGCGCCATTCCATGCTCGCTGCCTTGAGTATCTATCGACCGAATTTCCTTCGCGGGCATTTGTTCCCGCCCAGTGGTCAGTGTTTCCGAGGGATCTATATGGCCTCCTCATCCGTTCTTTCGCTGGATATTGACACCCACCGAGGACAACCGTGATCGACTCCTTACTTCTCAACCTGGAACAGCATGACCTTCTCACCGATGAAGAGCGCGACATCCTCAGGCGTATCGTCGGCCGTGAAAGGCGCTTTCTGGCAGGAGAAGACCTGGTGGTCGAGGGATCGAGACCCTGCTACAGCAGCCTGCTCGTCGATGGGTTCGCTGCCCGATACAAACTGACGGCGGAAGGCTCGCGGCAGATCACGGCGCTCCACGTCGCCGGCGATTTCGTGGATTTGCATGCCTTCCTGCTGAAGACCATGGATCATGGCGTCATCGCGCTTTCTCCATGCCATGTCAGCTTTTCCGACCATGCCGACCTGAAGCAGGTGACGGAACAGCATCCCCACCTGACCCGGATGTTGTGGCTCGATACGCTGGTCCACGGCTCTATCCACCGCGCCTGGATCGTCGCGATGGGGCGGCGCTCCAAAGTCTCGCACCTCGCCCACATTCTTTGCGAACTCTATGTCCGGCTGGACGTGGTCCGCCGCACCAACGGCTGGAGCTTTTACCTCCCGCTCTCGCAGGGCGAGATGGCCGACGTGCTGGGATTGTCGCTCGTCCACATGAACCGCGTCATCCAGACCCTCAGGCGCGAACGCCTGATCTCCTGGTCCAACCAGACGATTACCATTCTCGACTGGGAACGACTGAAGGACGTGGCAGAATTCGATCCGACCTACCTCAGTCTGTCCGTGGAGCCGCGGTGAGAGGCGTGGGGGAAAATTACGGCGCGGTATCATGATACGCCAATATTGGCGGAAGAGGTGGGATTCGAACCCACGGTACGGTTTCCCGCACGCCGGTTTTCAAGACCGGTTCCTTAAACCACTCGGACACTCTTCCATCCGGCTGATAAGGTTGAGAAATTAGCCATTTGCTGATTTCGCCAAAGCGGCAATTGCTACCGATTTGCTACCCAATCATTCGATGGCTGGCTTTTTAGCAGCTTTGATCGCAGCGTCAACTTGCTCGGCAGCATTCGCCTGCATGCTCGGCATCACGTCGGAGTAGAGGTCAGCATAACCCCGGTTGTCGAGTGAACTCTTCTTCGAGATCAGCAGCGCCAAGCTGGGCGGGCTCCCTCGCCTCGTATTGCTCCTTACGAGCATTCGACAGGCTTTTGCGCAGAGATACAACAGGGAGTTGACTTCCAGTAAAGTGGCTTGCAAGCATTGCTCCGAATTACAGGGGGTTGTTATGCGTGCATTTTGGGTTGCTATAGGCTTGGTTGCGGTCTCGGCGAGCGTCGTAGACGCCGGCTTTCAGGCTTGGACTGTCGATACAGAAGACGATCCTTTTTCCAAGGGTACACGCGTGACGGTAGATTTCATGTCGTCACTTCGTTCTGGGGTGTTGTTCATCTGCGATAGCGCGGAATCCGGCCTATTGATCCGAGCTATTCCAGGATTTGCTCACGAACCAATCCTCAAGGGTATTGTCCCAAAGATCGAAATCGCAATAGACGGCAAGCTGCTATTTGGTCAGGATGGGGAAACTGGTGCGGTCGGGGACAATTTGGCTATTTCTCAAACGATGCTTTCGCCGGACAACGCAAAAAACTTTGCCACAGCATTCTCCGCAGCTGCCAAACAGATCGCAATCAAGGATGGCATTTCAGATCGACCGCACCTGCTGACTGCGCGTGGTTCGACGAAAGCTGGAAAAGCCCTCGTTGCGTGCATGGATCGTCAAAAACCATAGTGGCGATATGCGTGCTTCCAAAGACCGAACCGAGCAGGTCCCGTCTTCCCAACTCCAAGGCGGCTCGCAATCGCTTACTAACGGTCACGCGTCCAGCGTCAACCTCGCCTACCCCATCAGCCCTCGGCAAAGCTCTTCAGCGTCTCACCTGAAAGCCGATAGCGGATCCACTCGTTCATCGGCTCTGCGCCGATCGCCTCGTAGACCCGGATCGCCGGTTCGTTCCAGTCGAGCACGCTCCATTCGAACCGGCCACAACCGTTCTCGACGGCGATCTGCGCCAGCCGCTTCAGCATCGCCTTACCGGCGCCGAGGCCGCGCGCTGCCGGCGTCACATACAGGTCTTCGAGATAAAGCCCGTTTCTCGCCTGCCAGGTCGAATAGCTGAAGAACCAGATCGCCATGCCGACAGGCACGCCGTCCTGCTCGCAGACCAGCGCCCTGGTCACCGACGTCTCGCCGAAAATGGAGCTTTCGATCGTCTCGACGGTGGCCGCGACCTCGTGCTCGGCCTTTTCATAGATCGCCAGCTCGCGGATGAAACCGAGCAGCGCCGCGGCATCCCCGCGGACACCCTCCCGTATGGTCAATGCCATCGAAAACCCTTTGAATTGAATGGGCTGAAGCTATGTCTTGAAGCTGACTTCGGTGTCAAGAGACGTGCCGCGGCCCTCACTCGGCGGCGGTCTTGATCTCGATCACTTCGACCTCGTAGGAATACCCGTCCAGCATGCCGTAGGCCTGCTCGATATTCTCGATCTCGGTCTCGGCCCTGCCGATCGCGTCGTTGATCGCTTCACATCGGGATTTCAGCATGCGGCCCAGCACGTCCGTCTCGGGCTTGCGGCCGATACGGTCGATGTGGTTGCGGATGCGGGCGCGGTGGCGCTCCATCTCCAGGATATGGAAGCGGGCATTGACGATCTTGTCGGTCAGCTTGCGCCGTATGGCGGCGACCGGATCGAAACTTCCCGGCTCGCGCTCGTCGAGGATGATCTCGTTGACCAGCGTTTCGAGAATCACCAGCCCCTGGAGATCCTTGGTGTCGGCGAGTTCCGGGTCGTAACCCGTATCGTCGTAGACTTTTCGGCGTACCGGATCGGAGAGCAGTTCATAGGACACGGTCAGTTTTCCGAATGCATCGACGTCGCCGCCGGCATCCGGGTGAACCGTTTTCGCGCGTTTGCGATAGGCGGACTTGATGGCTACGCCATCCGCCTCGCGCGAAACACCAAGCATCTCATAAGGGTCGATCACAGTGTCACCTGTTTTCGGCAAATCCGGTTTCATTGTCTAACGGCTAAGGCCAGCGGTCTCAACCCCTCACCGACTCTTGTGGCCAATTATGGGCAGGCCATATCCTTGCCGGATTTTCCCACAGGGCAATCAAGCCGGCTAGCGGCGCCGGAGCGGCCATGACGGGCCGCGGCCCTCGGCGACGGGCGCCATCAGGAAGCTGACCAGGACGCAAGGCAGCAGCACCAGGAAGGTCGCGACGAGATCGACATGTTCGGCAATGAAGCCGAGCAGCGGCGGCACGCCGATCGTCGACAACATCAGCGTCAGGCCCAGCGCCGCGAGGTTTTCCGACGGCTGACCCTTGCCAAGCTCGATCGTCGTCGAGACCGCCAGCGGGTAAGCGAGCGCCACGCCGCAGCCGATCAGGAAAAGCGCCAGGCCGGAAAGCGTCAGGCTCGGCGTCGCGACGAGAAGGACAATCCCAAGAGCGACTGAAACGGCCGAGGCACGCACCAGCACCATGGATCCGAAACTGTCCCGCAGCATGTCGCCGGAAAGTCGCGTCAGCCCCATGCCGACGGTGAAGGCGGCATAAAGCACGCCGGCAATCGCCGGATCGGCCTTCAACTGTTCGCGCAGAAAAAAGATGCCCCAGTCGTAGACCGCGCCCTCGACGATGCAGAGGCCGAAAACCATGACGCAGATCAGCACGATCATCCTGTCCGGAAGCACATATGCCCCGCGCTTGTGATCGGGCCGCGTTTGCGGAGACGCCTCCCTGGGGGTGATCCAGAACACCAGCAGGCACGCAGCGACGACGAAACCAGCGGCCATGATCTGCTGCACGAAGGGCGTCACCGCCTTTTCCGCCAGGAAGCCGGAACAGAGGGAGCCGGCCAGCAGGCCGACCGACCAGAAACCGTGGCTGCGGGACAGCACCTTCCGGCCGGTCCGCTGTTCTATGCCGGCGGAAATCATGTTGGCAGCCACGTCGAAAATCGTGCGGAAGAAACCGAAGAGAAAGAAACAGATTACAAATCCCACGACCGGAAAGACGGTCAGCGCGGGCGTGAGCATGGCGCAGATCGGCAGAGTGACGAGTGCCGTCAGCCGCGGGGTAAAGCGGTCGTTGATACGTCCTGCGAGCGGCAATGCGAGAAAGGTACCGACAGGAGCGCTCAGCAGCGCCAGACCGAGGCCAGCCTTGTCGATTCCGAGCGACGCCTGGATAGCCGGCAATCGCGTGAACAGCGAAATGAACAGGATGGCGTTGCTGAAATAAAGCAGGGCCGGCGGTAAAAGGTTTTTCATCGAAATTGCATGTCCGGGCGAATCAATATTCCCGCCGCATTCCTGACAGTGTCGGCCGATACCGACAAGCCGCGATAACGGGACCCCGCCCTGCGCCTCCGATGGCCGGAATATCACGAAAATGTGCGGATAACGGCAGTGGTTGCTTCAAGGCGTCATCATTCTGTAATCATTCGGATTCGTTTGCCTTCAAGAAAGGCGTTGCGCAAAAAACTCGCAGGCGCCATCTTCTCCTTGCGCCCAAAGGCGCTAGCCTTCTGGTGCTCGCCGTTGGAGAAAGCCCGATGCTGGTTCGATATCTTGCAGTCGTTCTGTGTTTCGCTCTCTGTTCCTTCACCGCCGTCAAAGCCGAGGATCCCGTCGCCAATGCCCAGGCGGTGATTTCCGGCCAGATCGCTGCGCTCATGCAGGATGACGCGGAAAAGGCCTATTCCTTCGCCTCGCCCGGGATCCGCAGCCTCTATCCCAACAAGGACCGGTTCCTGGATATGGTGCGGAAAACCTACGAGCCGGTCTATCACGCCGGCAACTACGCCTTCGGCCGCTCGAAGATGATCGGCGGCGGGGAAGTGGTGCTGCAGGAAGTGATGATCAGCGCCAGGGAAGGCAAGGACTGGACGGCCATCTACGAGATGCGGTTGATGGACGACGGGTCCTACAAGGTCAACGGGGTGCGGATGATCCGCAACACCGCCAGCCAGGGTATCTGACAGCGTCGATCAGACCGGATCGATATCGCCCTTCGCCCACATTTCCTGGGTTTCGGCGTAGAAATCGGCGAACCGACCCTCGGCGATCGCCTGGCGGATGCCCTTCATCAGATCCTGATAGTAGTTCAGGTTGTTCCAGGAGAGCAGCATGCCGCCAAGCGCCTCGTCGGCGCGCACCAGATGGTGCAGATAGGCGCGGGAATAATCGCGGGCGGCCGGGCAGTTCGATTCCTCGTCCAGGGGGCGCATGTCCTCCGCATGGCGGGCGTTGCGGATATTGACCTTGCCGCGGCGGGTGAAGGCAAGCCCATGGCGGCCCGAACGGGTCGGCATCACGCAATCGAACATGTCGATGCCGCGCGCTACCGATTTCAGCATGTCGTCCGGCGTGCCGACGCCCATCAGGTAACGCGGCTTTTCGAACGGCAGAACGGGAAGCGTCGTTTCGAGCATTTTCAGCATGACGTCCTGCGGCTCGCCGACGGCAAGCCCACCGACCGCATAACCCTTCAGATCGAGCTGTTTCAGGCCTTCGGCTGAGCGGATGCGAAGTTCGGGCTGGTCGCCGCCCTGGACGATGCCGAACATCGCCTTGCCCGGCTGGTCGCCGAAAGCGACGCGGCAGCGTTCGGCCCAGCGCAGCGACAGCTCCATCGCTCGCTCGATTTCCTTCGGCTCGGCAGGCAGCGCCACGCATTCGTCGAGCTGCATCTGGATGTCGGAGCCGAGCAGGCCCTGGATTTCGATCGAGCGCTCCGGCGACATGTGGTGCAGGCTGCCGTCGACATGGCTCTTGAACGTCACGCCCTTCTCGTCGAGCTTCCGAAGGCCCGACAGCGACATGACCTGGAACCCGCCGCTATCGGTGAGGATCGGATGTTTCCAGCGGATCAGCTCATGCAGGCCGCCAAGCCGGGCGACGCGCTCCGCGCCCGGGCGCAGCATCAGGTGATAGGTATTGCCGAGAATGATATCGGCGCCGGTATCGCGCACCTGGTCGAGATACATGGCCTTGACCGTGCCGACCGTGCCGACCGGCATGAAGGCCGGGGTGCGGATCGTGCCCCGCGGCATGGTGATTTCGCCAAGCCGCGCGCCGCCATCGGTGGCCTTGAGATTGAACTGGAAAGTCTCGGTCATCGGTTGTCCCGGAAAAGAAGGCTGGAATCGCCATAGGAGTAAAAGCGGTAGCCGGTTTCGATCGCGTGCAAATAGGCCGCACGCATCGTCTCCAGCCCGCAGAATGCTGAGACGAGCATGAACAGCGTCGATCGCGGCAGGTGAAAATTGGTCATCAGCATATCGACCGCCTTGAAGCGGTAGCCCGGCGTGATGAATATGCCGGTCGCGCCGCTCCAGGGTTTTACCGTGCCGTCATCGGCAGCCGCGCTCTCGATCAGGCGCAGCGAAGTGGTGCCGACACAGACGATGCGCCCACCGGCGCGTTTCACCGCATTCAGCCGGGCGGCGGTCTCGGCGCTGACATGGCCGATCTCCTGGTGCATCTTGTGCTCGGCCGTGTCGTCCGCCTTGACCGGCAGGAAGGTCCCTGCCCCGACATGCAGCGTCACGAAATGCCGTTCGATGCCGGCAGCATCGAGGTTCGAGAAAAGCTCCGGCGTGAAATGCAGGCCCGCCGTCGGCGCCGCGACGGCACCCTCCTCGCGGGCGTAGATGGTCTGGTAGTCCTTTTGGTCCTGTGCGTCTTCCGGACGCTTGGCGGCGATATAGGGCGGCAGCGGAATGTGCCCGACCGCCATGATCGCCTCGTCGAGCGCCGGACCGGAAAGATCGAAGCGCAGGGTGACTTCGCCGCCCTCGCCCTTGGCTTCCACGGTTGCGGCAAGCGAACCGATCAGGCAGGCATTGCCACCATGGCCGAATTCGATCCGGTCGCCGATCTTGATGCGCTTGCCCGGTTTGGCGAAGGCCTTCCAGCGATCGGGGGCGACGCGCATATGCAGCGTCGCGGAGACCTGCTGGCCACCCGCTCCTTCGCGGTGGCGGATGCCCTCGAGCTGCGCCGGTATGACCTTGGTGTCGTTGAAGACCAGCGCGTCGCCCGGTTTCAGGAAACCCGGCAGATCGGACACGCGGTGATCGGCAAGCACCGGCTCGCCTTCCGGCCGCACGACGAGCAGCCGGGCGCTGTCACGCGGGCTGGCGGGCCTCAGCGCTATATTTTTTTCCGGGAGATCGAAGTCGAAGAGATCGACGCGCATGGATTTTCCAAAAAAGCGAAGCCCGCCCCGCCGACAGACGGAGCGGGCCATTCGTTCCGTCGAGATCAGACGTCGGCGGCGACGCGCACCGAAACGATCGAGTCCGGATCCTTGACCGGCTCGCCCTTCTTGATCTGGTCGATGAAGTCCATGCCTTCGATGACCTGGCCCCACACGGTGTACTGCTTGTTCAGCCACGGGGCGTCGGTGAAGCAGATGAAGAACTGCGAGTTGGCCGAGTTCGGGCTCTGCGAACGGGCCATGGAGCAGGTGCCGCGGACATGCGGGACGGCGGAGAATTCAGCCTTGAGGTCCGGCTTTTCCGAGCCGCCCATGCCGGCGCGGGCCGGGTTGAAGCTCTCGGAACCCTGCTTGCCGAATTTCACGTCGCCTGTCTGCGCCATGAAATCGGGAATGACGCGATGGAAAACCACGCCGTCATAGGCATTCTCGCGGGCAAGCTCCTTGACGCGGGCGACGTGACCCGGCGCCAGGTCGGGCAGAAGCGAGATGACGACCTTGCCCTTGGTGGTTTCCATGATGAGGGTGTTTTCCGGATCTTTGATCTCGGCCATATGCTTTCTCCTTAATTCGGCACCCGATTATCGTCTGCGACAGGGGCGCCCTTCGTTTAATTCCTGCGGCCTACTTCTTACCGACGGTGACCTTGATCATCTTGTCGGGATTGGTGACCTCGCCATTGCTGCCCTGGCCGCGCTTGATCTTGTCGACCAGTTCCATGCCGGACACGACCTTGCCGACGGCGGTATATTGGCCGTCCAGGCTCGGATATTTGGTGAACATGATGAAGAATTGCGAGTTCGCGGAATTCGGATCCTGCGACCGCGCCATGCCGACGACACCGCGCTCGAACGGCACTTTCGAGAATTCGGCCGGGATATCCGGCATTTCCGAGCCGCCCATGCCGGCGCGAGCCGGGTTGAAGCTCTTGCCCCCCTGCTTGCCGAACTCCACGTCGCCCGTCTGCGCCATGAAGCCGTTGATGACCCGATGGAAGACGACATTGTCGTATTCGCCCTTGGCGGCGAGCGCCTTGATCTGCGCCACATGTTTCGGCGCAACTTCCGGCATCAACTGGATCACCACCGGGCCATCCTTCAGCTCTATGGTCAGGAAATCATCCGGCGCGGCAACAGCCGGCAGGACCATGGAAGCGAGGGCGAAAGCGCCGGCGACGGCAAGACGAAGCAGTTTCATGGAAAGATCTCCGGGGTTCGGAAACGATCAGCGTTTCAGCTTGTTGTTCAGGGCCTTCAGGACCGCGGCAGGCACGAAGGCGCTGACGTCGCCGCCCATCGCCGCGATCTGCCGGACCAATGTGGCCGTAATGGGCCGCGAGGCGGTGCCTGCGGGCAGGAAGACGGTCTGGATATCCGGCGCCATCTGCCGGTTCATGCCTGCCATCTGCATTTCGTAGTCGAGATCGGTGCCGTCGCGCAGGCCGCGGATCAACAGGCCTGCGCCGTTGGCGCGGGCAGCATCGACCACCAGCTTGTCGAAAGAAACAACCGATACATGGTTGGCTTTGCCCGGCAACGCTTCGGCAAGCGAGGCGCTGATGAGTTCGGCCCGCTCCTCGAAGGTGAACATCGGCACCTTTCCCGGATGAATGCCGATCGCGACGATCACCTTGTCCGCGACATTCAGCGCCTGGACGAGCACGTCCAGATGTCCGTGGGTCATCGGATCGAAAGAACCGGGATAAAAAGCGGTGGTCATGCCGAGGTCCGGAACTGTTTCAGCGAAATTTCACGCGCCTTTTGTCACGGAAGCCGCCCAACCGCAAGCATCTCCCAATTCTGAACGAAAGATGAATGGCCCGTTCAAGGGCGTTTCAGCGGCGCCATGGTCTTATGACGATCGTGGCGGGCGAAAGACCCGTGCGTATCTCGGGAGAAACGACGACAAATGCTGGCTTTGATGGTGATGGGAGCCGTGGTTCTCGCTTTTGCATTGGAGGCTTTCGTAGTCGCCTTCGGACCGGAAGAAGCCTGAAAAAGACTTCGAATTCTGAACGCCAGATGAACAGAGCATTCAAGGTCGCTTCAGAGCCACACGGTTAAGTATCTCTCAAAATGCGGTGGAACCTGTTTGCGCGATGCGCGTTCAGGCTAACAAGAAGGACAGATGGCGATGATCGCGAGAAGGAAAACGATCATGCTGGACAAGATCACCATGATTAACCTGGTCTGGACGGCCATGATTGCGGTGATGCTGACGGCTACGGTAACCCTTTATCAAGATAAATCCCAATTGGCAGATCTGAATTATCCGCAAGTAACGGGCCGTTATAGCGATCTCTCGTACTACTGAGGCGGATACACGGACGAGAAAGGAACCCCATGTTCGTGACGTTGACAGTACTTGCAGGTTTGATCAGCATCATGTTCGTGGCTTCCGTGGCCTCAACGATTTCCGAGCTCAGGCGCGAACGTGCCGACATGAAGGATTTCAGGGATTTCTCGCGCCGCCACAGCGTGTTCTGACGGATTGACCGATTTGGCGATTTGACAGTAGCGAACCGCGTTCACGCGGACTTTCCCGTCGCAAGCGGTTCAAACAAAAGCCGGAGGATTTTCATCCTCCGGCTTTTTATTTTGGCCGTTTTTTGATTGAGGTGCGGCTTATTCCGCCGCACCCTCATCCGTCGGACCCGCTTCCGGGGCGGCAGCGCCGAGATCACCGGTTTCGCTGTCGATTTCCTCCGGCAGGCCATTGCCGTTTTCCTCGTCGCCTTCCGGCTCGCTGATACGCTCGACCGAGACAACCTTCTCATCCTTGGCGGTCGAGAAGATCGTGACGCCCTTCGTGGCGCGGCTGGCGATGCGGATACCGTTGACCGGCACCCGGATCAGCACGCCGCCATCGGAGACGAGCATGATCTGGTCATTGTCCTCGATCGGGAAGGCGGCGACCAGTTCGCCAATCTCCGCTGTCTTGGACGTATCGGTGGCGCGGATGCCCTTGCCGCCGCGGCCCGAGGTGCGGAAGTCGTAGGAAGACGACCGCTTGCCAAAGCCCTTTTCGGAAACCGTCAGCACGAATTGCTCGCGGGCCTTCAGTTCCTCGTAACGCTCGTCGGAAAGCTGTCCCTCCTCGGTGACTTCCTCACCCACGAGAGCGATATCCTCCTCGTCAACGCCTGCGGCGCGACGTTCCGTCGCCGAACGCTTGAGATAGGCCGCGCGCTCCCAGGGCTCCGCGTCCACATGACCGACAATGGTCATGGAGATGATGCGGTCGCTTTCGCCGAGCGTGATGCCGCGTACGCCGATCGAATTGCGGCCGGCAAAGACGCGCACGTCACCAACGGGGAAGCGAATGCACTGGCCGAGGGCGGTGGTCAGCAGCACGTCGTCCTGATCGGTGCAGGTCTCGACGGAGAGGATTTCGTCACCCTCTTCCTCGAGCTTCATGGCAATCTTGCCGTTGCGGTTGACCTGCACGAAGTCCGATAGCTTGTTGCGGCGAACGGTGCCGCGGGTTGTCGAGAACATCACGTCCAGGTTCTCCCAGGTCGTTTCGTCCTCGGGCAGCGGCATGATCGTGGTGATGCGTTCGCCCGGCTCCAGCGGCAGCATGTTGATCAGCGCCTTGCCGCGGGACTGCGGCGTGCCGATCGGCAGGCGCCAGACCTTTTCCTTGTAGACGATGCCGCGCGAGGAGAAGAACAGAACCGGCGTGTGGGTATTGGCCACGAACAGGCGCGTGACGAAATCCGCGTCGCGCGTCGCCATGCCGGAACGGCCCTTGCCGCCGCGACGCTGGGCGCGATAGGTGCCGAGCGTGACGCGCTTGATATAACCGAGATGCGAAACGGTGACGACCATGTCCTCGCGGGCGATGAGATCCTCATCGTCCATTTCGAGACCGCCTTCGAGGATCTGCGTGCGGCGCGGCGTGCCGAATTCATCGCGCACGGCAGCGAGCTCTTCCTTGACGATCGTCTGGATGCGCAGGCGCGACGAGAGGATGTCGAGGTAATCGCTGATCTCGGCGCCGATCTTGTTGAGTTCGTCGCCGATTTCATCACGGCCGAGAGCCGTCAGGCGGGCGAGACGGAGTTCGAGGATGGCGCGCGCCTGTTCCTCAGACAGATTGTAGGTGCCGTCCTCGTTAATCTTGTGGCGCGGATCGTCGATAAGGCGGATCAGCGCATCGACGTCCTGAGCCGGCCAGCGACGGGTCATCAACTGCTCGCGCGCCGTCTGCGGATCGGGCGCGCGACGGATCAGGAGAATGATCTCGTCGATATTGGCGACCGCGATCGCCAGGCCCACCAGGACGTGGGCGCGTTCGCGAGCTTTGCGCAGCAGGTATTTTGTGCGCCGGCTCACCACTTCCTCACGGAAGGACACGAAGGCGCGCAGCATGTCGAGCAGCGCGAGCTGTTCCGGCTTGCCGCCATTCAGCGCCACCATGTTGCAGCCGAACGAGGTCTGCAGCGGCGTGTAGCGATAGAGCTGGTTGAGGATCACGTCGGCATTGGCATCGCGCTTCAGCTCGACGACGACCCGGTAGCCCTGACGGTCGGATTCGTCGCGCAGGTCGGAAATGCCCTCGATGCGCTTTTCGCGCACCAGCTCGCCGATCTTCTCGACCATCGTCGCCTTGTTCACCTGGTAGGGAACTTCGGTGATGATGATCTGCTCGCGATCGCCGCGCATCGGTTCGATTGCGGCAACGCCGCGCATGATCACCGAGCCGCGGCCGGTTTCATAGGCGGAACGGATGCCGGCCCGCCCGAGGATCAGGGCGCCTGTCGGAAAGTCCGGACCGGGAATGATCTCCATCATTTCCGGCAGCTCGATCGCCGGGTTGTCGATCAGGGCGATACAGCCGTTGATCACTTCCACCAGATTGTGCGGCGGGATGTTGGTCGCCATGCCGACGGCGATGCCGCCTGCGCCGTTGACCAGAAGGTTCGGAAATTTCGCCGGCACCACGACGGGCTCGGAGAGCGTGCCGTCATAGTTGTCGCGGAAATCGACGGTTTCCTTGTCGAGATCGTCGAGCAGCGCGTGGGCCGCTTTCTCAAGGCGGCATTCGGTGTAACGTTCGGCCGCCGGCGGATCGCCGTCGATCGAGCCGAAATTGCCCTGACCGTCGATCAGCGGCAGGCGGAGCGACCAGTCCTGCGCCATACGCGCCAGCGCGTCATAGATCGCCGAGTTGCCGTGCGGATGGAATTTACCCATCACGTCCCCGGTCACGCGGGCGCATTTGACGTATTTCTTGTTCCAGTCGATGCCGAGTTCCGACATGCCGTAGAGGATGCGCCGGTGGACCGGCTTCAGTCCGTCGCGGACGTCAGGAAGGGCGCGGCTGACGATGACGCTCATGGCGTAATCGAGGTAGGACCGCTGCATCTCTTCCATGATGGAAATGGGTTCGATGCCTGGAGGCAGCTTTCCGCCGCCGGGTGTGCTTTGCTCAGTCAAATCGGATCACGATCTCTGTTCGGAATCAGTTTCTTTTTTATAGCGGAAAGCGGTTCCGAGCGCCAATTTCCACAATGGTTTTGAACAGCTTTTGCGGCTTTAACACGGCTTTTGAACAAGGTCGAAACATGCCGTGACGCTGACGGGGTGGGCTTTCTTTCGCTGCCGGCCTGTCCTAACAATCTTCGCATGCGACTGCAAGGATTGCAGCCTGACAGGGAGAGGATATGGCGACCCCCGATATGCTGGTCAATGCCCTGACCACGATGCTCGTGACACTCGACCCGCCCGGTCTGGCGCCGGTTTTTCTGGGCTTGACCGTCGGCATGACCGCCCTCCAGCGCCGCCAGGTCGCCTTCCGAGGATCGCTGATCGCCTTCGGTATCCTCGCCGTCTTCGCGCTGTTCGGTTCGAGCGTGCTCGGGTTGCTTGGCATATCGATCGGTGCCTTCCGCATTGCCGGCGGCCTGCTGCTCTTCTGGATCTCCTTCGAAATGGTGTTCGAGAAACGCCAGGAGCGAAAGGAGAAGACATCCCAGGCGGCGATCACCATCGACCACATCCACAACATCGCGGTGTTTCCGCTGGCGCTGCCGCTGATTGCCGGACCGGGCGCGATATCGGCTACCGTCCTGCTTTCCGGCACCCTGCCCGGCGTTCTCGATCGGGCGCTTTTCATCGGCGTCATCGCGCTGATCATGCTGCTCGTCTACGCAACGCTTCTGGTCGCCGAACGGCTCGACCGTTTCCTCGGGGTCACCGGAAGGGCGATCCTCACCCGTCTGCTCGGCGTGATCCTCGCGGCGCTCTCCGTTCAGTTCGTCGTCGACGGGGTGCGGTCGGCCCTCAATCTTTAGGCCCGCACTCTTCGCGTGGGACCCAGCGTTAGGTAAGACCTGGGCGACAGAGCGGAATTTTCTGCTAAAACGCGATTCATCTCACCTCACTCGAAGGTCTCCATGATGCGCCGCATGTTGCGCCGGCTCCTGCCGGAAGCCACCCCCGTCAGCCCCAAGGAAAGATTGCGTGCCGCACTTGGCGCGCTCGTGGGCATTCTGGTGACGGGACTGCTGGGAAGCCTGGCTTTGAAGGCAGATGCAACGCTTCCGGCACTGGTCGCCCCCATGGGGGCTTCGGCCGTGCTGTTGTTTGCGGTGCCTTCCAGCCCGCTCGCACAGCCGTGGTCGATCCTTGGCGGCAATATCGTCGCCGCTCTTGTCGGCGTGACCGCCGCGCTTTTGATACCCGACCCCTTCCTGGCCTCGGCGGTGGCAATCGCCGTTGCCATCGCCGCGATGATGACGCTTCGCTGCCTGCATCCCCCAAGCGGGGCGATCGCGCTGACCGCGGTGCTGGGTGGGCCGGCCATCCACGAACTCGGATATGGTTTCGTGATCTGGCCCGTCGCCGGCAATTCGCTGGCCCTGCTGCTGCTCGCGCTGGCCTTCAACAATCTGACGGGACGTCGGTACCCGCACGCGGCCAAGCCGGCAGCCGATCACGGCACGACCGATCCCGCCTCGATCCAGCGCATCGGCTTTACCTCCGCCGACCTCGACGATGTCCTGAAAGAATACGACGAGTTCCTGGATATCGATCGCGACGACCTCGAAACGATCCTGCGACGGACGGAATTGCGCTCCTATCGCCGGCGCGCCGGCCATCTCGATTGCGCCAGCATTATGTCGCGCGATGTGGTGGCGGTCGCACCCGACAATACCCTGAAGGAGGCGCACGACCTGATGCGCGCCCACCATTTCAAGGCCCTGCCGGTTACCAACGACAGGGCGGAAGTGGTGGGGATCGTCACCCAGACAGATTTTCTCGACAAGGCGAACTGGACGAGAGGCCGGCCGAAAATCGGTTTTGCCCAACGTGTGCGCCTCGTCCTGTCGGGCGCCAGCGCACCGAACGACACGGTCAAGGATATCATGACAGCGCCTGTCAGGACGGTTGGCCCGGCCACACCGATCGCGGACGCAATCGTCATCTTCGCCGAGGAGGGGCTGCACTACCTGCCGGTAACCCGCGAAAACAACAAATTGGTCGGCATTCTCTCGCAATCGGACGTCCTGGTCGCGATGCTCGCCGACAAGGCAGCCGCCTGATCGATAATTCAGGCAGCTGCCGTTTCATAAATCGATGCCGACCGATCGATCAGAACGGGATGTCGTCGTCGAGATCGCGCGAGAAATTGCCGCCGGCCGGTTGACCACCGGAGGACGGAGCGCCGCGGCTCGCGCCGCCCGCAGCGGGCCGGCGCTCGTAATCGTCGCCGCCGCCAAAATCGTTGCCGCCGAAATCGCTGCCGACACGATTGCCGCCGCCACCGCCACCGCCGAAACCAGCACGGTCACCGCCGCCCTCGCCGCGGCCATCCAGCATGGTCAGCGTCGAGTTGAAGCCCTGAAGCACGATTTCCGTCGAATAGCGGTCGTTGCCGGTCTGGTCCTGCCACTTGCGGGTCTGCAGCGCGCCTTCGATATAGAGCTTGGCGCCCTTCTTCACGTATTGCTCTACGACCTTGCAGAGACCTTCGTTGAAGACGACGACAGTATGCCATTCGGTCTTCTCGCGGCGTTCGCCATTGTTGCGATCGCGCCAGGTTTCGGACGTGGCGATGCGAAGATTGGCGATCGGCCGGCCGTCCTGCGTCCGGCGGATTTCAGGATCAGCCCCCACATTCCCCACCAGGATTACCTTGTTCACACTACCAGCCATATTCATCACCTCATCTGCCGCCCGGTAACGGCACCAAAAATCAATCGCGGCACTCTAGCCCATCGGGCCCAGCCATTGGGTTTTTGCGATCTTTAATCCACAGGCAAATTTGTTCTTTATTTGTTCTATTTTATTCCTATAGTGCTGTCAACCGACTCGGGAACGGCGTTGCATGGCAGCAGTTTCGTCTCGACAGTCGTGGATCAATCACTACATAAGGGCCTTCGATCCTCCCGAGAGCATGAAGATGAGCGAACTGAAGAGCATTTCCATACGTGGTGCGCGCGAGCATAATTTGAAGGGCATCGATCTCGATTTGCCCCGCAATTCGCTGATCGTCATGACCGGCCTGTCCGGTTCGGGCAAGTCGTCGCTCGCCTTCGACACGATCTATGCGGAGGGCCAGCGGCGTTACGTCGAAAGCCTTTCGGCCTATGCGCGCCAGTTCCTGGAAATGATGCAGAAGCCGGATGTCGACCAGATCGACGGGCTTTCGCCGGCGATCTCGATCGAGCAGAAGACGACGTCGCGCAATCCGCGCTCGACGGTCGGCACGGTCACCGAAATCTACGATTATATGCGCCTGCTTTTTGCGCGCGTCGGGGTGCCCTATTCGCCGGCGACCGGCCTGCCGATCGAAAGCCAGACGGTCAGCCAGATGGTCGACCGCATCCTAGCCTTCGAGGAAGGCACGCGTCTTTATATTCTGGCACCAATGATCCGCGGGCGCAAAGGCGAGTATAAAAAAGAACTCGCCGACCTGATGAAGAAGGGGTTCCAGCGCGTCAAGGTCGACGGCCAGTTCTACGAGATCGCCGATGTTCCGGCGCTCGACAAGAAATACAAGCACGATATCGATATCGTCGTGGACCGGCTCGTGGTCCGCTCCGATATTGCCGCGCGCCTGGCGGACAGCCTTGAAACCTCGCTGAAACTGGCAGACGGGCTGGCGGTCGCCGAATTCGCCGACAAGCCGCTGCCGCCGGAAGAGACTTCGGCCGGCGGATCCGCCAACAAATCCCTCAACGAAACGCACGAACGGGTGCTGTTTTCTGAAAAATTCGCCTGCCCCGTTTCCGGATTCACCATTTCGGAAATCGAGCCGCGGCTGTTTTCGTTCAACAATCCCTTTGGCGCCTGCCCGACCTGCGACGGTCTCGGCTCACAGCAGAAGGTGGATGAAGCGCTGATCGTGCCGGAACCTGCCCGGACGCTGCGCGACGGCGCGATTGCGCCATGGGCGAAATCCACTTCGCCCTATTACAATCAGACGCTCGAAGCACTGGGCAAGGTTTTCGATTTCAAGCTGTCCAGCCGCTGGAACGAGCTTTCTGCGGAGGCGCAGAAAGCCATCCTCGAGGGCACCGAGGAAAAGATCGAATTCCACTATGCCGACGGCGCCCGCTCCTACAAGACGGTCAAGAATTTCGAAGGCATCGTGCCGAACCTCGAGCGCCGCTGGAAGGAAACCGACAGCGCCTGGGCGCGCGAGGAGATCGAACGGTACATGTCGGCAGCCCCCTGCCCGGCCTGCAACGGCTATCGCCTGAAGCCGGAGGCACTCGCCGTAAAGATCAACAAGCTGCATATCGGCCAGGTCACCGAGATGTCGATCCGGATCGCCCGCGACTGGTTCGAGGTGCTGCCGGAACAGTTGAACGCCAAGCAGAACGAGATCGCGGTCCGCATTCTGAAAGAGATCCGCGAGCGCCTGCGGTTCCTGAACGATGTCGGCCTCGATTATCTCAGCCTCTCGCGCAATTCCGGCACGCTCTCCGGCGGCGAAAGCCAGCGCATCCGGCTCGCCTCGCAGATCGGCTCCGGCCTGACCGGCGTGCTCTACGTGCTCGATGAGCCGTCGATCGGCCTGCACCAGCGCGACAATGCCCGCCTGCTCGACACGCTGAAACACCTGCGCGACATCGGCAATACGGTGATTGTTGTCGAGCATGACGAAGACGCGATCATGAGTGCCGACTACGTCGTCGATATCGGCCCGGCAGCCGGCATCCATGGCGGACAGGTGGTGGCCGAAGGCACGCCCAACGAGGTGATGGCCAATCCGAAATCGCTGACCGGCAAATATCTGTCGGGCGAGCTCGGCGTGCCGGTACCGGCCGAGCGCCGCAAGCCGAAAAAGGGCAAGGAAATCAAGGTTTTTGGCGCCCGCGGCAACAACCTCAAGAATGTCACGGCAGCCATTCCGCTCGGCGTGTTCACCGCTGTGACAGGCGTGTCCGGCGGCGGCAAGTCGACCTTCCTGATCGAGACGCTTTACAAATCCGCCGCGCGCCGCGTCATGGGCGCCCGCGAAATCCCGGCAGAGCACGACAGGATCGACGGTTTTGAACATATCGACAAGGTGATCGATATCGACCAGTCCCCGATCGGCCGGACGCCGCGTTCAAACCCCGCCACCTATACCGGCGCCTTCACGCCGATCCGCGACTGGTTTGCCGGCCTGCCGGAGGCAAAAGCCCGCGGATACCAGCCGGGCCGCTTCTCGTTCAACGTCAAGGGCGGCCGCTGTGAGGCCTGCCAGGGCGACGGCGTCATCAAGATCGAGATGCACTTCCTGCCGGACGTCTACGTCACCTGCGACGTCTGCCACGGCAAGCGCTACAATCGCGAGACGCTCGACGTCACCTTCAAGGGCAAATCGATCGCCGACGTGCTCGACATGACGGTCGAGGAAGGCGTCGAATTCTTCTCGGCGGTGCCGGCGGTTCGCGACAAGCTGCAATCGCTTTTCGATGTCGGCCTCGGCTACATCAAGGTCGGCCAGCAGGCCAATACGCTTTCGGGTGGCGAGGCGCAGCGCGTCAAGCTAGCCAAGGAATTGTCGAAACGTTCGACGGGGCGCACGCTTTATATCCTCGACGAGCCGACGACCGGCCTGCATTTCCACGACGTCGCCAAGCTTCTGGAAATGCTGCAGGAACTGGTGAACCAAGGCAATTCGGTGGTGGTCATCGAGCACAATCTCGAGGTCATTAAGACGGCCGACTGGATCATCGATATCGGCCCGGAAGGCGGCACCGGCGGCGGCGAAGTGATCGCGGCCGGCACGCCCGAGCAGATCGTCAAGGAAAAGCGGTCCTATACCGGCCATTTCCTGAAGGAACTGCTGGAGCGGCGGCCGATGAAGAAGGTGGAAGCGGCGGAGTGAACCTCCGCACAAGGGAGGCAATTCATGACCAAAGCCGGCACAATACGCACGGGCATCGGCGGCTGGACCTTCGAGCCGTGGGAAGGCACATTCTATCCTGAAAAACTGGCGAAAAAGAAACAGCTCGAATACGCCGCCAGCAAGCTGAAGGTCATCGAGGTTAACGGCACCTATTACGGGTCGCAAAAGCCCGAGACCTTCGCCAAATGGGCATCGGAAGTGCCGGACGGATTCATCTTTTCGCTGAAGGCGAGCCGCTTCACCACCAACCGCAAGGTCCTGGCCGAAGCGGGAGACTCGATTGAGAAATTCCTGACTCAGGGCCTGACCGAGCTTGGCGACCATCTCGGGCCGTTGCTCTGGCAGTTCGCACCGACCAAGAAGTTCGAAGCGGATGATTTCGAGGCCTTCCTGAAACTGCTGCCGAACAAGCTGGACGGGCTGAAGCTGACCCATGTGGTCGAGGTCCGCAACGACACGTTCAAGGTGCCGGAATTCATCGCGCTGCTTACGAAATACAACATCGCGCCCGTCTGTGCAGACCATTTCGACTATCCGATGATCGCGGATGTCACGGCGGATTTCGTCTACGCGCGCCTGCAGAAGGGGTCGGACGATATCAAGACCTGTTATGCGGAAGAGGATATGAAAGCCTGGGCGAAAAGGCTGGAAACCTGGGCAGAAGGCAGCGTGCCGGACGACCTGCCGCTGGTCGATGACAAACACAAGCCGAAGAAGGAGCCGCGCGACGTTTTCGCCTTCTTCATCCACGAGGGCAAGGTGAACGCGCCCTATGGCGCGATGGCGATGCGCGAACTCCTGGAAAGCAGAAGCTAGGGATCCAGGCCGATGCCGGCATGGACGGCGAGATCTTCGGCCGTCATGCCCCTGCCCGCCCGCTTGCCGGCTTCGCCATGCAGATAGACGCCTGCCGCGGCTGCCTCGAAGGCGGGCATGCCTTGGGCGAGCAATGCGCCGATCATGCCGGCCAGAACGTCGCCGGAACCGGCAGTCGCGAGCCACGGCGGTCCGTTGGTATTGATATAGGCGCGTCCATCGGGGCTGGCGATCACCGTATCGGCGCCCTTGTAGACAATGGCGGCATGGGCGCGGGCGGAAGCCGCCACCGCCTTTTCCATCTTGCTCAGGTTGTCATCCGCGACGATGTCAGGAAATAGGCGGGCGAATTCGCCCTCGTGCGGGGTCAGCACCAGATGGGGCTCCCCGCCGGCAAAGGCATCGAACAGGTCCGAGGGCTTTTCCTTAAAGGAGGTGATCCCGTCGGCATCGAGCACCAGCGGGCGATCTTTCAGCGCCAGCGCGAATTGTCTTGTTTTCTTGCCGATGCCGAAGCCCGGCCCGAGCACGAAAGCCGCGAGTTTTGCCGAACCAAGCCAGTTTTCCAGATCTTTCACCGTATCGACCGGATGCAGCATGATCGCAGTCAGCGAGGCTGCATTGACCGGCATGGCAGCGCTCGGCGAACCGACGGTCACCAGCCCTGCCCCTGCCTTCAGGCCCGCCGTCGCCGAAAGCCGAGCCGCTCCGGTCTTGCCGGCCTCCCCGGAAAACACGGCCAGATGTCCGCGGCGGTATTTATGGGTCTCGCTCCCCGGTTCAGCCAGGAGTTCGCGCCAAAGCGAGGGTCCGTTTTCCCGCGTCTCGCCGGCAACCTCACGGATGATGCGGGCCGGAATGCCGATATCGAAAACCTCGACATCACCGCAGAGCGACCTTCCCGGCAGCAGAAGGTGGCCCGGCTTTCGGGTCATGAAGGTGACCGAATGGGCGGCTTGGAAGGCGGCGCCGAGCGGTACGCCACGCCTTCCGCAGAGACCGGAAGGCAGGTCGACGGCGATAACCGGTATCCGCGCCTCGCCAACCCAGCGGATCACATCCGCGACGATGTCGGGCACGTCGCGCGTCAGACCGGCGCCGAACAGCGCATCGACCACCACGTCGCCCGCCATCGGCCGGTAGGCCTGGAGCGGTTCAGACGGCAGGTCGCAGAGCTCGCGCGCCTGCCTGGCATCGCCCTTCAGCTTCTGGGGGTCGCCGAGATGGTGGACGCGAACAGGCGCGCCGGCTTGGCCAAGTGCGCGGGCCGCTACATATCCGTCGCCGCCATTGTTTCCGGGGCCGCAGAGCACGACAAAACGCAAGGCGCCGGGAAATTGCCGGAGTGCGGCCGCCGCAACCGCCTGCCCTGCCCGCTCCATCAGAGCGAACGACGGAATGCCGGATCGGGCAGAGGCGGCGTCCGCCGCTGCCATCTCGTCGGGTGTCAAAAGCAATGAGACAAGCGAAGCATCCATAGGCGCAATTGAACGGAAAGATGATCAGAAAACAAGCGCCGTCTGGCCCGTCAAATAGGCAAAAAATTGTGCAAATGCCTAAATTTACATCCTCACCCGCAGTATATTCGACAATGCTTAACTAGAGGAAAAACTTCAAAAAACTCCGATTCTTGTGCCGCAACGCACCAATTGTGAGAAAAACGGAAGCAATTTTGTCACTGAAGCTGCTGTTTTGTAGGGAATTAGGGCAAAACCGCATTATTTTTTTGAAAGTGTCGTCCGAGTTTGGCACGATAACTGCATTGGCATGTGCGAGCGGGTAACGGCCTGCTTCAAGAGAGAAGCGGAGATATAGTTTCTCATGAAAAAGATCGAAGCGATCATCAAGCCTTTCAAGCTCGACGAAGTGAAGGAAGCCCTTCAGGAAGTCGGTTTGCAGGGGATCACAGTGACCGAAGCCAAGGGCTTTGGCCGCCAGAAGGGCCATACCGAGCTCTATCGCGGCGCGGAGTACGTCGTCGATTTTCTGCCGAAGGTCAAAGTTGAGGTCGTCCTGGCGGACGAGAACGCGGATGCCGTCATTGAAGCCATCCGCAATGCGGCACAGACTGGACGGATTGGAGACGGCAAGATATTCGTTTCCAATGTGGAGGAAGTCATCCGCATCCGCACCGGTGAAACGGGCGTGGACGCCATCTAAACGCCCCCAATAAACGCCCTAGGGCCAAAGGCCGGGGTTTCATCGTCATCGTACATCGAGGAGGCCATATGACGAGCGCAAGCGAAATCATGAAACAAATCAAGGAAAACGACGTCAAGTTCGTGGACCTGCGCTTTACCGACCCCAAGGGCAAGCTGCAGCATGTGACCATGGACGTCGTCTGCGTCGATGAGGACATGTTCGCCGATGGCGTCATGTTCGACGGTTCCTCGATCGGCGGCTGGAAGGCCATCAATGAGTCGGACATGGTGCTGATGCCCGACCCGGCGACGGTCCACATGGATCCGTTCTTTGCCCAGTCGACCATGGTCATCTTCTGCGACATCCTCGATCCGATTTCGGGCGAAGCCTACAACCGCGATCCGCGCGGCACCGCCAAGAAGGCCGAAGCCTATCTGAAGGCATCGGGCATCGGCGATACCGTGTTTGTCGGCCCGGAGCCGGAATTCTTCGTGTTCGACGACGTCAAGTACAAGGCCGATCCTTACAATACCGGCTTCAAGCTCGATTCGTCCGAACTGCCGTCCAACGACGACACGGACTACGAGACCGGCAATCTCGGCCACCGTCCGCGCGTCAAGGGCGGCTACTTCCCGGTTCCGCCGGTCGACAGCCTGCAGGACATGCGCTCCGAAATGCTGACCGTGCTCGCCGAAATGGGCGTGGTCGTCGAAAAGCATCACCACGAAGTGGCTTCCGCCCAGCACGAGCTCGGCGTCAAGTTCGACACCCTGGTGCGCAACGCCGACAAGATCCAGATCTACAAGTATGTCGTGCACCAGGTCGCCAATGCCTATGGCAAGACCGCGACCTTCATGCCGAAGCCGATCTTCGGCGACAACGGCTCGGGCATGCACGTGCACCAGTCGATCTGGAAGGACGGCAAGCCGACCTTCGCCGGCGACGAATATGCCGGCCTTTCCGAGAGCTGCCTCTTCTATATCGGCGGCATCATCAAGCATGCCAAGGCGATCAACGCCTTCACCAACCCGACGACGAATTCCTACAAGCGTCTCGTCCCGGGTTATGAAGCGCCGGTTCTGCTCGCTTACTCGGCTCGCAACCGCTCGGCCTCCTGCCGCATTCCCTTCGGCACAGGACCGAAGTCGAAGCGCGTCGAAGTCCGCTTCCCGGATCCGCTGGCAAACCCCTATCTTGCCTTTGCCGCCATGCTGATGGCCGGCCTCGACGGCATCAAGAACAAGATCCATCCCGGCAAGGCTATGGACAAGGATCTCTACGACCTGCCGCCGAAGGAACTGAAGAAGATCCCGACCGTCTGCGGTTCCTTGCGCGAAGCGCTCGAAAACCTCGATCGCGACCGCAAGTTCCTAACCGCCGGCGGCGTCTTCGACGACGACCAGATCGACGCCTATATCGAGCTCAAGATGGTGGAAGTCATGCGCTTCGAAATGACGCCGCATCCGGTCGAGTTCGACATGTACTATTCGGCCTGATCCGCCTGGGCGCGATTTCCGCGCTTGGCTGCGTTAAGAACGGCGGGCCGCAAGCCCGCCGTTTTCCATTTCGCCGAGCCTTGTGGCTTGCGCCTCCATTGCCGGTGTGCCGATGACCTCCCCCAACTCTCCACAACCGCGCCCGATCGACTGGGTGATCTTCGCGCTCGTGCCCGTGTTCTTTTCCAGCAACCTGGTCTTCGGGCGCGGCGTGATCGGCGAGATCGGGCCGTTCATCACCGCCTTCATCCGCTGGGCCGGAGCAACGCTGATCATCGTGCCGCTGCTGTATCTCGACTGGGCGGCTGCCTGGACCTTTGTGCGCCGGCATACCTGGCTCTGGCTGTGGCTGGGTTTCCTGAGCATCGGCATCAGCGGCGGCTTCGTTTATTGGGCGCTGACGCTGACGACGGCATCGAATGCGACGCTGATCTACACGACCTCATCGCTGTTCATCATCCTTTTCGAATGGCAGTTTTCCGGCCGCCGGATCGGCGGCCGCGAGCTTCTGGGCATGGCGGTCGCATTCGCCGGCGTGGCGGCGATCGTGCTGCGGGGCGATCTCGGCGCCCTGGCGCACATGAATTTCAATGTCGGCGACCTCGGCATGCTCGTGGCGGCGATCGCCTTTGCGATCTATTCGCTCCTGCTGCGCCGCCCGGCGGCCCAGGCGATCCGGCCATTCACCCTGTTCGCGCTGATCGGCTTTTCCGGGTCGCTCCTCCTGCTGCCCCCGGCGCTCTGGGAACTCTTCCATGGCGGACTGCTGCCGACGACGTTTTCAGCCTGGTCGAAGATTGCCGGCATCATCCTGTTTGCCTCGCTCGCAGCGTTCTACTGCTTTCAGCATACGGTGAGGATATTTGGCCCGGCGACGGCGGGAGTGACGCTCTACATGATGCCGCCGGTCTCTATCGTCATGGCGGTGATATTCCTCGGCGAGACTTTTGAAAGATATCACGCGGTCGGCATCGTTCTGGTGCTCGGCGGCATAGTTCTGGCGACGACCCGGCCGCGGAGGCTGACTAAGTCTTAAGTCTATCCCGTGGAACGAAGCGGGCCGGTCTGCATTAATCTCTTGATGTCGGAGAATTTTATTCCCACATTAGGATGCGAAAGGACATCGCACCATGAAACAACGCCACGCTAAATTTACCATCGGAGAAGTGGTCCGCCACAAGGTCTTTCCGTTCCGGGGCGTCGTGTTCGATGTGGATCCGGAATTCGCAAATACGGAAGAATGGTGGAATTCCATTCCCGCGGAAATCCGGCCGAACAAGGACCAGCCCTTCTATCATCTCCTCGCGGAGAATGACGAGACGGAGTATGTCGCCTATGTCTCGGAGCAGAACCTGGAACATGACGAAAACGATGCCCCGCTGCGCAATCCGCAGGTCTACCAGATCTTCGATCGCGGCCCATCCGGTCAGTTGAAGCCCAAGATCATACTGGCCCACTAACCCGAATTCGCAAGACCCGGAAAGGCGTCGGCATTCTGCCGGCGCTTTTTTATGTCCGGAATCAGAAAGCCCGGCGCATGGCCGGGCTTTAAGCTGTTTGGTTCCGACTGGAACTTACTGACCCTGCTTTGCAGAGTTCTGGGCGTCTTCCAGCTTCTTGCGGGTCTCTTCCGCCTTGCGCTGCATGCCTTCTTCGAGGCTGCGCTGGCTTTGAGCGATCTGTTCCTGCGGCATGGCCGGACCGTCGAATACGCCGGTGAAGCCGGTGAGCGGAACCTTGATCGGGTTCGGAGCGCGGCGGAAGTTGATCGACGTGAAGACCACCTCGCCGCCCTTCTTGAGGCTGGCGATCATGGCGTCGGTCAGCGGCACTTCGGCGGTGCACTTGTCCGGAAGGCAAACGATGTAATCGAGCTTCTGGCCCTTGCCGCCGTCGATCTGCATGACGATGCCGGGCGGCACGAGGCGCGCGGTCGGTACCGAAACCTGCATGATCTTGCGGTTGACCTTGCCTTCGACCGTGATCAGGCCGACGGCGGTGATGAGCTGACCGTTCTGGGCGGCAATGATGTTCTGCACGACGCAGAGATCGCTGTCGTCCTGCTTGGTGCAGGTCTTGAACCAGCCGAGCGGCGGTGCACCAGGAGCGGCCGCGGCCGGAGCATCCTGTGCAAGGGCTGCGACCGGCAGCGCTGCTGCGCCGGCCGAAAGAGCGAGAACGGACATCGCCGTCCGCAGAACTTGGGTTGCCTTAAGCATCATAACGAGATCCGTCTCCTGAAATCCGCTGGGTACGGCAGACGCCGTCAACTCCCTCGGGGTGTCCTACTGCCTGTGACCTGTCGGTCAAATGAGGCAATTGAATGACCCGCCCGTGTGGCCAACCTGTTACATCGGGCGGACATCGATATCCAGTCCCTCTTTCGTATTTTTTGACAAGGAGTTAACGTCGACGATCACTCTTTTGCACATCGCGGCGGTTGGTTGGCCTCATGGCATGCGCTATTTTGCAGGCGAATCAGCGAGGATTTCACCGCCATGGGTCCCATGCGACGCTTTCTTCCCCTCATCGCCGCGCTTCTTATCGGCACTCCGGTCCTTGCCGAACCGGTCCACGGGATAGCCATGCACGGCAGTCCGGCGCTTAGGCCCGACTACAAACATTTCCCTTACGTGAACCCGGACGTGAAGAAGGGCGGGCGTATAACCTATGGCGTCGTCGGCACATTCGACAGCCTCAATCCGTTCATCCTGAAAAGCATGCGCACCTCGGCGCGCGGCATCTGGGACCCGGCTTTCGGCAATCTGATCTTCGAATCGCTGATGACACGTTCCAGCGACGAGCCGTTCACGCTCTACGGGCTGCTAGCCGAGAGTGTCGAATGGAATGACGACCGGACCTTCATCCAGTTCAATCTCAATCCGAAGGCGAAATGGTCGGATGGCCAACCGGTCACTCCGGATGATGTGATCTTTTCGTTCGAACTGTTGCGCGACAAGGCCCGCATTCCATTCTCGTCCCGATTGGCGCCCGTCGCGAAAATGGAGAAGATCGGCGAGCACAGCGTCCGTCTGACCTTCAACGAAAAGGCCGACCGGGAATTTCCGTTGATCCTCGCCACCGGCACCCCGATCCTGCCGAAACACGCAACCGATCCGGCCACCTTCGATCAGTCGACGCTGAAGCCGCCGGTCGGCTCCGGCCCTTACCGGATCAAATCCATTTCGCCCGGAGAACGCATCGTTTATGAACGGGATCCGGGCTACTGGGGCAAGGATATTCCGGCCAAGGTGGGTTTCGACAATTACGATCAGATCAGCGTCGAATATTTCCTGCAGGACAACACGTTGTTCGAGGCCTTCAAGAAGGGCGCGATCGACATCTATCCCGATGGCAGCCCGACACATTGGGCGCGGGCCTATGATTTCCCGGCGGTCCAGAACGGCGACGTGATCAAGGATGCGTTCAAGCCGCAGCTGCCGACCGGCATGCTCGGTTTCGTGTTCAATACGAGAAGAGCGCTCTTCGCCGACGTGAACGTGCGCGCCGGCCTGTCGCTCGCCTTCGATTTCGAATGGGCCAACAAGAACCTCTTCGAGGGCGCCTATACCCGCACGGAAAGCTTCTGGCAGAACTCGCCCCTCTCCTCGCTCGGGAAGCCGGCGGACGAGCGGGAGCTCAAGATCCTCGGGGCCATCAAGCAGAGAATCGAGCCGGCGGTGCTCGACGGCAGTTATCATCTGCCGAAGACCGACGCTTCCGGCGCGGACCGCAAAGTATTGCGCGATGCAGTCGACCTCCTCAGGAAGGGCGGTTATGCGATCAAGAACGGCAGGATGACGGACGCTTCGGGCAGGCCGTTGACCTTCGAGGTCATGACCCAGACCCAGGACCAGGAAAAGCTCGCGATCGCCTATCAGCGGACGCTGAAGATGATCGGCGTCGACATGTCGATCCGCACCGTCGACGATGCCCAGTATCAGGCCCGCTCCGGCAATTTCGACTATGACATGATCGTCAAATCCTATCCCGCGTCACTGTCGCCGGGCATCGAACAGGCCGGGCGCTGGGGATCGGATTCCCGCAATCGCGACGGCAGTTTCAATTTTGCCGGCACTGCGGATCCCGATCTCGACAAGCTGATCGAGACCATGCTGACCGTTCGCAGCAAGGAGGATTTCGAGGCTGCCGTACGGGCTTACGACCGGATGCTGATTTCCGGTCACTATCTCGTTCCGCTCTATCATATCCCCGATCAGTGGGTGGCGCGTCGCAAGCATATCGGTTATCCGGAAAAGCTCCCGCTCTATGGCTACCAGCTCAACACTTGGTGGGATAAGCGGGCGCAATAATCCGGTCTCTTCCGGTTACCGAAGAAAGGACGCCGCCATGGAGCGCGTAACCATCGACATCGTTTCGGATATCGTCTGCCCTTGGTGTTACCTCGGCAAGGCGCGGATGGAACTGGCGGTTGCCGAAGTGCAGGACGAGATCGGCGTTGATATCAACTGGCGCCCTTATCGGCTGAACCCGGACCATCCGCCCGAGGGCGTCGACCATCAGGCCGACCTTGCCGCCAAGCTCGGCGGCAAAGATGCCGTCGAACGCGCCCACGACATGCTGAAGAAACTCGGCGAAGAAGTCGGCATCAACTATAACTTCGAGGCGATCAAGATCGGCCCCAACACGCTCGATGCCCATCGCCTGCTGCATTGGGCAATCGTCGAGGATCGTCAAATTCAGGACAAGGTCGCGACCGCCCTGTTCAAGGCGAATTTCGAGGAAGGCCGCAATGTCGGCGACCACGCAGTGCTCGCCGATATCGCCGAACAATCGGGCCTGGACCGCAAGGTCATCGAGAACCTTCTGGCAAGCGACGCCGACAAGGACACCGTCCTTGGGGAGATCGAGGCCGCCCAGAAGATGGGCGTGACTGGCGTGCCGTTCTTCATCATCGACGGGCAGTATGCGGTGAGCGGTGCCCAGACGCCGGATGTGCTTGCCAATGCGCTGCGAGAAATCGCCAAGCTGAAGGCGGAAGCCCGCAAGGGCATGATCTGAGAACGGACCGACCGCGTGCGTACCGACCAGACCCTGAGGGGCGTTCTTCTCGCCTTCGCCTCCTTTGCCGCCTATTCCTGGAGCGATGCCAGCGTCAAGATGATCGAGGGCGCACTGACACCCTATGAAATGGGCTTTTTCGGCGCCGTCTTCATGCTCGCCGGTTTTCCCTATCTCATGAAACCAGGCGACAGCTGGCTCGACGTGGTGCGAAGCACCAACCGGCCGTTATGGGTCCTGCGCTTCTTCTCCGCGGCCGTGGGGACGATCGGCAGTGTCGCTGCCTTCACCTACCTGTCGATGGCGGAAGCCTTTGCGCTGATCTTCCTGCTGCCTTCCTTCGTGACGATCATGTCGGTGCTGTTCCTCAAGGAGACGGTCGGAATCCGGCGCTGGAGCGCCGTGATCATCGGCTTCGTCGGCGTTCTGGTCATTTTGCGCCCCGGTTTCCGCGAACTTTCGATCGGGCATGTCGGCGCGGTTTTTGCCGGATTTTCCGGGGCGATCTCGATCATCGTCTATCGCGCAGTCGGGCCGTCCGAAAAGCACATCTCGCTTTACGGCGCCGGCGTCCTTGGCGTTCTCGTCATCCTCGGCATCCTGATGATCCCGGACTTCCACTGGCCGACCCTTCCGCAATGGGCCATGCTTGCCGGATACGGCCTGCTGGCGGCACTGGCCACCGTCTGGCTGATGTATGCCGCCAACTACGCGCCCGCCGCGGTGATCGGGCCGACCCAATACAGCCAGATGCTCTGGGCCATCCTGTTCGGCTATCTCGTCTTCGGCGACAGGGTCGACCTGCCGATGTTGATCGGCATCGTGCTGATCATCGGTTCCGGCCTCCTGACGCTCGCCCGCGAGCGGGCACGCGACGTGCGCCTGCCCGCGTCCGTCGCGACGGATCAGCAAGCCGCCGTAGTCACCGTCCCCGACAATAAATCCGACACATAATCACGATTTAGCCAGTTCCGCGAACTGGGTCATCACCTGGGCTGCGGCCGTCAGCCGCTTTTCGGGGGACGGCAGGTCGCGGGTAAGGAAGACGCTGTGGTCAGGGCGGATCTTTGCGAGCGTCCCCTGCTTGGCGATATAACCGACAAGATTGGCCGGGTTCGGGAACTGCTTGTCGCGGAAGGTGACGACGATACCCTTGGGGCCGGCATCGAGCTTCTCGACATTGGCCTTGCGGCAGAGCGACTTGATGTAGACCACCTTCAGCAGGTTCTGCACCTCGACCGGCATCGGGCCGAAACGATCGACCATTTCCGCGCCGAAACCATCGATCTCGGACAGGTCCGTGACTTCGCCGAGACGGCGGTAGAGGCCCATGCGCAGATGCAGGTCGGGCACGTAGCTTTCCGGGATCATCACCGTGATGCCGACGGAAATCTGCGGCGACCAGCCGGTGTCGGTGATCTCGTCGTCGCCCTTCACCTCCGCCACGGCTTCCTCCAGCATCTGCTGGTAGAGCTCGAAGCCGACTTCCTTGATATGGCCTGACTGCTCTTCGCCGAGCAGATTGCCGGCGCCGCGGATGTCGAGGTCGTGGCTGGCGAGCTGGAAACCGGCGCCGAGCGTGTCGAGCGACTGCAGCACCTTCAGGCGGCGCTCGGCGGTGGTCGTCAGTTGCTTGTTGACCGGTAGCGTGAAGAGCGCGAAGGCGCGCACCTTGGAACGGCCGACACGGCCTCGGAGCTGATAAAGCTGCGCCAGGCCGAACATGTCGGCGCGGTGGACGATCAGCGTATTGGCGGTCGGCACGTCGAGGCCGGATTCGACGATCGTGGTCGACAGAAGCACATCGTATTTGCCGTCGTAGAAGGCATTCATGATGTCTTCGAGCTCGCCTGCCGCCATCTGGCCATGGGCAACCGCGACCTTCAGTTCCGGCACGTCCGACTGTAGGAAAGCCTGGATTTCCGGCAGGTCTGCAAGCCGCGGGCAGACGTAGAAACTCTGGCCGCCGCGATAATGTTCGCGCATCAGCGTCTCGCGGATGACCAGCGGATCGAAGGGCGAGATGAAGGTGCGGACCGCCATGCGGTCGACCGGCGGCGTGGTGATCAGCGACAGTTCGCGAACGCCCGTCATGGCGAGCTGCAGCGTGCGCGGGATCGGCGTTGCCGAAAGCGTCAGGACATGCACGTCGCTCTTCAGCTCCTTCAGCCGTTCCTTGTGCTTGACGCCGAAATGCTGTTCCTCGTCGATGATCAGCAGGCCGAGATTGGCGAACTGGATGCCGGCGCCGAGCAGCGCATGGGTGCCGACGACGATATCGACCTTGCCGTCGGAAATGTCCTTCTTGGTCTGGGTCAGTTCCTTGGCGGGTACCAGCCGCG
This sequence comes from Neorhizobium sp. T25_13, assembly GCF_002968675.1. Classification (NCBI taxonomy): domain Bacteria; kingdom Pseudomonadati; phylum Pseudomonadota; class Alphaproteobacteria; order Hyphomicrobiales; family Rhizobiaceae; genus Neorhizobium; species Neorhizobium sp. T25_13. Next base: position 125,899 of record NZ_PVBI01000004.1, read on the forward strand.
ACGCCTGCTCGACCTTGATCGGCAGCCCGCGAAAACGCTCGCGAAACGTCTTAAAGTGCTGGCGGGAGAGAAGCGTGGTCGGCACGACGACCGCGACCTGCGCGCCGTTCATCGCCGCGAAGAAGGCGGCGCGCAGCGCCACTTCCGTCTTGCCGAAACCGACGTCGCCGCAGACGAGGCGGTCCATCGGCCGGCCGGCGCCGAGGTCGTCGCGCACGGAATCGATCGCCGTCGCCTGGTCCTCGGTCTCGTCATAGGGGAAGCGGGCGGCGAATTCGTCGTAGAGCCCTTCCGGCGTGGTCAGAACCGGGGCGCGGCGGGTGATGCGGGTGGCCGCGATGCGGATCAGCGCGTCCGCCATATCGAGCAGGCGTTTCTTGAGCTTCGCCTTGCGGGCCTGCCAGGCGCCGCCGCCAAGCCTGTCGAGCTGGGCTTCCGCCGCATCCGAGCCGTAGCGCGACAGGAGATCGATATTCTCGACCGGCAGGAAGAGTTTTGCCTGGTCGGCATAGTGGAGTTCCAGGCAGGCGCGCGGGGCGCCGGCGGCCTCGATCGTCACCAGGCCGACGAATTTGCCGATGCCATGCTCCGCATGGACGACCAGAGAACCTTCGTCGAGGCCGGCGACTTCGGTCAGGAAATTGGCGCCGCGCTTGCGGCGCTTGCCGCGGCGGACCATGCGGTCGCCGAGAATGTCCTGCTCGCCGATGACGACGATATTGCCCGTCTCGAAACCGGCCTCCAGGCTGAGGACCGCGGAAGCCGCCTCGCCTTTTTCCAGCTTGTCGAGATCGGCAAGCTTGTCGATCTGGTTGATGCGCTTCAGCCCGCGCTCGTCGAGCACCTGCAGCAGCCGGTCGAGCGAGCCGGCGGACCAGCCGGTGACAAGAACCTTGGCGCCCTCGGCGCGCTTGTCGGCGATATGCTTGACGACGAGGTCGAAGACGTTGACCCGTTCGTCGCGGTCCTTTTCCTCCGTCTGGTTTTTCGCCCAGCGCGGACCGGCATGCGCATCCAAGGTCACCACCCGGCGACCTTCCGCATCCATCTCGTTGAACGGCGTCAGGCGCACCGCGTTGACGGCGTCGAGCGCCGCGGCAAAGGCTTTGCTTTCGAGGTAGAGCTGACCCGGTGAAACCGGCTTGTAGGGCGCCGCCTGGGCGGCCGCACCCTTGCCCTGGGTGCCGCTGTCGCGCCGTGCCTCGTAATAGTCCAGCACCAGTTTCGAACGCTCGCCGGCCGCTTCGCGCGCCGTGTGGTCGGTGACGATCCGGAAACCCTTGAAGTAATCGAAGGCGGTTTCGAGACCGTCGTAGAACAGCGGCAGCCAGTGTTCCATACCGGGGTAGCGCCGGCCTTCGGAGACTGCCTGATAGAGAGCGTCGTCACGGGTCGCAGCGCCGAAGAGGGAGAGGTAGTTCTTGCGGAAGCGGCTGATCGTGTCCGGCGTCAGCGTCACCTCGCTCATCGGATTGAGGTCGAGGGCACGCGCCTGGCCGGTGGTGCGCTGGCTGGCGGGATCGAACGAGCGGATCGATTCCAGCGTATCCCCGAAGAAATCGAGGCGTACCGGCTCCTCCGTGCCCGGCACGAAGACGTCGAGAATGCCGCCGCGCACGGCGAATTCGCCGACTTCGCGAACCGTCGCGACGCGCTCGAACCCATTGCGCTCCAGCCGCGCCGCGATATCGTCCATGCGGATCTGGTTGCCGGGCTTGGCGGAAAAGGCGAGGCTTTCGATGATCTCGGCAGGAGCGATCTTCTGCAGCATGGCATTGACTGTGACGAGCACGATCGCCGCATGCGGCTTCCTGGCATGCGAGATGAGGCCCGACAGCGCAGCCAGTCTGCGGGCGGAGACATCGGCGCTCGGGGAAACGCGGTCATAGGGAAGACAGTCCCAGGCAGGCAGTGTCAGGACCGGGATTTCCGGCGCCACGAAGGACAGCATCTGTTCCAGATCGAACATGCGCTGGCCGTCCGACATGACATAGGCGACCGCCTGGCCGGCGCGGGCGAGCTCGGCAAGGATCAGCGGCTCCATGCCCGGCGGCACGTTGCCTATGGTCAGCGGGGTTTGCGCCGCGGCGATCTTCTTCGCGTCGAATCCGGGAATCATCGGGCCAGAATTCATATCTTGTGCCCGAGCCTTGCTTCCAGGGAAGCCTTGGTGACAGGATCGAAATCCGGGTTATAGGCAGCGACACGCGCAAAAAGCGGCGTCTTCCTGTGCTCGGGTAAAGCTTGAGCACCGGTGATCCAGGCATGCAGGTCGTGATCGTCCTCGCCCATGATCGCTTCGAATTCGTCGAGTTCGGCTTCCCTGAGCCTGCCGATCTCGGCTTCCGCAAAACTCCCGAGAACCAGGTCCATTTCCCGGATGCCGCGATGCCAGCAGCGATAGAGGATGCGCCTGCGGCGCGGGTCGAGATCCGCGCTGGTGCGGGATAGTCCTGTCATGGCCGTGTCCTTGTTTTGCCGTTCATATAGGACGCTTTTCCGCCCTCGTCACCTTGCCAAATGGGCAAAATCCATCGCATTTTGCGCGCCATGCGTCCCGCCATACTCGATCCGCTGTTCTCGCCCGTCGCCTCGCTTGCCGGTGTCGGGCCGAAGCTTGCCGAACTGATCGCCCGCGTCACCGGCCGCGAGGACCCGGACGATTGTCGTGTCGTGGACCTGCTCTTCCATGCTCCCTCCTCTCTGATCGACCGGCGCAACCGGCCGGGCATCGCGCTTTCGCCACAGGGCGCCATTGTCACCATCGAAGGCCGGGTCGACCGCCATCAGCCGCCACCGCCCGGCAAGTCCAATATGCCCTATCGCGTCTTCCTGCACGACGATACGGGCGAGCTGGCGCTCACCTTCTTCCGGGCAAAAGGCAATTGGCTGGAAAAGTCGCTGCCGATCGACGAGATGGTGATGGTGAGCGGCAAGGTTGACTGGTTCAACGGCCGCCCCTCGATGGTGCACCCGGATTTCATCGTCAAATCCTCCGAGGCTGAAAACCTGCCGCTGGTGGAACCGGTATACCCGATGACGGCCGGCCTGACGCCGAAAGTGCTGCGCAAGACGATCGACGGTGCCGTCGCCCGCATGCCGGAACTGCCGGAATGGGCGGATGCGGCGCTGACCGTGCGCCAGGGTTTTCCGTCGGTGGCGGAGGCCTTTCGCGGGCTGCACGATCCGCGCGACGCGGCGGATATCGATCCGCAGGCCCCTGCCCGTCGGCGGCTCGCCTATGACGAGTTTCTCGCCGGCCAGGTGTCCCTGTCGCTGGTGCGCCAGAGGGTGCGCAAGGTCCCGGGCCAGCCGATCCGCGTCAAGGGCGATCTCGCCGCAAAGATCATCGCCAACCTCCCTTTCTCGCTGACGCCCAGCCAAAAGGCGGCTGTCGAGGACGTCATCAAGGACATGGCCGGCGAAGACCGCATGCTGCGGCTGCTGCAGGGCGATGTCGGGGCCGGCAAGACGCTGGTGGCGCTGCTCGCCATGTCCGCGGCCGTGGAGGCCGGTGGCCAGGCGGTGCTGATGGCGCCGACCGAAATCCTCGCCCGCCAGCATTATTCGACGATCTCCAAGCTCGCAGGTGCTGCAGGCGTAGCGGTCGAGGTACTGACCGGCCGCACCAAGGGGCGAGAGCGCGACCAGATCATCGAGCGGATTGCGTCTGGCGAAGCGCAGATCATCGTCGGCACCCACGCGCTCTTTCAAGACGCGATCAACTATCACAATCTGATGCTCGCCGTGGTGGACGAGCAGCATCGGTTCGGCGTGCATCAGCGCCTTCGGCTGACCGCCAAGGGCATTTCCCCGCATATGCTTGTCATGACCGCGACGCCCATTCCCCGCACTCTGGTGCTCGCCGCCTTCGGAGATATGGACGTCTCGAAGCTCACCGAAAAACCTGCCGGCCGCAAGCCGATCCAGACCGTCACCATCCCCACCGAACGGATCGGCGACATCGTCGCCCGGCTGCGCGGCGCGATCGGCGAAGGAAAAAAAGCCTATTGGATCTGCCCGCTTGTCGAGGAATCCGATGTCTCCGACCTGATGTCGGCGGAGGAGCGTTATGCGGTTCTCGCCAGGGAGCTCGGCCGTGATGTCGGGTTGATCCACGGGCGGATGAGCGGGCCTGAGAAGGACGCGGTGATGAGCGCCTTCAAGACTGGCGAAATCCGGTTGCTGGTCGCGACCACCGTGGTCGAAGTCGGCGTCGACGTGCCGGATGCGACGATCATGGTCATCGAACATGCCGAGCGGTTCGGGCTTGCCCAGCTGCACCAGTTGCGCGGCCGTGTGGGGCGCGGCGACGAGGCTTCGACCTGTATCCTGCTCTACAAGGGGCCGCTCAGCGAAACCGGCCGGGCGCGGCTTTCGATCCTGCGCGACAGCGAGGACGGTTTTCTGATCGCCGAAGAGGATCTGAAACTGCGCGGCGAAGGCGAGCTGCTCGGCACCCGCCAGTCCGGCACGCCCGGCTTCCGGATCGCCAGCCTGGAAGCGCACGCGGACCTGCTGGAAATTGCCCGGAAGGATGCGGCCTATCTGCTGGAGCGGGATCCGGAACTCACCAGCGAGCGCGGCCAGAACATGCGCGTGCTGCTTTACCTGCACCGCCGCGACGAGGCGATCCGGTTCCTGAGAGCCGGTTAGGCCTGCATTTTCGGGGCCGGCAGGACGGCGGTCGGGGCGCCGGGGACGGGCTTGTAGTCCGGCGCGATGAGGCCACCCGATATCAGCAGCTTGGCGCCTTCTTCCGGCGTCATGTCGAGCATGATGATCTTGCTCTTCGGCACGAACATCAGGAAACCGGCGGTCGGGACCGGGGTCGGGGGCAGGAAGACGCCGACCATTTCCTCACCGTCCGCATTGAGCTTTGCCGCGATCTCTCCCTGCGCGTCGCCGGAAATGAAGACCAGCGCCCACATGCCCGGGCTCGGAAACTCGATCAGCCCGCATCTCTTGAAGGAGGTCGACTGTTCCTTCAGCACCGTCTCGAAGATCTGTTTGATGCTCTTATAAATGCTGCGGATCAGCGGCATCCGGTGCAGGATCGATTCGCCGAACTTGACGATCGAGCGGCCGATCAGGTTCTTGCCGAGAAAGCCGATGATGGTGATGAGCACCACCGCAATCAGCAGGCCGGTGCCGGGAATGGTGATGTTGAAGTAATATTGGGGGTCGTAGCGCTGCGGAATATAGGGCGTGACCCAGCTATCCGCCCAGTCGATGAAGGTGAAGGTGAGCCAGATGGTGATGGCGAGCGGCGCGCAGATGATCAGGCCGGTTAGGAAGTTGTTCCTGAGACGGCCGGCCAGCGATATTCGCTCTGGACTGTCGCTCATTCTGTTTCCCTGCATACCCTAAGCATTGCCGCAATCATTGATGCGACAATGCCGGATGCAATGTTGCGATGCAAGGAAAAGCCGGAGGATATCACTCCACCGTGACGGATTTTGCCAGATTGCGCGGCTGATCGACATCGGTCCCCATGAACACCGCCGTATGATAGGCAAGCAGCTGGATCGGCAGCGAGAAGATCATCGGCGCGATGATCTCGTCGACATTCGGCAATGCGATCGTCGCCATGGTGGGAAGCTTGGAGGCCGCAGCACCCTTCTCGTCGGTGATGAAGATGATCTTGCCGCCGCGCGCCGCCACTTCCTGCATGTTGGAAACGGTCTTTTCGAAGAAGCGGTCATGCGGCGCGATGACGATCACCGGCATGTGCTCGTCGATCAGCGCGATGGGCCCGTGCTTCAGTTCGCCTGCGGCATAACCTTCCGCATGGATGTAGGAGATCTCCTTGAGCTTCAGCGCGCCTTCCATGGCAAGCGGAAAACTGGTGCCTCGGCCGAGATACAGCACGTCCTTGAAGCGCGACAGCTCGCGCGACAGCGACTCGATCTGCGGCTGGATGTCGTTCAGCACCCGGCTCATGATCCGCGGCATTTCGGCGAGGTGCTTCACCATCGCCTTCTCGTCGCCCGCCGTCACCGTGCCGCGGGCGCGGCCTGCACCGATCGCGAGCGCGGCGAGGACCGCAAGCTGGCAGGTAAAGGCCTTGGTGGAGGCAACGCCGATTTCCGGGCCGGCGAGGATCGGGAAGATCGCGTCCGATTCGCGGGCGATGGTCGATTCCCTGACATTGACCACCGCGCCGATCTTGAGGCCGTTGTCCTTGCAGTAGCGCAGCGACGCGAGCGTATCGGCGGTTTCGCCCGACTGCGAGATGAACAGCGCCGCCTGGGACGGCGACAGCGGCAGTTCGCGGTAGCGGAATTCGGAGGCGACGTCGATTTCGACCGGCAGGCGCGCATAACGCTCGAACCAGTATTTGCCGATCAGGCCGGACAGATAGGCCGTGCCACAGGCAGCGATCGCCAGGCCCGAGACCTTGCCGAAGTCGATCGCCGTGTCGTTCGCCTTCACCGTATGGGCGCCGAAATCGATATAGTGGCTGAGCGCATGGGAGATGATCTCCGGCTGCTCATAGATTTCCTTCTCCATGAAATGGCGGTGGTTGCCCTTGTCGACCATGAAGGCCGATGCCTGGGAAATTTGGCTCTGCCGCGTCACCGGCTTGCCGTCGTAGTCGATGATCTCGGCGCCCTTGTGGGTCATGACGGCGCAGTCGCCGTCAACCAAATAGGTGATTTCATTGGTGAACGGCGACAGCGCGATCGCGTCCGACCCCAGGAACATTTCGCCGCGGCCGTGGCCGATCGCGAGCGGCGGTCCGAAACGGGCGGCCATGATCGTGCCCGGGTCGTCCTCGAACATCACCACCAGCGCATAGGCGCCGGCAACGCGGTTCAGCGTCGCCAGCATGGCGGCGCGATGGTCGAGGCCCTGGCGGGTGTATTTGGCGAGCAGGTGTGCCACGACTTCCGTGTCGGTCTGGCTTTCGAAGACCGCCCCTTCGGCCAGCAGCTCGTCCTTCAGCTCGGAGAAGTTCTCGATGATGCCGTTGTGGACGACGGCGACCCCATCGACGAAATGCGGATGGGCATTGGTCTCGTTCGGAACGCCGTGGGTCGCCCAGCGGGTGTGGGCGATGCCGATCGTGCCGGGCAGCGGCTCGGCGTCGAGCCGCTTTTCGAGATTGAAGAGTTTTCCTTCGGCGCGGCGGCGATCCATGCGGCCCTCGTGGATGGTCGCCACGCCGGCGGAATCATAACCGCGGTATTCGAGCCTTCGCAACGCATCGACCAGACGCGCCGCCACCGGCGAATTTCCGACGATCCCGACAATTCCGCACATGAACGACCCTCTCCGCTTCGTGGAACCCGCGCGAACTCCTAGCCGATTGCTGGTTTTGCGCAATCGGCCCGCCGGTCACTTTCGATGTCGGAAAGTAACGCGCAAATGTTAATAGCCGCGCTACTTTTGCGCCTTGCGGGCGGCCTTCAGGGCGAGCGCCCGCTCCCGGAGGATTTTCGCGCGCTCCGGCTTCACCTCCTGGCGGGCACGGCCAAGCGCCAGCGCATCGGCCGGGACATTCTCGGTGATGACACTTCCCGAGGCGACATAGGCACCGTCGCCGATCGAGACGGGTGCAACGAGCGACGAGTTCGAACCGACAAAGGCATTGGCGCCGATGCGGGTCTCGTGCTTGTTGACGCCGTCATAGTTGCAGGTGATCGTGCCGGCGCCGATATTGGAATGGGCGCCGACGAATGCGTCGCCGATATAGGTCAGGTGGTTGACCTTGGCCCCCTCGTCGATCCTGGCATTCTTGACCTCGCAGAAATTGCCGACCTTGGAGCCTATGGCGAGATCAGCCCCAGGGCGGAGCCGCGCGAAAGGTCCGACCGTTGCGCCGCCGCTCACATGCGCACCCTCGATATGGGAAAAGGCGTGGATCACCGCGCCGCTGTCGATCCTGACGCCTGGGCCGAAAACGACGTTCGGCTCGATCAGCGCATCCTGGCCGATCTGCGTATCATAGGACAGGAAGACGGTTTCCGGCGCGATCATGCTGACGCCCGAGATCATCAACTCATGGCGCCGGCGTTCCTGCCAGTGCTTTTCGAGCATGGCCAGTTCGGCCCGGTTGTTGCAGCCGGCAACCTCCGTTTCCGGCGCATCGACCGCCACGACCTTGCCGCCGGCCGCGCGGGCGATCTCGACGAGATCGGTCAGGTAATATTCGCCCTTCGCGTTTTGATTGGTGATGCCCTCCAGAAGCGACAGTGCCTTGCGGCCGTTGATCGCCATCAGCCCGCTATTGCACCAAGTGACCTTGCGCTCGTCCTCCGTCGCATCCTTCTCCTCGCGGATGGCGATCAGCTCGCCGTTTTCCACCAGCAGCCGGCCATAGCCGGTCGGCTTGTCGGTGTGAAAACCGATCACCACGACATCGGCTCCGGCAGCCAGCTTTTCCCGCGCCTCGGCAAAGGGAGCCGAGGTGACCAGCGGGACGTCGCCATAGGCGACCAGGATGTCGTCGTAACCGCGGGCAATGGCTTGTTTCGCCGCCAGGACCGCATGGCCTGTGCCGCGGCGCTCGGTCTGCAGGAAGGCCTCGACCGTAGCACCATGGACCGCGCCGGCCTTGGCAACCCCGTCCGCATCGCGGCCGACCACCAGAGCCGCCTCGGTCACGCCGCTCGATGCCACCGCCGCCATGACATGAGCAATCATCGGCCGGCCGGCGATCGGATGCAGCACTTTCGACATCGACGATTTCATGCGCGTGCTGTCGCCGGCGGCGAGGATGACGGCAAGGCAGGAACGGCTCATAGGGGTTTCTCCTTCTCAGGCATTTTGCCGCTTCATAACAGCAAGATGATTGAAGTGCGATAAACGCCTTATGTCTGGCCGCAACAAAAAGGTGGCTCGACCGCCTGCGCTGGAATTTGACCGAGGTCAGGTCTAGTTGTTGCCGGGCCGTATTGGGGAATGTCGGGCTGCCATACCGGAACCCTTTTCACATCAAGCCAGTTCGCTCTCGTCGTATTTCACGCGCGCAGCCTTGACTGACGGATGATTGGCCTCCGCCCATAGCAGCACCTTGGAAAGCGGCTCGAAGAGCGAACGGCCGAGATCGGTCATCCGGTATTCGACGCTCGGCGGCTTGGTCGGAAACACTTCGCGTTCGATATAACCGTCGCGCTGCAGGTCGCGCAGCGTCTGGGTCAGCATCCGCTGCGAAATATCCGGCACCAGCCGGCGAAGCTCGCCGAAGCGGTAAGGCTGGCGCGCCAAGGCCCCGAGAAGCAGCGTCGACCATTTGCCGGCGATCCGGTCAAGGACGTCCCGGACCGGGCAGTTACCCATGTCCCAGCCGGACATATCGCATTCCTTGCCGTCCAGGACCGGCCTGCGGCTTGCATTGAGGGCCATGGAGTTGGTTCCCTTGAAGTAACGATCTCCCTCGAAACTGCCTCCTTTACAGATCGAAGTCAATTCTTATTCTAGTGCTAGTCTCTTTTTGAGACCAACGTTCTTCGCCGCGCCTGCAGGCCGGCCATTGCCAGGAAAGAAACCGCATGACCAAACTTCTCGTCACCGGCGCCGCCGGCCATCTGGGCCGCGCAGTCCTGCGTCACCTCATGGAGACCTCCAAGGTCGCTGCCGCCGACATCGTCGCTGCCAGCCGTGATCCGAACAAGCTCGCCGACCTTGCCGCCAGCGGCCTGGAAACCCGCGCAGCCGATTTCGACGACGAAGCCGGGCTCGTGAAGGCATTCACCGGCGTCGACCGCGTGTTGATCATCTCCACCGACGAGCTGGCGACGCCCGGCAAGCGCATCACGCAGCACAGGAACGCCGTTTCCGCCGCCAAGAAGGCCGGCGTGAAGCACGTCGTCTATACGTCCATGCCCAACCCGGACAAGTCGCTGGTCACGTTCGCGCCGGATCATCTCGGCACCGAAGAGGCCATCAAGGCGAGCGGCGTCGCCTACACGATCCTGCGCAATTCCTGGTACCACGACAATTATCTGATGAGCATGCCGCACAATCTTCAGGTCGGCAAATGGTACACGTCCGTGGGTGCGGGCAAGATCACCACGATCAGCCGCGACGACTGCGCCCGTGCTGCAGCCGGAGCCCTTGCCAATCCGCCGGCCGGCAGCCGCACGCTGACGCTCACCGGCGCGGAATCCCTGACGGCCGTGGAAATCGCCACCCGCGCATCAACCGCCACCGGCAAGCCGCTGGATGTCGTTGATGTCACCGACGAGCAGCTGACCCAGGGTCTTGCCGGCGCCGGCCTGCCCGCCTTCGTCGCAACTATGCTGGTCTCGGCGGATGCCAATATCCGCGCCGGCAATTTCGAACAGGTGACCAGCGATTATGAGACGCTGACCGGTCAGAAGCCGCAGACGCTCGCCGCCTATTTCGAGACCCAGAAGGCCGCCCTCGCCGCTTAGCATCTCGCCGGATTGCGGCTCTCCGAATTTCGCGATAATGAGATGGAGTTACCAAATTCCATTTCATTTGGAGAAAAAATGCGCAAGATCGGCCTGATTGGCGGGATGAGTTTCGAAAGCACGGCTGTGTATTATCGGCTGATCAACGAAATGGTGCGCGAACGCCTCGGTGGTTTTGCGTCGGCCGATCTCCTGCTCCATTCCGTCAATTTTGCCGAAATCGTCGACATGCAAAAGGCCGGCCGCTGGGATCTGGCGGCCGAGCACCTCGCCAGGAGCGCCCGCGGGCTGAAGGCGGCCGGCGCCGAATGCGTGCTGATCTGCACCAACACCATGCACATCGTCGCGCCGGACGTGCAGGCCGCGGTCGACGTGCCGCTCATCCATGTCATCGATGAGACCGCCAGGGCATTGACGTCGAAAGGGCTGAACCGCCCGCTCCTGCTTGCGACCCGCTACACGATGGAGCACGGTTTCTACACCGAGCGGATGAAGATGCTCGGCGTCGATGTCATGGTGCCGGACGCCGACGATCGCACCGATATCCATGACATCATCTTCAACGAACTCTGTGCCGGCACGGTTCTCGACACCTCCCGCACGCGGGCCATCGCCATGATCGAAAAGGCGAAGGCAGAAGGTGCCGACAGCATCATCCTCGGCTGCACGGAAATCTGCCTCCTGCTCGACCCCTCCAGCCTGCCGCTCCCTGGCGTTGATTCCACCGCCATCCACGCCACGGCTGCCGTCGATTTCGCACTCGGCCAGTCGTCGGCAAAACAGGCAGCGGCATAAGTTTACTTGACTCAGTCAAGCAAATATTGGACAGAATCTTCGAAGAGGAGATCCTGCCGATGACCGATCCTGCTGTTCTCGACGCCGTCCGCGCCTTCAACCGTTTCTACACAAACAAGCTCGGCGTTCTCGCCAAGGGCTATCTCGATACAGATTACACGCTGACCGAGGCGCGCATCCTGTACGAGATGGGCGCCCGCAAACGGGTTTCGGCAACCGAACTCAACCGCGATCTCGGCCTCGATCCCGCCTATCTCAGCCGGCTGCTGAAGAAATTCCGCGAGGCGGGCTTCATCGACAGCGAACCGGATCCCGAGGACAAACGTAGCCAGATCCTCGTTGTCACCGACAAGGGACAAGCCGAATACGAGACGCTCGGCGAACGCTCCCGCCAGCAGATCGCCAAGGATCTGAGGGACGTGAACGAGATGGGCCATGAGAAGCTGATCGGCTCCATGCAGGCGATCCGCACCATTCTCGATCCGCAATCGGCCGCCCCCTCCCCACCGGTCGTCATCCGTCCGCACCGGATCGGCGACATGGGCTGGCTCATCGAAGCTCAGGCGGTCGCTTATGCGCGGGAATACGGGTGGAACGACAAGTTCGAAGGGCTGGTCGCCGAGGTCGCCGGCAAGTTCATCGCCAATTTCAACCCCGAGCGCGAACGCTGCTGGATCGCCGAACGCGACGGCAAGCGTGTCGGTTCGGTGGTCCTGGCCGATGGCGGCGGCGATACCGCCAAGCTGCGCCTCCTCTATCTCGACCCGGCCGCCCGTGGCCTCGGTCTCGGCCGGACGCTGGTCGAGCAATGCATCAAGTTCTCGACGCTCGCCGGTTATAAGACGCTGTCGCTCTGGACCAACGATTGCCTGACGGCCGCGATCCGCATCTACGAGACCACGGGCTTCAAGCTCGTCGCGGAGGAAAAGCACAACCTGTTCGGGCCGGAATGCAACGGCCAGACCTGGGTGCTGGACCTCTGCGAAGCGAAGCTTTCGTCGTCGAACTAGACAGCCTGGCCGCAGGCGCGGCGAAAGCGGCGCACGGTTTCCGCCATGCCGTATTCGAGCGCATCCGCCGTCAGCCCATGCCCGATCGACACCTCGGCGAGCTTGGGGATGCGCTTCACCAATGCCGGCAGGTTGGCGACGGTCAGGTCGTGGCCGCCATTGACGCCGAGCCCTTCGGCAAGCGCCGCATCCGCCGTCAGCCCGAGTTTTTCAAGGATTTCAGCGCCGCGCTCCGGATTTTCGAAACAGCCGCCATAAGGACCGGTATAGAGCTCGATGCGGTCGGCGCCCGTCGCCCTTGCAAGCTTTACCGCCTCGACATCGCCGTCGCCATCGGCAAACAGCGACACCCGCATGCCGCCCTTCTTGAGCCGCGCCACGATCGGCTTCAGCATCTCACCCGTGGCACGGAAATCGAACCCATGGTCGGAGGTCGCCTGGGTCGGATCGTCCGGCACCAGCGTCACCTGCTCCGGTTGGGTCGCTTCGCAGAGCGCCAGGAAATCTTCGCTCGGATATCCCTCGATATTGAATTCGGCCGCTGGAAACTCGTCGTCGATCAGCGCCCGAAGAACCGGCAGGTCCGAAAAGCGGATATGGCGCTGGTCGGGGCGCGGATGCACCGTCAGGCCGGCTGCACCCGCTTGGAGCGCAATGCGCCCCAGCCCCTCGACGCTCGGCCAGGGAAGATCGCGGCGGTTGCGCAGCATGGCGACGGCATTGAGGTTCACGGAAAGCTTGGTCGGCATGGCAATACCCGGTTTTGAAAGGTTGATCCGCTTTTAGGCCATGCGCCTTCGCAATGCCACCAGGTTTGGGAAAATGCACCTATAAAGAGTTTTGATGGACGAGAATTCACGAGGCAACCGGGGCTACCATTTCCTAAAATTTTAAGTAACGTATATCTAACAGAGTTCGCTGAGCAGGCCAAAAGGCGGCGGAATACGGTTTGAACAGCGAATTCTGCCATCCATTTTAATCGGGTCCGCATTTTCAGTACCGAGGTTCCATCCAGAAGGTTCGGCGCAAAGTCGCAACCTGTAGATGCATATCTGACCACGACGCCTAACTCAGGCGCAAGGGAACTCGATGCAGAGCGATATCATGCAAGCCAGGACCGACAGCGCGCCCCTTGCGGGAGCAGCACGCAATTTCCCTTATCTTCCCCAGGTCTCACTCCCTTTTGAAATGCCCACCCAGCCCGTGGCGATCGCCGAAATGGCGGACCTCTTCGGCGTCACCCATCGCACTCTTCACTTCTACGAGGAAAAGGGCCTTATCACCGCCCGCCGCTCCGGCAGCATGCGGGTCTATGACAGGGTTCAGATCCACCGCATGGCGGTCGTCAATGCCTGCCGCGAGATCGGTATTCCGGTTGCGGTCATCCAGGAACTGATGGAAGAGCTTGCCGGCGCGACCTCGGAGGCGGAAGCGGACGAGATGTTCCACGACATGCTGGCGCGCCGCAAACGGGAGCTCACGTCCGACATTTCCAATATCCGCCGGCAGATGCAGCAGATCGAAAGCCTGCTGGTGGCCGAGGAGGAAGACCAGGCGCTTGCCACCCCAAAACCCATGTCCCTGGTTCTCAGTGACATCGAGAAACGGTGCCTGGGGCTGATGGCAGAGGGTTATTCGGCGCCACGGCTTGCCCGCGCGCTCAACCTCGAATTCGAGGACCTGCGCCGGATGGAAGATGACATCATCCAGAAATTCCAGGCCACCAACCGCTTTCAGGCCGTCGCCAAGGCGATGCTGCTCGGTTTCGTGCCGAACTGATCGGCTTCTTTAGCGGACAATCGTCAGAGTCTCGGCCGCGCGCGTGATGGCGGTATAAAGCCAGCGCTCCCGGCTGTCGCGAAACGCCCAGCTCTCATCGAACAGAACGACGTTGTTCCACTGCGACCCCTGCGCCTTGTGAACGGTCAGCGCGTAGCCGTAATCGAACTCGTCGTAACGCTTGCGGGTCGTCCAGGGGATTTCCCCTTCCTGCTCTTCGAACGCCTGTTTCAGAAGCTTGATCTTGGCCGCACCGCGATCCATGTCGTCGTCTTCCGGCCGGATCATCAGGTTGATGCCGGGTTTCACCGTTTCGCGCGACGAACTCATCACCTGCCAGAGCGAGCCGTTGAGCAGCCCCTTGGCCGGGTCGTTGCGCAGGCAGACCAGCTTGTCGCCGGATTGCGGATAGTCGGCGGTAAACCCTTTCAGTTCCCGAAGCCGCTGATTGTAGCGCTTGCGGGTCTTGTTGGTGCCGACCAGAACCTGGTCCGCCTCCATCACCAGCGGCTGCGTCACCTCGTTGCGTGAAATCACTTTCGCCGTGCCATAGTCGCCATACATGATCTCCTTGCCCTCGCGCACGTTCATCGCCAGCTGGATGATCGGGTTGTCGCGCGCCTGGCGGTGGATATCCGTCAGCAGGTAATCCGGCTCCTGTTCGGTGAAGAAACCGCCGCCGGTCACCGGCGGTAGCTGGCCGGGATCGCCGAGCACCAGGATCGGCGTACCGAAGCTCATCAGGTCCTTGCCGAGCGCCTCGTCCACCATCGAGCATTCGTCGATGATGATCAGCGCCGCCTTGGCGACCGGGCTCTGGCGGTTGATCGAGAACATCGGCGCGATCGAGGTCTTGCCGGCATCGTCCTCGACCGCTTCCTCGCCGCGCGGCCTGTAGATCAGCGAGTGGATGGTTTTCGCGTTGCGCGCCCCGCGGGAGCGAAGAACCTGCGCCGCCTTGCCGGTGAAGGCCGCAAATAGCACCTCGCCATCGACATTTTCGGCGAAATGTTTGGCAAGCGTAGTCTTGCCGGTGCCCGCATAACCGAACAGCCGGAAGACCTGGCCGCGGCCCTCTTTCAGCCATTGTGAAACGGCCTTGAGGGCCTCGTCCTGTTGCGGTGCAAATTGCATGACGGGACTTGGCAGGATTCTGCAGCCAAGCGCAACCGAAAAAGAACGAAAGATGAATCAAAGACCGGGATGAGCGCCGTCGCCGGTCTTCCAGAGGCGGGCGACAACCTTCCTCCGTCTGCCCGCCGGGGTGAATTGCCGCTGTTCAGTTCTCATCATCGCCCCCTATGATCACGGCATGAAGATCCTGATTCTCGGCGCAACCGGCTTTATCGGCTCGGCGATCCTGCAAAGGCTTGCCGCCGAGGGCCATCGGATAACCGGGCTCGGGCGAGACCCGGACAAAGCCCGCCTGAAATGGCCCGCAGCCGAGTGGATAGAGGCCGATCTCGCGCAACTGTCTGTCGCCGCCTGGGGTCCGCTGATCGAGGACCAGGATGTCGTCGTCAATTGTGCCGGCGCGCTACAGGACGGTCTTTCGGATGATCTTGCGGCCACCCAGGAAAAGGCGATGCTGTCGCTCTACGAAGCGGCACGGGCGCTCGGCGGCAGACGTATCGTGCAGATCTCCGCCCGCACGGATGGCGCAGCCGCCGACCTGCCCTTCCTCGCCACTAAACGCCATGCAGACGAGGCGCTTGCGGCAAGCAGCCTCCCGTTCGTCATCCTGCGGCCGGCGCTCGTCATCGGCCGCAATGCCCATGGCGGCACGGCGCTTCTCCGATCGCTCGCGAGCCTTCCCGGCCTGCTGCCGCTCATCCATGCGGAAAGTCCGATCGAAACCGTCTCGCTCGACGACGTCGCCGCCGCCGTTTCCCTTGCGGTCGACGGCACTATCCCGGCCGGCAGCGATCTCGATCTCGCCGCCGACAGGACCCTGACCTTGTCTGACCTCGTGAAGCTTCACCGCACCTGGCTTGGCCTGCCCGCGGCGGCCGCCATTGCATTGCCAGCAGCGCTTGCGAAACCCGTCACCTGGGCCGCTGACATCGCCGGACGACTCGGCTGGCGTTCTCCGCTTCGCTCGACGGCGATGACGGTGATGTCGGAAGGCGTCAGGAGCCTGAGGCCGAAACCGGTCGGCCTCGTCCTGGCAGACGCGGCAGAGACCCTCGCCGCCCATCCGAGCGGCGTCCAGGATCTCTGGTTCGCGCGGCTCTATCTCCTGAAACCTGCAATCATTCTGACGCTGTCGCTGTTCTGGCTGTTGTCCGGCCTGATCCCGCTGCTCGACCTGAGCGCCGCGGCAGCCCAATTTCCGCCCGTCGTGCCGGGTTTCTTTGCCATGGCGACAACGGTCGCGACATGTCTCCTCGATATCCTGCTCGGGTCCGCCGTCCTCGTCCGCCCCCATGCCCGCAAGGCGATCTTCGGGATGATCCTCACCAGCCTCGCCTATCTGGCCGGCGGCACACTCCTCGCGCCGCAGCTCTGGCTCGATCCGCTGGGGGTCCTCGTGAAAGTCCTGCCGTCGATCGCACTCACTCTCGTCTCCCTCGCCATTCTGGACGAACGCTGATGGACGCCGAAAGCCTGTTGAGGCTCCTGCATGTGATTGGCGCAACGGTACTGCTCGGAACCGGCGCCGGCATCGCCTTTTTCATGGTCATCGCCCGGCGGACGGAAGATTCGAAACTGATCGCCCACACCGCCGGCACGGTCGTGCTGGCCGATACCGTCTTCACGGCCACCGCCGTCGTCCTGCAGCCGGTCACCGGCTACCTGCTGGCAAGGAGCATCGGCTGGTCGCTGACGGATGGCTGGGTCGCCTTGTCGCTTATTCTCTACGTGGTGACGGGATTGTTCTGGCTGCCGGTGGTCTGGATCCAGATCAGGATGCGCGATATCGCCCGCATCGCCTGCGAAGACTCCGCGCCGCTGCCGCCAGAATGGTACCGGCTCTACCGGATCTGGTTTGCCTGCGGCTTCCCGGCCTTCTTCGCGGTCATCGCCATCTTCTGGCTGATGCTGACCAAGCCGGATATCCCGCTGTTCTGAACCCTCAGTGCTGCCGCTCGACCAGCTTCGCCAGCTGCTCGATCACCGTGCCCCAACCGTCGAAAAAGCCCAGCTCGTCATGCATCTTGCGGTCCTCCGGGCTCTTGTGCATGACATGCGCCAGATATTCTGTGCCCTGCGGATGATCCTTGAAGGTGATGATCGCGGTCATGAACGGCTGTTCGGCCGGCCGCCAGCCGCCGGTCAGCGCATTGGTGAAGACGATCCTCTCCTGGTCGTCGGCGGCCAGAAAACAGGCGCTGAGATGCGGACCGAAATCGCCGCCGTTCTCGCTCATCTGCGTCTCGAAAGCGCCGCCCGGGCAAATGTCCATCGCCGCGACCCTGCAGAGCGCCGGCGCCGGGATCCACCACTGCTCGAAACTCGCCTTGTCTGTCCAGGCATTCCACACAGCCGAGCGCGGCGCCTTGATCAACCGCGAAATGGTGAGGTCGAGATCCGGATTGAACGTCTGCGTCATCTGCCTGTCTCCCGTTTCTGTTCGTGCCGAAGGAATTCCTGTTTCGCCAGAACCAATTGCTCCAGCCTGTCGGTACGGGCTTCCCAGATCGCCCGCTGTTCGGAAAGCCAGTTCTCCAGCATCGCGAACCGTGCCCGCTCCAGCGTGCATGTCCGCACCCGGCCCTGTTTCTGCGTGCGGATCAGGCCGCTCTCCTCCAGGAAACGCACATGTTTCATGAACGAGGGCAGCGCCATGTCAAACGGTTCCGCGAGATCGCTGATGCTGGCCGATCCGTCACCGAGCCGCAACAGAACCGCCCGGCGGGTCGGATCTGCAAGCGCCTGGAACAGGCCGTCGAGTTCGCTTGAATAGTTTTCCATCAGGCTAAGTATCAAATTAAAATACTTAGCTCAATAGCTAAGCGTAATTTTCTCGGAAAAATCTTTGGCACCGACGGAATAAATCCGCCACGCCCGGTGTCTTGACTTCGGTGGCCGACGTGAGGCCGCCATCAACCAGGGAGACGATCCATGAAAACCTTCATTCTCGTGCCTTTCGCGCTCGCAGCACTGACCTCGGTGGCCTTTGCCGCCGGCCCGTTCAAGACCGTCAAGACCTCGACCAAGGGCGAAGTCCTCGTCGGCGAAAAGGGCATGACGCTCTACACCTTCAAGAACGACAAGCCAGGTACTTCCAACTGCTACGACAAGTGCGCCACCAACTGGCCGCCGGTCATGGCCGCTTCCGATGCGAAGGCCGATGGTGCATACTCCATCGTGACCCGCAAGGACGGGGCCAAGCAGTGGGCGAAGGATGGCATGCCGCTCTATTACTGGGTCAAGGACACCAAGGAAGGCGACACCACCGGTGACGGCGTGAACGGCGTTTGGGATGTCGCAAAGCCCTGATCAATCCACTTCCGGAACGGCGCGTGAGGCACAGGCTCCCGCGCCGCTTTCCTTCGAGGCGCAGATCCTTGCCCTCCTGCCCTCGCTCAGGCGCTATTCGCGCAGCCTGACGCGCTCGGACACAGAGAGCGAGGACCTGTTGCAGGATTGCGTCGAAAAGGCGCTGGTCAGCCGCGGCCAATGGCGCGGCGCGAATTTCAAGTCCTGGGCCTACAGGATCATGACCAATCTTCACCTCAACGCGCGGCGGTCGATCGCGCGGCGCCCGTCCGTCGGCATAGAGGAGGCCGAGAGCCTGGTTGCAAGTACGGGTGCCGACGATCCTCTGGAAAAGAACCGGCTCGTGCAGGCGCTGGAGACGCTGCCGAAGGAGGCGCGCGCGGTGCTGATGCTGGTCGTCGTCGAAGGTTACGCCTATCAGGAAGTCGCCGAGATGCTGGAGATTCCAGTCGGCACGGTGATGTCGCGCCTGTCTCGGGCGCGCCAGGCCTTGCGGGAAAAAATGCGGGAGGAAAACGTCATACCATTGCGGAGACCACGATGACCGAAGCCAGATCCGTAACCGAAGCGGAACTGCACGCCTATGCCGACGGCTTCCTGGACGAGGCCGACCGCGCTCGCGTGCAGGATTTTCTGGCCGAAAACCCAGACGCCGCACAGATGGTGGCCGACTGGCAGGAGCAGAACGACGAGTTGCGCGCCGCCTTCGCCGGTCATGAAAGATCGAAACCCACCGATATCCAGCTTCTCACGGGCGGTCTGGCGCGCACCAGCACCCGGCCGTCCCGCCGCTTCGCGCTGGCAGCCGCCGCGGTCGTGATCTTCGCGGCCGGCGCGCTCGGAGGCCATTATGGCGCGCTGCTGTTGGAACGCGCGGATATCCAGCTTGCCGCTACCGAAGTCCTGCCGCGCGAGGCTCGCAACGCCTTTCTCGTTTATGCAAGCGAGGTGCGCCATCCGGTCGAAGTCTTCGCCAACGAGGAGACGCATCTCGCCAACTGGCTTGGCAAGCGGCTGTCGATCGCCAATCTCAAGGTGCCGAACCTGCAGGGACAAGGTTTTAAGCTGGTCGGCGGCCGCCTCCTGCCGGTCGGCGGCAAGCCCGGCGCGCTGTTCATGTACGAGGACCAGACGGGCCAGCGCCTGACCGTGCTCGTCGGCCGCAACAAGGAAAACCGCACGACCAGTTTTCGGTTCGCCTCCGCCAGCACCGTCGAGACCTTCTACTGGATCGACGGCGAACTCGGATATGCCGTCACCGGCGAAATCTCCCGCGACATGCTGCGCCGGGTCGCCGAGGAATGTTACCGCCAATTTCCGAGCTGATCTTCAGCGCAGCGGATCGTTGGCCAACTCGATCGGCCGGCCATGCGGCGTCGCCTCCGCTGCCCGCTGCCAGCTCTGTTGAAGCTTGAGGATCGTCTCGCCGTCGGCAATACCCTTGCCGACCAGCAGGCCGGAGAGAGCCGCCACCCAGCAGTCGAAATAATCGCTGCCGTCATCGGCCCGGCCAGGCGTGTGGACCTCGCCTGAAAGCGCTTCGGCCCATTCGCCCCAGCTGAACAGGCCGCGCTCGTGCAGATGCACGGTCATCGCGAAGGCTTCCGCCGCCCAGGGCTCCGGAAACACCGGATCACCCTCCGGTGACTTCGGCAATCCGGGTGACTGCACCAATGCCGAGGGGACCTCACATGCGCTCAAGATAACTCTCCCAGGCATCGATCGAGACCGTCAGCGTCGGGTCGGCGCCCTCGCCCCAGATTTCTGGCCCGTCGAACACGATCGTATAGACCCATTGCGGGTTCTCGCCCTTGCCATGCGCATTGTCGTCGGGAAACACAAAGGAGCCCTGCACGGCCTCGACGACACCGGTCTTGGCGCGGGCATAACGCGGCAGCCGCGTATGTGTCTCCGGATTGAAATTGCGGGTCCGCACCCGGTCGCCCGGTTGGAACTGCGGTTCCGTCTCGACGGGCCGGTCGCACGGTCCGCCCTTGGCAAGCACGCCCGCCACCATCTCCGCCTTCAGGATGCGTTTTGGCGTCGCCGGCTCCATCTGCTTGCGACCCGCATCGATTTCCGCCCGCGCCGCAAAACCATGGCGTTCGAGCAGCACTTCCAGCGCCCGTATCCAGATCTCGTAATAACTCGCGCCCAGATACGCCGCCGGCGGAATATTTTCGCGCGCATGCCGGCTTTCGTCGATCGTCCAGCCACCGAGAGCGCCGCCGGACAGCGTCAGTCCCAGCGCTCGCTTTTCCCACTCGGCATGGAAATACGGCTCGTCCTTTTCCGGCGCCACCGGCCCGAAACCCATCTGCCCGCCGAGATCATGTGGCCCGTTCATGGCCGCGGCCCCGCAATCGCCGTGCCGATCATCGCGTCGCGGCTGACGAGGTCGGCAAGCGCCTCCTCGCCGAGACCTTCTGTGCCTTCGGGCCTTTCGGGGATCACCAGATAGCGCAGTTCGGCGGTCGAATCCCAGACGCGGATTTTCTTGGCCTCCGGCAGGACCAGGCCGAACTCGGCAAGCACGCCGCGCGGGTCGATGACGGCGCGCGAGCGATAGGCTGGCGCCTTGTACCAGACCGGCGGCAGCCCGAGTACCGCCCACGGGTAACAGGAGCAGAGCGTGCAGACGACGAGGTTATGGGTGTCCGGCGTGTTGAAAACCGCCCGCATATGCTCACCCTGCCGGCCGGTAAACCCAAGGCTTGCGATCGCCGCGGTCGCATCGGTTCTCAGCCATTCGGCAAAATCGGCGTCGCTCCAGGCCTTGGCGACCACCCGGGCGCCGTTGCGCGGGCCGATCTTCGTCTCATAGGTCTCGACGATCGCATCGATCGCCTTCGGATCGATCAGCCCCTTGTCGGTCAGCACCGTTTCGAGCGCTTTTACGCGCGCCTGCATGTCGCTGTAGCGGTTGTCGTGATCGTGGTCGTGGTCGTGATGGTGATCGTGGTGATGATCTGTAGACATGCTTGTCTCCCTCATTTCAACATCGGCCAGAGGCTTGCGACAAGCAAGAGCGCCATGGTGATGTTGAACCATTTCAGCCGCGCCGGCACCGACAGCCATTCGCGCAGCGCCGAACCGAAGCCGGCCCAGGTCGAAACGCTCGGCACGTTGACCGCGGCGAACGCCAGCCCCACGAGCATCACGGTCGGTAGATAATACTCCGGGTTCGTATAGGTCGCCATGGCGGTGACCGCCATGACCCAAGCCTTCGGATTGACCCATTGGAAGGCCGCCGCGCCGATAAACGTCATCGGCTGCGCACCGGTCTTGCCGTCCGACAGGCTGCGCGACGTGCCGATCTTCCAGGCGACCCAGAGCAGATAGGCGCCGCCGGCGAATTTCAGGGCCGTATAGACGACCGGCACCGAATGCAGCAGTGCGCCGAGGCCGAGACCGACCGCGATCAGCAGCGACAGAAAGCCGGCACCGATGCCGAGCATATGGGGAATTGTCCGCGCAAAGCCGAAGTTCACGCCCGACGCGAACAGCATCATGTTGTTCGGCCCCGGCGTGATCGAGGTGGTGAAGGCGAACAGGACGAGGGCCAGAAAGGTTTCCAGCGACATATTTTCTCCTAACGCCAATCCGCCCCGGTTGTCTCGACCATCTCGTTTCGCGGATGGCCCGCCTCCCGGTGATAGGATCGTTGGAGAAGATCTTCAAGCGGAACTTGGCAGCTTCAATCGAAGCCATATCTGAGTAGGATATACGTCTCCAGAAGCGACAGACCGAGGTCCCAGATGCCCGACATTCCGACAGTCACCTTGCCCTCCGGCATTTCGGTTCCGGCTCTCGGCCTCGGCACCTGGCAGATGGGCGAGGACAGCCGCAAGGCCGCGCTGGAGATCGAGAGCCTGAAGCGCGGCCTGGATCTCGGCCTGACGCTGATCGACACGGCGGAAATGTATGGCGAGGGCGGGGCCGAAAAAATCACCGCCCATGCGATCGCCGGCCGCCGAGAGCAGGTGTTTCTGGTCAGCAAGGTCTATCCCTGGAATGCCAGCCGAAAGGGTGTCGTAGAGGCCTGCGAACGCAGCCTGGACCGGCTGAAGACCGACCGCCTCGACCTCTATCTCCTGCATTGGCGCGGCGAACATCCGCTGACCGAAACCGTCGCCGGCTTCGAGGAACTGCGCCGGGCCGGCAAGATCGGCGCCTGGGGCGTCTCCAATTTCGATCTCGACGACATGCAGGAACTGATGGAGGTGCCGGATGGCGGAAACTGCGCCGCCAACCAGGTCCTCTACAATCTCTCCCGCCGCGGCATCGAATACGATCTTCTGCCCTGGTGCCAGCAGCGCGGCATCCCGGTCATGGCCTATTCACCGATCGAACAGGGCCGGCTTGCCAGAAGCGGCGAACTGATCCGCATTGCCAAGGCCTATCAGGCGACGCCGGCGCAGGTGGCGCTCGCCTTCCTGCTGGAACGCGATGGCGTCATCGCCATCCCGAAATCCGCCAATCCGGACCGCGTCGCGGAAAATGCCGAGGCGGTCGATCTGGATCTCAGCGAGGCGGACTGGACAGCCCTCGACGCCGCCTTCCCGCCACCATCGCGCAAGGCGCCATTGGAGATGATCTAGCGGAAATCGAGCGTGCGACGCTTCGCCATCAGCGCGTCGAACGCCCGCCAAACATCGATCTCCGCCCGACCCGTTACATCCCCTGCGGGCCGCGGTTCATCGCCGCGATCCCGGTGCGGCAGACCTCCACCAGGCCGAGCGGCTTCATGATCGCCACAAACTGATCGATCTTCGAGGATTTCCCGGTGATCTCCAGGATGAAATGCTCGACCGTCGCATCGACGACCTTGGCATGGAAGGCATCCGCGAGCCGCAGCGTCTCGGCGCGGCGGTCACCTTGGCCGACGACCTTGACCAGCGCCACCTCGCGCTCGATCGGCCGTTCCTGGCCGAGTGCGTGGGCGCGAACAGTCAGGTCGACAACCCGGTGCACCGGGACGATGCGTTCGAGCTGCGCCTTGATCTGTTCGAGCACCGTCGGCGTGCCGCGCGTCACGATGGTAATGCGGGATAGGTGAGCTTCGTGTTCCGTTTCCGAAACCGTCAGGCTCTCGATATTGTAGCCGCGGCCGGAAAACAGGCCGATCACCCGTGCGAGCACGCCGGGTTCGTTGGCGACGAGAACCGAAAGCGTGTGGCTTTCGGCTTTCGCCGTCTCAGGTGCGATGAAATAGGCGGATCCGGTCGGTTGCTGATGCGCATTCATGGTCTTGGGTCCATTTCCTCAGAATTTTGTTGAAGGATGTGCCGCCCGTCTCAGACGAGCTGGCGACCCTTGGCATCGATGGCATTGGCAACCGCTTCGTCGGTGGCTTCGTCCGGCAGCAGCATCTCGTTGTGCGCCTTGCCCGAGGGGATCATCGGGAAGCAGTTGGCGAGATTGGCGACGCGGCAATCGAAGATCACCGGCTTCTTGACCGCGATCATCTCCTCGATCTTGTCGTCGAGTTCCTTCGGATCGTCGCAGTAGATGCCGACGGCGCCATAGGCTTCCGCAAGCTTGACGAAGTCCGGCATCGCTTCCGTATAGGAATTCGACAGACGGTTGCCGTGCAGCAGCTGCTGCCACTGGCGGACCATGCCCATATACTGGTTGTTCAGGATGAAGATCTTGACCGGCAGGTTATGCTGGATGGCGCAGGACATTTCCTGGATGCACATCTGGATCGAGGCGTCACCGGCGACGTCGATGACGAGGGCGTCCGGATGCGCCACCTGAACGCCGATCGCCGCCGGCAGGCCGTAGCCCATGGTGCCGAGGCCACCCGAGGTCATCCAGCGGTTCGGCTCCTCAAATTCGAGGAACTGCGCCGCCCACATCTGGTGCTGGCCGACTTCCGTCGTGATATAGGTGTCATGCCCCCTGGTCGCCTCGAAAAGGCGCTGCAGCGCATATTGCGGCATGATGACATCGTTGGAATGCTTGTAGGAAAAACTCTTGCGAGCCCGCCAGCGGTTGATCTGGCTCCACCATTCCTCGGTCTGCGCCTTGGCCGGTTTTTTCGGCAGCGCACGCCACAGGCGGACCATGTCTTCGAGAACGCTGCCGACGTCACCGAGGATCGGGATGTCGACATGCACGTTCTTGTTGATCGAGGATGGGTCGATATCGATATGGACCTTGCGCGAATTCGGTGAGAACGCGTTGAGGCGGCCGGTAATGCGGTCGTCGAAACGGGCGCCGATGCAGACCATGACGTCGCAGTCGTGCATCGCCATGTTCGCCTCGTAGGAACCGTGCATGCCGAGCATGCCGAGCCAGTTCTTGCCCGAGGCCGGATAGGTGCCGAGGCCCATCAGCGTCGAAGTGATCGGGAAATCGCTGAGCTCGACCAGCTCGCGCAGCAGGCGCGAGGCGTGCGGGCCAGAATTGACGACGCCGCCGCCGGTGTAGAGGATCGGCTGGCGCGCCGAGGCCATCAGCTCGATAGCCGCCTGAATGGCGTTGATGTCGCCCTGGGTGCGCGGCTGATAGCTGGTGTTCTGGGCGATCTCCGGCTTCGGCGTATAGGTGCCGGTCGCGAACTGGATGTCCTTCGGGATGTCGACGACAACCGGACCCGGCCGCCCCGTCTGGGCGATGCGGAAGGCCTCGTGGATGATGCCGGCCAGTTCGTTGACGTCCTTGACCAGCCAGTTGTGCTTGGTGCAGGGCCGGGTGATGCCGACGGTGTCGCACTCCTGGAAGGCGTCCGAGCCGATCAGCGTCGTCGGGACCTGGCCCGACAGGCAGACCAGCGGCACCGAATCCATCAGCGCATCCTGGAGCGGGGTGACGGCATTGGTGGCGCCTGGACCGGACGTCACCAGCATGACCCCGGCCTTGCCGGTGGAGCGGGCATAACCTTCGGCCGCATGGCCGGCGCCCTGCTCGTGGCGCACCAGAATGTGCTGAATGTCGTCCTGCTGGAAGATCTCGTCATAGATCGGCAGGACGGCGCCGCCCGGATATCCGAAGATATGCTCGACGCCATTGTCCTTCAGAGCCTTCAGGACGATCTCCGCACCCGTCATCCGGTTATCTGGCATCTGAATATCTGGCATCTGGTTGCCCGACCCCTGGTTGTTCGTATCCGTCATTGTCTTGGTCCATTCGCTGCTGGATTTTTACCGGCGGCTCCTCCGAGCCGGATTGAAGGCATAAAAAAAGGCCCCTTGGAGGAGCCTGTCTTTCCGCGCATGGGTGGCTGTCGCCGGACGGTTACACCGTCCTGCCCATGCGCGTTCCCACCACAATAAGAGCGATCGAGATCTTCATGGCGCGAAGTGTTAGCCAGATAAATGTCGTTCGTCAACGTGGGCCTGCACCAAAAATCCTCATCGGCCTGATTTTGCTGCTCCGTTTCCACGCATTCGGCCGCGCGCTTTCCTACACGAGTTGTTAAGGCCGGCACAATATAGTCCCCCTGTTTGGAGGGTAGCGACCCGACGGACGAACCGTGACCCGTTCCGCCACCCCCAATGATAGGGGCCAGAGTTTGTTGAACAACGATCTGCAACGTTCCGCATCTGTAGGGGAGCAGGATCGTCGCGACATCCAGAAGCCGGGCAACCGCATGCTTGGCCGCGTCGTCGCCTGCACAGGCTCGCACGCCACCATTTCCGCCGTTGCCGAACACGGCGAGACCGATCTTACCGAACTGTGGTCTGTCGGCCGGCTGATCTCCATCAGCGTCGGCGAGAACCGTGTCGTGGCGCTTGCCTATGCAATGCAGACCGGTGGCAGGGAATGGAGCGAAAACGGCAACACCGGCTTTCACATCGAGGCCGAACTGCTCGGCGAGGTGCGCAAGGGGCTCAATGGCCGCGACGAATTCACCGGCGGCATTTCCTGTTATCCCTATCTCGGCGCCGTCGCGCACCGGATTCGTGCCGCCGACCTTTCCCGCATTTATGATACCGGCAAGAACGAAACCTGCGTGGTCGGCAAGCTGACACAGGACGACACGATCGACGCGACGATCCATATCCCGTCGATGCTGTCGAAACATTTCGCCATCGTCGGCTCGACTGGCGTCGGCAAATCGACCGCCGTCTCCCTGCTCCTCCACAAAGCGATCGAGACCGACCCGAAGCTGCGCGTCCTCATTCTCGATCCGCACAACGAATTTGCCGCAGCCTTCCCCGAGCACGCGGTCGTCATCGATACCGAGACGCTCGACCTGCCCTTCTGGCTGATGCGGCTCGAAGAGTTTTCAGAAGTGGTTTTCCGCGGCCGCCCGGCCGTGGCGGAAGAACTCGACATCCTGCGCGACCTGATCCCGGAGGCGAAACGCGCCTTCCGCGGCAACGAAACCTCGCTGATGCGCCGTTCGACGGAAAAAAGCTCGGTCACCGCCGATACGCCGGTCCCCTACCGCATGGCGGACCTGCTGGCGCTGATCGACGAACGTATCGGCCGCCTGGAAGGCCGCGGCGAAAAGCCCTTCCTGCGGTCGCTCAAGATGCGCATCCTGTCGGCGATCAACGACCCGCGCTACCATTTCATGTTCTCCAACAATACGATCAACGACACGATCATGGAGACGATCGCCTATATCTTCCGCATTCCCGGCGACGACCGGCCGATCTCGACCTTCCAGCTCGCCGGCATTCCCTCTGAAGTCGTCAATTCCATCGCCTCGGTCCTCTGCCGCATGGCGTTTGAACTGGCGCTCTGGAGCAATGGCGCCATCCACATGCTCGTCGTCTGCGAGGAAGCACACCGTTACGTGCCGGCCGACCGCGAGCTCGGTTTCTTCCCGACAAGGCAGGCCATCTCGCGGATCGCCAAGGAGGGCCGCAAATACGGCGTCTCGCTCGGGGTCATCACTCAGCGCCCCGGCGAACTCGACCAGACCATCCTGTCGCAGTGTTCGACGGTGTTCGCGATGCGGCTGTCAAACGACCGCGACCAGGAAATCATCAAGTCGGCAATCCCGAATTCGTCGATCTCGACGACCAGCTTTCTGTCGTCGATCGGCAATGGCGAGGCGATCGCCTTCGGCGAGGCGATTTCCGTGCCGATGCGCATGCGTTTTGCCCGCGTCGAGGAAAAATACCTGCCCAAGGCCAATGGCGTCGCCGACAAAGGCACGGAGGATACGCCGGATACGGTCGATCTGCGCACCGTGATCGCCCGTATGCGCGCCGTCAGCGGCCCCGATATTTCCGCCTTCCAGCAAAGCTACTCGACGGCGACGGCGCCTTTCGCGGAAGGCGCTTCCGGGGCCGAGGAGGACACGGACGATGATTTCCCGCCGGCAGGTGATGCCGAACTCGATCGCTGGAACCGGGAGATCCGCTCGACCGGCCATGTGACGATCAACCCGACACCGCCCATGGCTGGCAACCCGCTGTTGGAACCCTATCGGCCGGAAATGCTGCCGCGCGCGGTGGTACCTGAACAACCCTCGGCACCTCGCCCCGACCGTTTCGCAGAACTGCGCCGCGACCGTCCGCCTGAGCCGGCGCCCCACCAGCCCGCGCCTCCGACATTCCAGCGTCCGCCGGCGCCCGAAGGCGCCCCACGCCCGAACCCGCTGCTCCGGCGCGAAGGATCGCTGCGCGAAAGCCTGCTGAAGAAACCACTGAGCAGCCTCTACGACAAGGATTGAGCCGGCCTCAGGCCAGACGCTCCCAACTCTCGTCCATCTGGTTGCGAAACCAGGTCATCTGGCGCTTGGCATATTGGCGGGTCAATGCCGAGCCGCGTTCGATAACCTCTTCCCGGCTCATGCGGCCTTCCAGCATCTCGGCGACCTGGACAACGCCGATCGCCTTCATGACAGGCAGGTCGGGTGCAGGATCGAGCGCCAGCAGCGCCCTCACCTCATCCACGGCCCCGGTCTCCAGCATCGTCGCGAAACGGCGGTCGATCCGTTCGTGCAGGAGCTTTCTGTCCGGCAGGACGACAAGCTTCTTCGCCCTCGACGGATCGATCACCACCGGCCCCTGCCTGCCCTGAAACTCGGCGATAGAGCGGCCGGTCTCGGCCAGAACCTCCAGCGCTCTGACGATCCGCTGCCCGTCCTTCGGCTCGAGGCTCGCCGCTACCGTCGCATCGCGTGCCGAAAGCTCCGCATGCAGCGCTTCCGGTCCTTCCTCCTTGAGACGCAGGCGCACCTCACAGCGAGTATCCTGCGAGATTTCCGGCATATCGGAGAGGCCACCGGTCAGCGCCTTGAAATAAAGCCCCGTGCCGCCGACGAAGACCGGCAGCCGGCCCTCGCGCGCCAGCTCCGGCAGAAGCGCCGTCACGTCGCGCAGCCACTCGCCGGTGGAATAAGCTCTCGTTGCCGGCACATGCCCGTAGAGAAGGTGCGGTACTCCCTCCATCTCGTCCTCGGCCGGTCGCGCCGTCAGGACCCGCAGCGTGTCGTAGACCTGCATGCTGTCGGCGTTTATGACAACGCCGTTTTTCTCGCGCGCCAGGCGCAATGCAAGCGCCGACTTGCCGCTGGCCGTCGGCCCGGTTATCAGGATCGCATCAAAATTGTCGATAAGGTCGCTCATATGGCTTTCGTTGCCACGCTCATTGCCCATCCGTCAAACCCCGTTCTCACGCAACAGCTCGGAGAACAAGCGGCGGAGGCGGTGAAAGCCTCCGGCCTCTACTGGCTGGCGGATGGGATCGCCTGCGATATCGCGCTGCGCGACGGCTGCGATATCGGGGCAGCCGAGGCCGATCTGAGGGTTGTTATCAGCAGCGTCCCGATCGATCTCGTCATCCAGGACGCGGATACGCGGCGCAAGAAATTCCTGATCGCCGACATGGATTCGACCATGATCGGCCAGGAATGCATCGACGAGCTCGCTGATGTCGTGGGACTGAAGGACAAGGTCGCGACGATCACGGCCCGCGCCATGAACGGCGAGATCGCCTTCGAACCCGCGCTTCGCGAACGTGTCGCGCTTCTGAAAGGCCTGCCGATCACGGTCGTCGACGACGTCATCGCCAAGCGCATTACGCTGACCTCAGGTGGGCCGGAATTGATCGCCACCATGAAGGCCAAAGGTCATTACGCCGCGCTCGTGTCGGGCGGCTTTACCGTCTTCACCAGCCGCATCGCCGCGACCCTCGGCTTCGACGAAAACCGCGCCAACATCCTCCTCGAAAACGATGGCATCCTCACCGGCGAGGTCGTCGAACCCATCCTCGGCAAACAGGCCAAGGTGGACGCGCTGCTTGCCATCGCGGAAAAGCTCGGCATCTCCCCGGAAGACACGATCGCCGTCGGCGACGGCGCTAACGATCTCGGCATGCTCGACATCGCCGGCTCCGGCGTCGCGCTGCACGCCAAGCCCACCGTTGCCGCCCAGGCCAGGATGCGCATCGACCACGGCGATCTGACCGCCCTCCTCTATATCCAGGGTTATCGCAAGACGGATTTCGTGACGGCCTGATTGCAACCCTTGCGATTGACTGATTGAAATATACATCGCATTATTTGCATTGAAGATCATTGCAAAAATGGTATATTTTATGCCTTGGACGATTGAGTTTCTCGATGCTGAAGTAAGGGAAAAGCTCTATTCCCTTCCCTTGGACATGCGTGCGGTCTTCGAGCGCATCTCTCACCTGATCGAAGACCATGGCCTTGCCGGGATGCGCGCGCCATATGTGAAGCATCTCGAAGGCCCCGTTTGGGAAATGCGCCTAACGGGGCGCGATGGCATTGCCCGTGCCGCCTATATTACGGTGAAAGAAAGACGCGTCGTTGTCGTGCACGTTTTTCGAAAGAAAACTCAGAAAACGCCGCGTCGCGACATCGAATTCGCGCTGAAGAAAGCGAAGGAGGTCAAATGACGAAACGAAATAGCCTGCTTGCCCGAGATGCCTTTGAAGAGTGGCGCAAGGACCCCGAATTCGTCGCGGCCTATGATGCCCTCGAAGAGGAGTTTGCCCTCGCGGAGGCCCTGATCAAGGCACGCGCCCAGGCCTCCATGACGCAGGAAGACGTCGCCAAGGCCATGGGCACGACTCAGGCCGCCATCGCCCGGCTGGAGAGTGGTCGTTCCATGCCCTCGACCCGCACCCTGCAAAGATTCGCCGATGCGACCGGCACGAAACTCCGCATCAGCTTCCAGAAGCCGAAATCCTCTTCCAGAGCATCATAGAGCAGGCTGACCGTGCATCGTCCCATGATCATCCTCGAAACCGAACGCCTGCGCCTCAGAAGCTGGATCGACAGCGACCGCGACCTCTTTCGCGAGATCAATTCCGATCCGAAGGTGATGGAATTTTTCCCGTTCCGGCGCACCCACGAGGAGGCCGACACCTTTCTTGCAAAGCTCAACGATGCGATCACCGAAACCGGGCTCGGCTTTTACGCGCTGGAACTGAAGGAAACGCAGGAGCCCATAGGTTTCTGCGGCCTGTCGCTCGCCAACATGCCGGATATATTTCCGGTCGAGACGGTGGAGATCGGCTGGCGGCTGGCGACCCGATTCTGGGGCAACGGTTATGTCACGGAGGCAGCCCGCGCGCTGCTCGACTTCGCCTTCGGCGAAAAGCACCTCGATGCAGTCGTCTCCTTCGCAGTCGGCGAAAACAGGCGATCGACCGCCGTCATGAAGCGGCTCGGCCTGCACCGCATCACCGGCATGGATTTCGACCATCCGCGGGTGCCGGATACGCATCCGCATCTGAAACCGCATGTGGTCTATGCGATCACCCGCGATGAGTGGCAGCGCCAGAGGGCGGCCGCGGGGCGCACCCACTGACCGCCTCGCCCTGGGCTTATTCCAGCGGCAGCGCCACGAAGCGCAGGTTTCCGGAAGGATCCGAGACCATCACATGCGCGTTGCGCCGGCCCTCGGACTTCAGGACCGAGATCCGCTTGACGACGTCGGCCGGGCTTTCGACGAAATCCTGCGCCACCTCGACCACGACCTCGCCGACCTTCAACCCCTTCTGGGCTGCCGGCGAATTCGGCGCAACGGCGGTGATCAGCACCCCTTCGACGCTTTCGACAATGCTGAAACTCTTGCGGCGTTCCTCGTCGAGCACGGCGAGCGTCATGCCGAAGGCTGCCGCCGGGTCCTGGCTGAGTTCGCCCTTCTGGTCTCCGGGCGTTTTGTTGTCCGGCGTCTTGTTCTCGCCCTGGCCTTCCGGCAGGGCCGGCTGGTCGTCTTCCTCCTCCGGATCGGCGCTATCCTCCAGGCGGCCGAGCGTCACCTTGACGGTCTGCTGCTTGCCGTCGCGCAGGATCACCACGTCGACTTCCTTGTTGACCGGGCTTTCCGCAACGATGCGCGGCAGGTCGCGCATCTCGTTGACGGACTGGCCGTCGAAGGTGAGGACCACGTCGCCGGCCTTGATCTCGCCATTCTTGATCGGCCCGCCATTGACCACGCCGGATACCAGCGCGCCGCGCGCCCGGTCGAGGCCGAGGCTTGCCGCCACGTCGTCGGTAACCGGCTGAATGCGCACACCGAGCCAGCCGCGGCGCGTCTCGCCGAATTCGGTCAGCTGGTGCACGACATTTTCGGCGAGTTCCGTCGGCACGGCGAAACCGATGCCGATCGAACCGCCGGACGGTGAAATGATCGCGGTATTGATGCCGATCACCTCGCCGCGCATGTTGAACAGCGGCCCGCCGGAATTGCCCTTGTTGATCGCCGCATCCGTCTGGATGAAGTTGTCGTAGGGACCGGCATTGATGTTGCGGCCGCGGGCCGAAATGATGCCCAGTGTCACGGATCCGCCGAGGCCGAAGGGATTGCCGATCGCCATCACCCAGTCGCCGATCCGCATGCGGCGGGAATCACCGAAGCGCACGGCCTTAAGCGGCGCCTTGGGCTCGACCTTCAGGACCGACAGGTCGGTCTTGGTGTCGGTGCCGACCAGCTTGGCCTTGAGCTTCGAGCCGTTCGGGAAAATCACCTCGATGTCGTCGGCGCCTTCGATGACGTGGTTGTTGGTGACGACGTAGCCGGAGGGATCGATCACGAAGCCGGAGCCGAGCGAAGAAACCTTCTGATTTCCGTTCTGGCTGCCCTGGCCATCGAAGAAGTCCTCGAAAAACTCCTGGAATGGCGAGCCTTCCTGGATCTGAGGCTGCGGGCCGGCTCCCTGGTCCTTGACGCTCTGGGAGGTGGAGATGTTGACGACGGCATCGAGCAGGCCCTCGGCAAGATCGGCGATCGAACCTGGGCCGCCGCCTGCCATCGGCCCCGGAGCCGGGGGCGGATTGATGGTCGGAGACGGGGTCGGCGGAGCCGGCAGCATGACGCCCGGAGAACCGGCCGGCGGATTGGCGTTCTGCCCCGGGGCGGCAGGGACCGGTGTCTGGGCAATCGCCTGCAAGGGTGCCGCCAGCAGGGCAAAAGTTGCCGCAAGCGTGACGGTGCGCTTGAAGGTCGATCGAACCGAATGGGCCATCTGGCGTCCTCGCTGTTGGGTTGTCCGCATCACCCCGGAAGAGCGGTCTCCACCCGGGCAGGCTATAGGAACCTTTGAATCGGGCGGAGTTTCGGCAGAGCATAAGGCGGAATGACGACTGTGGAAATTACCTTTTCGTGAGGACTGCGCCCTCTACCCGTCACGCCTGTGGATGGTCTTGTCATGAAAGGGGCGGCTTTGCGCCGCCCCAAACTTGCCAGATCAGTTCGCCGGCGCTGCGGGCGCGGCAGGCGGTGCCGGTCGAGCCGGAGGCTGGATCGGCGCAAGTGCCTGACCTGCGGACGAGTTGAAGAACCGGAAAAACTCCGAATCCGGCGACAGCACCAAGGTCGTGCCGTTGTCGGCAAGTGCAGCCACATAGGCCCGCATGGTGCGGTAGAACTCGAAGAAGGCCGGATCGCGCTGGAAGGCCTCGCCGAAGATCTTGTTGCGTTCGGCATCGCCCTGACCGCGCATGATTTCCGAATCCCTCTGTGCTTCGGAGACGAATTCGACAACCTGGCGGTCGGCGATCGCCCGCCGGCGCTGGCCCTGCTCATTACCACGAGCGCGGATCAGTTCAGCTTCTGCAAGACGTTCCGCCTTCATGCGCTGGAAGGTCTGCTGCGACACTTCCTGGGTGAGGTCGGTGCGGCGGATACGAACGTCGCGGATCGCGAGCCCGAGGGTTTCCGCCGCAGCACTCAGGTCGGCGCGAACCTCCTGCATCATCGAAGAACGCTCATTGGAAAGCGCCGCGTCGAAATTGCGCAGACCGTAGACCCGGCGCAAGGCCGCATCGAGGCGGGTGCGAAGGCGCGATTCGGCCGATTCGCGGTCGCCCGACACCGTTTCCCGGAAAAGGCGCGGGCCGGTGATCGAGTAGACGACAAAAGCGTCGACTTCATAGAAGGCACCGCCGCGCACCTGGACGCGGATATTGTCGAGATCGAAGCGCAATGCCCGGTCCTCGACATACTGGACGCGATCGGCGTCCATGAATGCGAAGGGCAGCTTGAAGTAGATGCCCGGCTCGCGCTTGACGTCCTGGATTTCGCCGAAGCGGACGACGATCGCCTGTTCGCGTTCGTTGACCACGAAGACCGACGAATAGATGAGCATGAGAAGGACCGCGAGGCCGATCAGGATTGCGGGGAGTCGATTGGAGTTCATCGGGTGCCTCCCTGCGTCGGCTGCTTCATCATCTCGTTGAGCGGCAGATAGGGAACCACGCCGTCCTTGCTGTCCAGAATGATCTTGCGGGAGTTCTTCAGCACCGTTTCCATGGTTTCGAGGAAGATGCGCCGGCGCGTCACTTCAGGCGCGTTGGCATATTCGTTGTAGATCGAGACGAAGCGCTGCGCCTCGCCCTGCGCCTCGTTGACGACCTTGTCCTTGTAGGCGGATGCCTCTTCGCGGACCTGGGCTGCCTGACCGCGGGCCTGACCGAGCTTCTGGTTGGCGTACTGGTTCGCCTCTTCGACGAAACGATCCTCGTCCTGTTCGGCACGCTGCACTTCTTCGAAGGCGTCGGCCACTTCACGCGGCGGCGCCGCATCCTCGATCGGTACGGCGTTGATGGAAAGGCCGGAGGCGTAGGTATCCATCGTGCCTTGGATGATGTTGCGCACTTCGGTCGAGATGCCTTCACGGTTGTCGCGGAAAATGTCCTGCGCCGGGCGGCGGCCGACGACCTCGCGCATGGCGCTTTCGGAAACCTGCTGCAACGTCGAGGCCGGGCCTTCGAGGTTGAACAGATAGGCCTTCGGATCGGTGACGGTGAACAGGACCGAGAACTGCACGTTGACGATGTTCTGGTCGCCGGTCAGCATCCAGCCGGCATTGGAGCTCGATCCCCGAGCCGCGCCGATATTCTGCTGCTGTTCGGTGACCTTGACGATCTCGACGGATTCGAATGGCCAGAAATGGAAATGCAGGCCCGGCATGGAGATTTCGTCCTTCGGGCGGCCGAAACGCAGTTCGACCCCGCGCTCGTCCGGCTGGACCGTGTAGACGGACTGGAAGGCGAGGAAAGCAATGAGCACGATGAGAACGATCGCGAAGGCGCCGCCGTTGAAACCGCCGGGCATTACGCTGCGCAGCCGATCCTGACTGCGCCTTATGATGTCTTCGAGGTCGGGCGGACCACCGCTGCCCCCGCCGCCGCGTGGGCGGTTCGGTCCCTGTCCCCAGGGCCCTTGATTATTACCGCCGCCGCCGCCCCAAGGACCGCCGCCGCCACCATTCTGATTGCTCCAGGGCATCAAAACCTCTTTGTTCGTATTCGCTCCCAAACCGCGACCCTGCCGTGCGGCAGCCGTCTGGCTATTGCCCCGTTATAGGGATGCGCCGACCTGCTTTCAACGCAGGTTCAATAACTTCCCGTTCAACGGTAACGAAATGTTTCAGTTTGCCGCGGTTCGGCGGGCATAAGTGGCGAAACGGGTCGGATAACTGTCCTTCTCGCCCACCGGAATCGCTATCTCCTCGATCGTCTCGAACACCGCCGGATCGATGGCCGGAAAGAACGTATCGCCGTCCGAAATGTCGGTTTCGACATGAGTAACGCACAGCATGTCTGCGATCTTGATCGCCTGGGCATAAATCTCGCCGCCGCCGAGCACGTAAATCTCGTCGGCTCCGGCCTCCTCGGCCCTGCGGCCGGCAATCTTCAGTGCCTCGTCGAGGGATGCGGCCACATCGACGCCCTCGTAGTGGAAGTCCGGATTGCGCGTGACGACCACATGCGGCCGGCCAGGGAGAGGCCTGCCGCCGAAACTGTCGAAGGTCTTGCGCCCGACGATAACCGGCTTGCCCAAAGTCAGCGCCTTGAAGCGCTTCAGATCGGTCGAAAGTCTCCAGGGCATGTCGCCATCGCGGCCGATGACGCCGTTCCGCGAGACGGCGGCGATGATGACGAGACGGGGCTTGCTCACACCGCCACCGCCGCCTTGATATGCGGATCGGCTTCATATCCTTCGAGCGCAAAATCCTCGAAGCGGAAGGAGAAAATGTCCTTTACCGCAGGATTGATGCGCATGGTGGGCAGCACCTTCGGAGTACGGGTCAGCTGCAGCTTCGCCTGCTCGAAGTGATCCGAGTAGATATGCGTATCGCCAAGTGTGTGGACGAAGTCGCCGGGCTTCAGGCCGGTCACCTGGGCGACCATCATTGTCAGCAGGGCGTAGGATGCGATGTTGAACGGCACGCCGAGAAAGACGTCGGCGGAGCGCTGGTAGAGCTGGCAGGAGAGCTTGCCGTCGGCGACGTAGAACTGGAACAGGCAATGGCAGGCCGGCAGCGCCATCTCGTCGAGTTGGCCGACGTTCCAGGCCGACACGATATGCCGGCGCGAATTGGGGTTGACCTTGAGGCCCTCGATCAATTGCGAAATCTGGTCGATATGGCGGCCGTCGGGGGCGGGCCAGGAGCGCCACTGGTGGCCGTAAACGGGCCCAAGCTCGCCCTTCTCGTCGGCCCATTCATCCCAGATGGAGACGCCGTTCTCCTTCAGATAGGCGACGTTCGTATCGCCTTTCAGGAACCACAGGAGCTCGTGGATGATCGACCTCAGATGCAGCTTCTTGGTGGTCAGGACCGGAAAACCCTCCGCGAGGTCGAAGCGCATCTGATAGCCGAAAACCGAGCGGGTACCCTTGCCGGTGCGGTCGCCCCGGTCGGTACCGGTTTCCATCACATGCCGAAGAAGATCGAGATATTGTTTCATGGGTCAGGCCGCCGATTCCATCGTCAAGGAATGATATAATAGCATAAGGCCGCCCGACCAATCTCCTCTGGCGGCTTTCCCCGCTATTTTGGCAAGCCCGGTTCTTAGCATCACCTGGTGACGTATTTACGCCAATCGTGGCTCTCGGCGAAACCCAGAACCTCCCTGATCTTGCGGTTGCTGATCGGAGCCTCGAATTCGCCGATCTCGCCGACGATGGGCGTGCCGGGCGCCCAACGCTCGAGGAACGGCCGGGTCGGCTCAAGCGCCGTAATCGTGTCGTTGACCGCGTTGAAGACCTGGAAGCCGAGGCCGTCTTTTTCGATGCAGAGATGCACGATCTGGCCGAGATCGCGGGCATCGATATAGCTCCAGGCATTGCGCTTGCGCGATGGCGGGTCGGCGAGGAAGACGGGGAAGCGGCTGTAGTCCTCCGGCGAGATCACGTTGCCGATCCGAAGCGCATAGATGTCCGCCCCGAAACGCATGGCAAAGGCCCGCGCCGTCTTCTCGTTGACGACCTTGGAGAGACCGTAGCTGTCCATCGGATCGACATCGTAATCTTCGGTGAGCGGAAACGAATGATAGTCCTTGTTGCCCTCGGCAAAGCAGACCCCATAGGTCGTCTCGCTGGATGCGATGATCACCTTGGGGATGCCGAGCTTCATCGCCGCCTCGATGACGTTGTAGGTGGAGATCGTGTTGGCCGAAAACGTCGCGTTGTCCGGGCGCATCAGGATGCGCGGCACGGCGGCGAAATGCACCACCGCATCGACGGGCGCCGGCCCCTTGCCGCTCTCCAGCCCCTGGAAGCCGAAATGCATGGAGAGCGCGTTGAAGGTCTCGCCGCCGTCCCTCAGATCGGTGATCAGCGTGTTGACGCCGGGGCAATCGAGCGGCACTAGGTCGAGGTTGAGGACCTCATGCCCTTCCCCTACGAGATACGGCACGACATGCCGTCCGGCCTTGCCGCTGCCGCCGGTGAATACGATCCGCTTGCCCATGACTGTGCCTCCTCAAATCCCATCCTGGCCCTGCCGCGACTGTCGATATCGTCCGCCCGCCTTCTGCGAGCCCGGCATCGCCGGCCGAAAACGACCTGTCTGGCTCGATGATGAAGCATGGCACCACCAGCCCGTCAACGTTGACAGTGCCCACCGGCCACCGCCTGCGCTTCACAACAATGTGCAGTCACCCGCCTCCCTGGGCGTTGCACGACGGGCAGACGCGCCTATCGAGTTTCACAAATCGACGAACTGGAAACCGGCGCTCCCATCCCCCGGCTCTCTGCGAATTCGGTCCCTCCAACCCCTGTTCGGTGAACTGCGAATCGGGCAAAAAAGGCCGTCCCTCAGCCCATTGCGCAGCCTGGAGCCTCGACCATGCGTATCCGCCACGCCCTTGCCGTCCTCGCCCCTTTCATGATTGCGGGGCCTGCTTTTGCGCAGGACCACCCTTCGGCCTACGTCGGTTCGTGGGAGGTGGAAACCGGCAGCGCGATCGGCAAATGCAGCGTCGAACTCAAGGGCACGGCTTTCGCAGGAAAGCTCTCCGCCCGCAGCATCATGTGTCTCGGCCCCCTGGGCTTCCTGAACGGATGGACGCCCAGCCGCGACGGCGTCACGCTGCTTGATCTCAGCGGCAGGGAGATCGGCAGCTTTGGACCGTCCCGCGGCAATCTCGTCGGACGTCTGAGCGACGGCAGCATCGTCACCATGAGACCGACGAGCGGCCAGCGTTTCGGCGGCAGGCGCAACGATGATCGCCGGCGTTCGGACCGGGACGGAAACGATCGCGCGGATTGCTACATGCGCGAAGACACGGGCCGATGCGCCGATCCTTCAGACATTCCGCCGCCGCGGGAACGCCGGCTGGTCCGCTCGATCGGCCCGCTCAACGTTCGCAGCCAGGAAGACATGAGCAGCCCGGTCGTGACCCAGACCGAAGCCGGCGAGTGTTTCACCGTCCATGGCTGCCGCGATACCAAGTGGGGGCCTCGTTGCGAAGTCCGGTGGGGCAAGAACCAGACCGGCTACACCATCAAGTATTTCGAGAGGAACGGTAAAAACTATATCGGCTTTCTCAACCGCTGCTGAAAACCCGGCTGCTTTTCCACGTCACAGTCCGTTTAACGTCCGGCCTTCGTGCCGGCGCCTGAAAACGTCGCGCGAAGCGCTTGACCTTCCAATGCTGGAAACTTGTAGCGTCCGCTCCATCTCGTGACTTAGCGATGTGGAGGAAGCCGTGTTCATCCAGCCAATCGACTATCTTCTCTTCGTCTGGTTCATCCTGGCCGGGCTCAGCACGCTTTATGTCGCCTCGGACCAGTTCAGGAACAATCCCGAGCCGGCCGTGATGAAATGGGGCTTCATCCTCGTCACGCTCTACCTCGGGCCGATCGGCCTGCTCCTCTACATCCTGGCCGACAAGGAACCTGTGCCCGGAACGCATGAAGAGTTCATCAAGCCGCTGTGGAAGCAGGGGATCGGCTCCACCATCCATTGCGTTGCCGGTGATGCGACGGGCATCATCATCGCCGCCGCGATCACCGCCCTTCTCGGGCTGCCGATGTGGATCGATATCATCATCGAATACATCGCCGGCTTCACGCTCGGCCTGTTCATCTTCCAGGCTCTGTTCATGAAGAACATGATGGGCGGCACTTACTGGCAGAATGTCCGAAACTCCTTCATGCCGGAATTCATCAGCATGAACGCGATGATGGCCGGTATGGCTCCGGTCATGGCCATCCTGATGATGGGCCGCGACATGAGGGCCATGTGGCCGGGAGAAATGCTCTTCTGGGGCGTGATGGCCCTCGGCATTGGGGTCGGTTTTCTGATCGCCTACCCGTTCAACGTCTGGCTGGTCGCCAAGGGCCTGAAGCACGGGCTGATGACGGAGCGAGGCCAAACTGCCGGCGACATCCACGGGCAACACCAGCAGGAGGGGGCACATGCCCACGGAGAGGAGCACCGCCAAGAGCGGCCCGGCAACCGTCAGCATCACGGGTCGGGGCGGGATCGCCCAAGCCGCGCATTCGCCCCTACCCGTCTCCAGATCGCCACGATGGCCGCCTTCACCTCGATCATGCTGATCGCCGGTTTTGCCTACCCGTTCACCAGGGTGAACATGCAACTGAGCGCCCACGACGTCGGTGGTGCGATCATGGCCCCCGGGATGATCATGACGTTCGATACGCCCGGCGACGCCATGCGCGACATGGCGGCGGTCGATCCTCGCCTCGCCGGTTTTCGGGCGCGGGAGACGGCGACGGGCGGCGAAGTCCTTCCGCCGCGCATCGAAGGGGACGTCAAGGTCTTCGACCTGACCGCCTCGGTGATCCGATGGTCGATATTGCCCGGCGAAACGGTGGAGGCCTACGCCTACAACAATCAGGTTCCGGGGCCGACCTTGCGGGTCGCGCAAGGCGACAAGGTCCGGATCAACGTCACGAACCGGCTGCCCGAAAGCACGACCGTTCATTGGCATGGCCTGATCCTGCCAAACGAGATGGACGGGCCGGCCCACATCACCCAGAAGCCGATAGAGCCGGGCCAGACATTCACCTACGAATATACCGTCGGGCAGTCCGGCACCTATTTCTACCACACGCACGACCACGTAGATCGGCAGCAGTCGCTTGGCCTGTATGGGGCGCTGATCATCGATCCCAAGGATGCGGCCGACGAAATTCCCGCCGATCTCGAATATACGATGCAGCTTCAGGAATGGGTGAAGCGGGAATGGCTCACCTATCCCGCCATGCCGATGGAAGGTGCCCTGCCCAACTTCTTCACGATCAACGGGAAATCCTATCCCGCGACGGATACGATCAAGATGAAGGTCGGGCAGAAACTGAAAATACGCTTCGTCGGTTCCCACACGACGGCCATCCATCCGATGCACGTCCATGGAGGCCCGTTCGAGGTCGCCGCGCGCGATGGGGAGACACTGGCGCCAACCGCCCGCTACCTCGCCGACACGGTCAACGTTGCTCCAGGACAACGCTACGATGTCCTATGGTCCGCCCAGCGACCGGGCAAATGGCTCGTCCACTGCCATATCTCCCACCACACGACGAACAACAATGTCGAAACCGATGGCGGTGGAGGCCTGATGCTGGTGATCGATGTGCAACCGTGATTGTTTCAACTCGACTTCGCCCATGCTGATCGCGCCCACATGAGGCGATCACGTCGCACACGGAGCAGTTTCAGATGCTGCGAAACAGGATAACCACAGACAGCCCCGGCGCATTGTCCAGCAACTCGACCTTCGCACCATGAAGCTCTGCAATCGCTTTTACGAGGCTGAGGCCAAGTCCCGATCCGACGGTGGTTCTGCTTTTTTCCAGCCGATAGAAGCGATCGAATACCCGCTCCCGCTCTTCCGCAGGAATGCCTGGGCCGTCATCGGATACGCTCAGGCAGATCGCGCCGCCGCGATGCGTCAAGCCCAATGTGATGGTGGAGCCGGACGGGGTATGACGGAGCGCGTTGGCGAGCAGATTGGCCAACATTTGCCTTATCAGGTCCGGATCGGCGCGAACCTGACATTCCTCTCCCGCTTCCTGTATGCGAAGCGTGTAGCCGTCTTCCGCAGCGATCGCGTCGTAAATATCGTAGATGTCGCGGACCAGCGCAGTGAGATCGATTGACTTGAAATGGGCAGTCCTGTTGCGGGCCTCGATCTGGGCAATCCTCAGGAGTGCGTCGAACGTGCTCGCTATCGCGGTCAGTTCAGCGAGAGCGGCTTCTACCGCGTTTTTGGCCTCTTCCATTGTTTCTGCCTGCAGAGCATCGTCCAGAATCAGGAACGTCCGACCGATCGGCGTTTTCAGGTCATGAGCGACGTTCGTCGTTACATGGTTCAAGGTGGCGACGCTCGCCTCCAGACGCTCCAGCGCAACATTGACCTCCGACGATAGCATGTCGATCTCGTCCATCCTCGACGAGACCGGCAGTCGCCTCGCAAGCTCGCCGCGGCCGATGGCATGAGCGGTTTGGGACAGCTCCGAAATCCGCCGACGGGTGCGATATCTCAGGACGACCGCTCCGCCTAATCCGACGGTAAATACGATTGCGGTGGCCCACCCGAAGCTGACCAACACGATCCGTGCCAGTTCGTCGGTGTCGCCGTAGCTGATGCCAACCGTCAGGTCGTTCCCGTCGAGCTGGCCCCGGAACAGCTTATAGTTGACGTCGCTTTGATGCTGATCTTCAGGCCTCAGGGTGGAAAAGCCTTTCGCAACGCCTTTCAGTTCAGCGTTTCCCGCAATCAGCGCTCCGGATGAATTCCGGAGCGTGTAGATCGTCTCTTCGCCTCGGATCGCCGGACCATGGCTGTTGATCATGCTGATCGCGCCTGGGAGACCGCGAGCCTCGTAGGCTGACCCGATTTCCCTGTATCGCTCCATGACGTTTGCGTTGAGCCGCTCGTCCAGAAAATTCAGCACCATCTGGTAGGCGATGACGTTGGCTGCGAGGTAGGAGACGACAAACAGCGATATGTAGAGGAAGGCAAGCCGGACAGCCGTGCTCTTGAAGAAGCTACCGCCGCGCATGCAGGCTATAACCGGTGTTGCGGACCGTGTGCAGGAGCGGGAAGTCGAACGGTTTATCGATCTTCGACCTCAATCGGCTGATATGGGTTTCGACCACGGAACTCTGCGGATCGAAATTGAAGTTCCAGATCCTCTCCAGAAGCATCGTTTTGGTGAGCACCCTTCCCTCGTTTCGCATCAGAAGCTCCAGCAGCGTGAACTCCCTCGGCAGCAGTTCAAGAGGCATTCCAGCTCGTTCGGCGGTTCGTTTGACCAGGTCGAGTTCAAGATCCCCGACGCGCAACTTCGTCTTCTCCGCAGTCATTGGCGGACGCCTGAGCAACGCGTTGATCCTCGCCGTCAACTCCGAGAAGGCGAAAGGTTTGACGACATAGTCGTCGCCCCCGGCCTCGAGACCCTCGACGCGGTCGTCGACACCGCTCATGGCCGTGAGGAAAAGAACCGGGGTTCGGACGGAGGCTGCGCGAAGGCTTTTTACAAGCGCGAGGCCGTCCAGAGCTGGAACCATCCGGTCGACGACCATCACGTCATAGGAATCATCGAGTCCTGCCGTCAACCCGTCTCTGCCATCGAGAACCCAATCCACGACATGTCCAGCCGACGTAAAACCTTTGACGATATAGGTGGCCGTCTTCTTGTCATCTTCTATCAGGAGGATTTTCATAAGGCTTCCGGTCTGTAGAGCAGTATTTTGATCGCGCGCTCGCCGATGCTCAAAGCGGCACGATCCAGGCTTTGTTGCGGCAGGATATCAGCCCTGCCTGACCCGTGATAGCCGCGGCGGCGAGCCGTTCCACCTTACAATTTTGTAAACTTGGCGAAAGGCGACCGACAAAACCGCGAGGTAACTTCCTCACGCTGCACCACGCAGTCGAACGAGGAAAAGATCATGAATTCCAAGCTCCTAATCCTATCGGTTGGTTTCGCGGCCGTTGCAGTCCCCGCTCTGGCTAACGGTCCCTTGGCTCCCGAAGCGTCTCCTGTGGATGCGATTGTCCAAGGGCACGGCAAACCCGGAGAAACCGCCGTCGCCAAGTCCAATAGCAACGTGACGTTCCGGGTCCTCGACAATGGCATCGTCGAGCGCACCAACAAGCGGTTCGGGACCGTTTCCGTAACCGATCCGCGTGCTGAACTCCATAAATCCCGCGACAACCGCTGAATTTCAACTGCCGTCGATCAGCGATCCCTGCTCGACATTCAAGACATCGGCAACGCATCGACCATGGTCGCTAACTCCAATGGTCGGCAATTCTGAAGGAATATCT
The DNA here is from genome assembly GCF_002968675.1 of Neorhizobium sp. T25_13. NCBI lineage: Bacteria > Pseudomonadati > Pseudomonadota > Alphaproteobacteria > Hyphomicrobiales > Rhizobiaceae > Neorhizobium > Neorhizobium sp. T25_13. The sequence continues at coordinate 169,275 of NZ_PVBI01000004.1, forward strand.
ACAATGATGAAAGCAGCTTCCGCTATCGCGCTTTTGACCGCAATTTTTCTGAGCACATCCGCACTGGCCCAGGAAGGCAACTACTACGGAGGGGCTGACCGCAACCCTTCGGTAGAAGCATCTGCAGCCCGGGACGCCCGCTACGGATATACCGGATCGATCAACAATCCGGCGCTTCGCAACGGGTGGGACACGACCCCGAAGACGACCAACAGCGGCGACTACTATGGTGGTTCGGACCGCCCCAACTAAAGCCAATGCAACCGGTGCCCGCTGGCCTCAGATACGGCGGGGCACCCTTCGTGGCGTTGTTGCGGTGCCACACAAACGACGTGAAGTGGTGGTTTGAGAAGGCGTCGATTGACAAGCTCGAAGGCTCTGGCAATCCTGATAGGCATGAGCGGGATGTATCGAATCACATCTAAAGCGATGGCACTGATGTTCAGACTGGTGATGATCTTGTCACTGGCGGGCTACAGCTTTTCTGCCGTCAGCGCCGCGATGCATCCCGAAAGCGCCGCCCAGGTCTCGCAGGTCGAAGATGGCCACGCCGCTCACCATGGCGACGGCGTTGCGATGGCCGATGCCGATCATCACGGCAACCAGCACGACCACGGCAGTCCGGAAAAATCCAAGAGCTCCTGCTGCACGGATTATTGCGGGGTTGCGGCCATCACCTGCTCCGGCTCCTCGTTGAGCCATCCGCGGGTGGTCTCCATTCGCGAGTTCATCGACGACACGGATACTGCCGGTCAGAAGCCGAGCCTGCATCGTCCACCTAATATCTGAGAACTAGCACCCGCAGGGCGGGTCTTGCTGTGACTGTGCGCGACCGATCGCGCCGGCACGATTGCGATCATATTCTCGGATTTTCACCATGAAACATTTGTTCCTGGTGGTTGCTCTTCCGCTTTTTGCCAGCGGATGCGCGTCCACATTGCCTGAAGTCGTTGCTTCCACCGACCACCCGGATACCGTGTCCGACGTCGGGGCCCTCCGGTATCGGAGTCCCATTGACGGCTACACCCATCGCATGCCCGTCGATCCGAAGCCCTGGCGCGGTCTCAACGACGCCCAGGCTCCGAAAAAAGGATGAGCGCGATGATAACACGTCACATCAGGCTCATATCCGCCGTCGTGCTTCCCCTCGTCGCCGCCGGCTGCGTTGCGACGGACTATTCGGCCAAAGAAGCCGGCTTCATGAATGCCTCGGCGAAAAGCAGCGAGGCAACCGGCAAACAAACCGTGTGGGTCCAAAACCGACAGCAAGCCCAGGCAGTCCAGGGCCGCGTGAAGACGCTGATGGCCAGGAAGACCGTCGACGTCGAGACCGCCGTCCAGGTCGCTCTCCTGAACAACAAGGGCCTCCAGGCCTCCTATGCCGATCTCGGAGATAGTGCGGCGGACGCATGGCAGACGCAGCTTTCGGTCTTGCCGACCTTCTCCGTCGGCCTGACCGGGATAGCCACTCCCGGACTTGAGGCCTATCGCGTTCTCGAGGGCGCCGTCGCGGCCAATATTCTGGCTCTGGCGACATACGAGAAGAACATCAAGCTGGCCGACACGCGGTTCCGTCAGGCCCAGCTCAACGCGGCGATCGCCACGATCTCTCTCGCCGCCGAAACGCGACGAGCCTGGATCAACGCCGTGGCGGCATGGGAAAACGTCGCCTACCTCAACCAGGCCAAGGGAGCCGCCGACGCTGCCTCCGAGCTCGCCAAGAAGATCGGCGAAGCGGGATCGATGCCGAAGGCCGACCAGGCGCGTGAACACGTTTTCTATGCGGAACTGACCGGCGAGACTGCCAAGGCAAGGCTCGAAGCAAAGCTAGCCAAGGAGGAGCTGGTCAGGCTGATGGGCCTCTCCGGTTCCGACATCGATTTCCAGATTCCGAACCGCCTCCCCTCGCTGCCGAAGGCATTGATCAGGCGCGACGACATCGAGGCCGAGTCGATTCACAAGCGCATGGATCTGCAGGTCGCCCGCCTGGAGCTTCAGGCGACCGCCCAGTCCTACAAGCTCGAAGATGTCACCCGCATCGTCACCGACATCGAACTGGTCGGCACTTACGAAAAGGAACGCGAGCGCGAGGACGGCAAGATCTTTTCGGACGTGTCGAAGACGGCAGGACTGGAATTCAGGATCCCGATCTTCGATTCCGGCCAGGCGCGTCTGCGAAAGGGCGAGCTCGCCTATATGCGGGCTGCCAACCAGCTGGCGGAACTTGCGGTCAACGCCCGTTCGCAGGCCCGCTCCGGCTATCTGTCCTACAAGTCGAACTACGATATCGCACGCCACTACCGAAACAACGTCCTGCCCTTGCGCAATGCGATCGAGGAACAGTCCCTCCTCACCTACAACGGCATGATCACCAGCACCTTCGAACTGATCGCCGACACCCGCGAGAAGATCGACTCCATCATCCTCGCCGTCAACGCCAAACGCGACTTCTGGCTTGCCGAAGCGAACCTTGCCCCCGTCATCTATGGCGGCAGCACCGGTTCGGCCTCGGCAGAAACCGAGGTCGCTTCGGCTGAAAAAGCCGAAAACGGCGGACACTGAGAAAGGAAACGAGAATGTTCAATAGAAGACAATTGCTCGGAGCAGGTGCCGCCGGTGCCGCACTCGTCTCCTCCCAGGCCTGGGGCCAGGCCTCGAACATGGGTCTGCCGGAGGCGGCCGCCATGGATTCCGCCGCAACCCAGACGCCGATCCGTCCATCCGTGGGGCCAGACTACAACCCGGTCGTGACCCTGAACGGATGGACCATGCCCTTCCGCATGAACAACGGCGTCAAGGAGTTCCATCTCGTCGCCGAGCCTGTCGAGCGCGAGATGGCGGAAGGCATGACCGCCTACCTCTGGGGCTATAACGGTCAGTCGCCAGGTCCCACCATCGAAGCGGTCGAGGGCGACCGGGTCCGCATCTTCGTGACCAACAAGCTGCCGGAGCACACCACGGTCCACTGGCACGGCATGATCGTGCCGTCGGGAATGGACGGCGTGGGCGGCCTTTCGCAACCCCACATTCCTGTCGGCAAGACCTTCGTCTACGAGTTCGACCTCGTGAAGTCCGGCACCTTCATGTACCACCCGCATTCGGACGAGATGGTCCAGATGGCGATGGGCATGATGGGCTTCTTCGTGGTCCATCCGAAGGACCCGAAGTTCATGCCGGTGGACCGCGACTTCGTTTTCCTGCTCAGCGCCTATGACATCGATCCCGGCACCTATGTGCCGCGCGTCATGGAGATGACCGACTTCAATCTCTGGACCTGGAACAGCCGCATCTTCCCGGGCATTGATCCGTTGGTGGTCTCGAAGAACGACAAGGTCCGCGTCCGCGTCGGTAACCTGACGATGACCAACCACCCGATCCACATGCACGGCTACGATTTCGAAGTGACCTGCACCGACGGCGGCTGGGTTCGGCCTGAAGCCCGCTGGCCGGAGGTCAGCATCGACATTCCCGTCGGCGCGATGCGGGCCTACGAATTCGACGCAAAGCATGTCGGCGACTGGGCGATCCATTGCCACAAGTCGCATCACACGATGAACGCGATGGGCCACGACATCCCGACGTTCATCGGCGTCGACAAGAAGGAAGTCACCAAAAAGATCAGGCAGATCCGTCCCGAATACATGCCGATGGGTACGGCCGGCATGGCGGATATGGGCGAGATGTCCATGGAAATACCGGAAAACACTGTTCCCATGATGACTGGATGGGGACCCCACGGCCCCATCGAGATGGGCGGCATGTTTTCCGTGGTGAAGGTCCGCGAGGGTATCTCGGCGGGCGATTACACCGATCCGGGTTGGTACGAAAACCCGCCCGGCACCCAGGCCTGGGAGTGGACGGGAAGCCTCCCCGACGCGCCCAAGGCCAAAGACGCAAAGACACAGCCGCCGTCGAAACATTCGAACCACGGCTGATCGGTAACTCCCAACAATCAAAGGACATGATCATGAAAACTGCAATTCTTGGCCTCATCCTCGCCACCCTCGCAACGCCGGTTCTGGCATCGGGCAGCCACGCGGGCGGCCACGGCGAAGCCATGGCCGTTGGCGAACCCGGCGACAAGTCGAAGGTCAGCCAGACCATCCGCGTCAGCATGAAGGAGACGCCCGACGGCAAGATGATCTTCACCCCGAACGACTTCAAGGTTCGCAAGGGTCAGACCATCCGCTTCACCATCAAGAACGAAGGCGAGCTCGACCACGAATTCGTCCTCGACCAGGAGGCGAAGGTGATGGAGCACAAGGCGGTCATGGAGAAATTTCCGGACATGGAACATGACGATCCGAACGCGATCCGCCTGAAGCCGGGCAAGTCCGGTGATATCGTCTGGAAATTCACCAACGATGGCGTCTTCAAGATCGCCTGCCTCGTTCCCGGCCACTACGACGCCGGAATGCACGGCGACGTCACTGTCGCCAACAAGTAGGTAAGAAGGAAGGAGTAAGAGCATGAAAACGGTTCTCAAACTTGCTGTCGTCGCAGCGCTCGGCCTGGCATCCGCCAGCGGTGCGTTCGCTCAGGAATTCACCAAGGGCACGGTCAAGAAGGTCGATGCCAAGGCCAAGAAGGTCACGCTCATCCACGAGGAGCTGAAGGGTCTCGAAATGCCCGCGATGACCATGGTCTTCAGCGTGGCCGACGAGGGGATGCTCGGGAAGATGAAGGAAGGCGCGAACATCCAGTTCGTGGCGGAACGTGTCAACGGCAAGCTGACCGTCACCCAGGTGAAGTGACAACAACGGCCCCCGCTTCCCCAGAAGCAGGGGGCCTACTCACCTACTCAAGAGACGGGTTGAAGGCACAAGGCCTTCCACAGGTCCTCTTTCCAGTCGCCCATCACTGGCGGGTCATGCAGCCTGTAAACTGTAGCGCCGACCAATACCGTTCGTGGCGCCTGACACCGGATGCGCATGACATGGGTGCCGTTGTCCACGAAGATGGGTTCGCCGCCGGTCTTGTGCTCGGTCAGTCCAATTGCGACGTCGTAATCATACTCGATGTCTTCCGACGTCGCCGCCGACGTGATCGTGAGGCTCACTGTCCGGCTGTCGGGGAATTGCGCAATGTGAAACGGCTGACGTTCCTGAGCTTCTAGGCCCGACGCCACGATGACGAATGCTGCCACAGCTAAGCAGAGACGGCCCATCGGCCCCTCCCAAGGCACGACACTTCAGTAGTTTAGCATCGATTGGACCGCTGGGACAGCGATTGTCAGGTGCTGCCACAACGGCTCATATCAAAAAAGGGAAGCGCAACGATCGCGGATCGTTATCTGCGCGAAGGAACCGGTCGATTGCGCTGATCCTCGGTTCCTGCCCGTTTCCCTGTTGGCCAGCGGCAAAAGTGATCGATGCGACGATTTATGGGAGCCTTCACGCTTCTCACCCCTTTTCACCGGGGGTGGAAACGCCTATATGACGGTTGCCGGACTTCGGTCCGGCTATGGCAATAAACGGCCGGTGTAATAAACCTATTGGACCCGGGGGCGGTACCCGGCGCCTCCACCAAAAACCGGTCGGTCGCATGGAAACCTTGCGGACCGGCTTTTGATGGGGGCGAAATAGGATCGACAAGGGCTTAAAGATCGAACTTTTGCTCGGCATGATACCACCGTTATCGGGTCAAAAAGTGTAGTTGCAAACGACAACAACGCTAAGGGTTATGCTCTCGCTGCCTAATGGCGGTGCGGGAAATCCGAACTAAGTCCTTAGAGGTAGCACTTTAAGGCGGGGTCCGAAGGCACCTGGCAACAGAAGCCTTCACCTTCGCTCCCCAGTCGAATACTATGGAACTGACTCGGATGCTCGTCGGGGCTTCCCCGCGCCGGGCCGGCATGGCATAACGCGTCTGACTAAAAGACGAGAGAATGGAAAGACAGGACCGTATGGGGCAGGACCACATCCGTTACGATATTCTGGCGCAGGACGCGTTGCGCGGCGTCATCCGTAAGGTTTTGACCGAGGTTGCGGCCACGGGCCGTCTGCCGGGCGACCATCATTTCTTCATCACCTTCCTGACCGGCGCCCCGGGCGTGCGCATCTCGCAGCACCTCAAGGCGAAATATGCCGAACAGATGACCATCGTCGTCCAGCACCAGTTCTGGGACCTCAAGGTCTCCGATACCCAGTTCGAGATCGGCCTTTCCTTCTCCGACACCCCGGAACGCCTGGTCGTTCCCTTCAACGCCATTCGCGGTTTCTACGATCCTTCTGTAAATTTCGAGCTTGAATTCGAAGTGCCGCTGGCCGACGAGGACGAGAACACCACCGCCGAAATCACCGCCATCCCCGTAGAAGCCATTTCCAAGTCTGCCGAAACCGAAGCCAAGCCCGGCGAAGAGAAGAAGCCCGGCTCGGTCATCTCGCTCGATTCCTTCCGCAAGAAGCAGTAAGCGCCGGGAGGCGCGTCAGCCATGAGCGCCGAAATCGTCAACCTTCGCCAGTTCCGCAAAGCCAAGGAACGGCTCGAAAAGGAAAAGGAGGCGGAGCAGAACCGCCTCACCTTCGGCCGTACCAAGGCCGACAAGTCCCTGACAAAGGCACGCAACGACAAGGCGGAGAAGGGGCTCGACCAGGGCCGCCTGGAAAAGCCCGGCAAGGACGACTGACTTTCCGTCCGGCGTATATTAAGGATCCGCTAACCAAGCTTCAGCCGATTGGCTTGACGCCGGAAGTACCACAGTCTGAATAAGCGAGCTTGTTCCGAAGGTCCGGAGAGTTTCGTGATCCGCAAACATTCCGCGACCCTTCACGGTCATCGCACCAGTTTTTCCCTCGAGGACGAGTTCTGGCTCGAATTGAAGGCGATCGCAGCAAAACGCGATATCAGCCTGGCGACCCTGATCGCCGAGATCGACGATCAAAGGGATGCTGCCAGCAATCTCTCGTCGGCGCTGCGCGTCCATGTCCTGACGTGGCTCAAGTCTTCGTAAAATGAAATTGGCACCGCCGTTGGGGCAGCTACTGCTGCACCCCTGGCAGACTTGGCATATTGGAAATGCCGGGGGACGGAAAGTTCTGGCGGATCGCGCCGTCGGTCGGCGGTACGATCAGCTGCGGCGGCTGGCTGATCTGACGCTGACGCACCTCCTCCGCCGCACGCGCCGCCGCCTCCACGCCCTGACGCTGGCGTTCCGCCTCCGCCGCCTGCTGCTGGCGGGCCCGCTCTTCGGCCGCCGCCTTGTCGCGGGCCGCCTGCCGCTCGATCGCCTGGAAATTATAGAGCGCCACCTCACGGCGAAGACGCTGCTTTTCGAGCACGCTCGCCTGCAGCGTCTCGACACGCCGCCGCTGCTGCTCGAAGGCGCGTTGCGACAGGAAATTGGTCATGGCCGCGATATCGACCCGCTTGGCGGGTGCGGCGATATCCCCCGAATATTCGAGCCGGATGGTCGGATCGCCGCCAGCCAGCGCTTCCTCGCCGGCATCGTAGGTAACCGCCAGATTTGCGCCCAGACTGTCATCCAGCAGATCGAAGCGCCCCTCGCCCGCGAGCTTCGTGGTGCCGACGCCGGCTGCGACATTCTGCGCCCGCGCTTCGCCGGCCGTGATCGTCATGGGGATGGTCACGTTGCCCACCGCCGCATTTCCCTGATGCAGCAGGCCGGTCGCGATCGGCCGGACCCGCGCCTCCGTCACCTCGCCGCCAAGCTTGTCGACCCCGGTCATCAAGGGTTTCATCGCATCGGGATTGATGCCGGCGACGGTCAGATCCTTCAGCCGTAATTCGGCCGAACCGCTCGTTGCACCCAGGAGCTCGGCCAAGGTCTTGCCGGTCGATTCGGCGGACATGTTGAAATCCAGCTTGCCGGCGGCGACCGGCTTGCCGCCGGCCTTCCAGACGAGCGGCGCGAGATCGGCGTTCTCAGCCGAAATCCGGGCCTGCAGGAGTCCTGTTCCGTCACCGTTCGACATCAGCAGCCGGCCGGCGAGCCGGCCGCCCTGCCAGTTGCCCGCACCGTTCTCGATGGTGATGCCGCCGCTGCGATGGGTGACCCTGGCAGCGAAATCATCGATATTGCCGAAGACGCCGGCATCGAACCGTCGCGCCTTGACGTCGAGGGCGACGTCCGCGCCGGAAAAGATCGGCTGGGCGAAGGGCTTGGAGGAAAACGCCCCGCTCTGCGGATCGCTGAACGGCCCGTAGATCGCCTCACCGAGCCAGGCAAGATCGAGGCTGTCGACGCTGAGCGAGCCGGTGGCCGGCATGCCCGGCGCCTTGCGGTCGATGGCGATGTCACCGCTGATCGCATTACCGTCCGCCGCACCTTTAAGGGCGGCGATCTTCACCACCTCCGGCGTCATGCTGAAATCCGCGTCGAGCGTCACCGGCATGCCGGTGCCGAACTGCGGCAGGCCGATGCCGTTCATCAGCAGATAGGGTTCCAGATCCGCGCTTCTGAGCGTGACGTGACCGCTGCCCTCGCCAAAACCCTCGCTGCCGATCCGGATATCGCCGTTAATGTCCAGCGAGGTCTTTTCGGTCGTGAATGTCAGCGCAGCCTTTGCCCCGGCATTCGGACCCTGGTGGACGTTGAGCAGCAGTTCTCCCGCGCCATCCCCCTGGAAAGGCAGGGGATCGAGACCCGCCTGCCCCAGGAGAACCATCGGATCGGGATTGTCGAGCGACGCAACGAGCGTCATGTCGGTGCCGCTCGTCAGGTCGAAGAGGCCTGGAAGCTTCAGGTTGGCATTGACCGCGCTGCCGTTGGTCTTGCCCTTGAGGACGACCTCCACGCCGTTGAGGTCGCCGCCGACGGTCAGGCTGGCACCGAGATCCGTGTTGGCGAACCAGGCGCCGTTTGCCGCAAGCCGGGCGAGAGCCGGATGCGCGGGCAGCCGGTCGCGCAGCATGGTCAGGAAAGCCGTCGGATCGGCGGAACGGAAGGTGAGGCTGCCATTGCCCGAATAGGCAAGCAGCGAGCCTTCTACGCGACCTCGTGCCGAAACCGTGGCGCCTTCGACATTGCCGATCGTCAGGCGCTCCAGCGACAGCGCGCCGCCGGCCAGGGTGAAGGCGGTGTCGACATTGTTGGCGGCGACCCCGAGGGCGGTGAACCGGTCGGCCTTCAGCGTCGCGGCAACCCGATGGTCGAGCACGTCCTGGCCCGCATCGTCGCCGGTCATCAGCGAGGCGAGCGCCCGCATCGCATCGATATCGATCTCGTTGCCGGCAAGGCTCATCGAAAGATTGGGCGTATGCCCCTGGGCGGACTGGCGTTCCACACGGCCCTTGAGCGTTGCCGGACCGACCGCCAGCTCGAGGTTGTCGAACCGCTGCAGGTCCGGCGTCAGGTTGACCTTTGCCGAAAATCCGGCGGAGCGGAGCTGGCGCAGCTCGGGCGCTACCCGGCCCGAAAGCCAGTCGGAAAGTCCGGACGGCTGGCTGGAGGCGACCAGCATGTCGCCGACGAAGGACGTCCGGTCGCGAAGCACGAGGCTACCCTTGGCCTCCAGCTGCGTGCGGCCCGGCAGGGTGGCGACCACGTTGTCCACCGTCCAGCCGCGCCCGGCGGGACGGATGTCGAGCCTGATATCGCGTATGGTCGTGTCGTTGGCGACGATCGCCGGCAGCCTGAGGCTAGCGCGGCCGGGCACCTGCGGAATGGGGATCGAGGCCGCCAGCCGGATGAAATTGTTGATGCGGCGCTGCGCCGAAGCGGCGGCATCGCGGCCGGTCTTTGCCCGCGCGCCCTCGCCCAGCCGATTGACGTCGATCTGCTGGCCGTCGGCTGTCAGCAGGAATTCAGGCTTCTCGCCGGTATCGAGGGTCGCTTCGCCGGTCACCACGTAAGGGTTATCGGTCGCCCCGACTTCCAGCCGGTATTGCGGAACGCGAATGCGTTCGTTGGTGACCTCGAACCCGCCCTTGAGGCGCGGCCCCGGCGGCGGCGGCGCCACCGGTTCGGTCTCGTCTTCCTCCTGCAGGAAGTCGAGGGTGAAGTTGCCGTTATAGGCAGGCTTGTTGTCGGCGACGGTGAGCTCGCCGTCGAGATTGACCTCGACGGGCTGCGCATCCGGCCAGAGCCTGAGGCGCAGCGGCATACGCTTGCCCTCGGCATCCGCCGTGCCGCTCGCCAGGTTGAACCGCGTCTCATGACCGTCGAGCGCCGCATTGCCTTCGCCACGCCAGGGGCCGCGCAGCGAGCCGGCGGAAAAATCGCCCGCGAGGCCGGTGATCTGCCGCGACTGCCCGGACTGTTCGTCGATCAGGTTGATCTCGCCGCCGGTGATATGCACATCCTCGATGACCACCGTGCGGGCCGGGATCGCGGCACGGCTGCCGCGCATCCAGTCGAGCGAGCCGTCCTTCAACAGCCGGATCCGAGCCTTCGGCTCCTCGATGCGCATGTCGAAGATGCGCGCCTCGCCCGAGAGGAACGGCGCCAGCTCCATATCCATCGAAAACCGTGCCACCTGCACCAGCGGCTGACCATCCGTATCGGGGCCCACCCGTACGTCATGCAGGGTGACTGAGGGAAACGGCAGTATACGTGCATCGACGTCGCCGTGGACGGTGACCTTCTTGCCGAGGATGCGGCTTGCCTGTTCCTCGAAGCCGACGCGCAGGCTCGACCAATCGACGAAGAACGGCGCGAGCAGCGCCGTAAACAGCGCCACCACCACCAATCCGCCGAATGCCAACAGGATGCGTCCGAGCACGGTATCCGTCTCCCTGATCTTGCTTAAGAGACTAGTTCCATTGGGTTCACAGGCAAGTCAAGCTTGCGGGAGCATCTCATTCGGCAATCCTGAAGATCTTGCCCGGATTGAAGATATTATCCGGATCGAGGCCCCGCTTGATGGTCCGCATCAGGTCGACGGCGCCGCCCAGTTCCTCCTCGAGGAACGACATCTTGCCCTGGCCGACGCCATGCTCGCCGGTACAGGTTCCGTCCATCGAAAGTGCCCGGTGGTTGAGGCGAGCGATGAACGCTTCGACCTTCTCGACCGAGGCCGGGTCCTTGCCGTCGAAGAGCACCAGGACGTGGAAATTGCCGTCGCCCGCATGGCCGACGATCGGCGCCAGTAGGCCCTGTTCGGCAATATCGGCCTGGGTCTCGGCGACGCATTCGGCAAGCCGCGAGATCGGCACGCAGACGTCCGTCGACAGGCCGTCGAGTTCCGGCGCCAGCGCCCGGCTCGCCCAATAGGCGTTGTGCCGCGCATGCCACAGCTTTGCCCGCTCCTCGGCATTGGCGGTCCAGAGGAATTCGTCGCCGCCGCATTCCGTGGCAATCTCGGCAAACTGCGCCGACTGCAGCGCCACCGTTTCCTCGGTGCCGTGGAATTCCAGGAACAGCGTCGGCTTTTCCGGATAAGAGAGTTTCGAATAGGCATTGCAGGCCCGCATCTGCACGTCGTCCAGCAGTTCGATGCGGGCGACCGGGATGCCCATCTGGATGGTCATGATTACGGCGTCGCAGGCGGCCTTGACGCTCGGGAAGGCGCAGACGCCGCCGCCGATCTTTTCCGGAATGCCCTGCAGCCTCAACGTCACGGAGGTGATGACGCCGAGCGTGCCTTCCGAACCGACGAAGAGGCGGGTCAGATCGTAGCCGGCCGAGGACTTCCGGGCCCGCTGCGCGGTACGGATTTCCTCGCCGTCGGCGGTCACGACGGTCAGCGAGAGGACATTGTCCTTCATCGTGCCGTAGCGCACCGCATTGGTGCCGGACGCGCGGGTGGCGGTCATGCCGCCGACCGAGGCGTTGGCGCCGGGATCGATCGGGAAGAACAGGCCGGTGTCGCGAAGCTCGCGGTTCAGCTCCTCGCGGGTGATGCCGGGCTCCACCGTCACGTCGAGATCGGCCGAGCTGACGCGGAGCACCTTGTTCATGCGGCTGAAATCGATCGAGATGCCGCCTGAGGGCGCATTCACCTGGCCTTCGAGCGAGGAGCCGATGCCGAAAGGCACCACCGGCACGCGATGCTCGGCGCAGGCCCTGACCACGGCTTTGACGTCGCCGGCGCTCTCGACGAAGACGACGCCGTCCGGCAATTGCGCCGGCAGATAGGTCGTCGTGTGGGCATGCTGCTCGCGAAACGACTGGCCGGTCTGAAAACGTTCACCGAAGGATTGCTTGAGGATGCCGAGGACCGTCGAGATGCCCTCTTCGTTGCGAAGGCCTGCCTTCACATCCTTGATCGCCATGATCACTCTCCTCTTGTCTTTTCAAGGGATTGGTTAGGCGACGGGTCGGGTTTTGTCCAGCCGGAACAGCGGCAGACCGATCGCGCGGAGTCGGGCCTTGGCGATTTCGGATTTTTGTGTCGGACGGGGCGCTGAAAGCTGCCCCCCGACGAACTCGACATGAGGATGACGGACGCGGAACCTAGCCGGCTACGGCCACGCTCAGCCTCTGCTGTACCTGATCGACATTGCCGCGGACGTATACGGCCGTGGGCTTGCCGCCGGCGCTGGCAAGCGCGAGAGCGATGATGGTGACTTCCTCTTCGAAGGTCGTGACGTAAAGCACCTGCATGGGATTGATGTATACGGACTGGTTATGGGTATTCTTGAAGCCGATCAACGCCATACGTCTCTCCTTCTGCTGCGTGGCAACATTGCCATGCCATGCACAAGGTTGCCGCAAGTTTAACAGGCGCCGGTCACGGACGTCATGGGCACAAGAACCCTCAAAAGCGACCACCGCAAGGAGATATCCACGGCGAGCCTCCCGCGTCGGTAAGTCCTTCAGCTCCATCCCGGCAGGGGTTACAGGAGCCGGAGGCGAATCGCCGAAGTCGTCGTTGACCGAGGTGGAGGCAGGAGTTCCCTGATTCCGGCACACGGGCAGATCTTTTTCCCTCGGCGCCAAATAGTTCACCTGCAAGTCACCGATCGATGCTCTAGATCAGGTCCTGCCCTTATCAAGTTTCAGGAGATCAGCGATGGCGACAATTGCAATCATCGGCGCGGGTGCGATGGGGAGCGGGATCGGCCGGCAGTTGGCGGACGGCGGCGCCAAGGTATTGACCTATCTGGATGGCCGCTCGCCCGAGAGCCACGACCGGGCCAGAGCCGCCGGAATGGAGCCCGCCCCGCTCGAAGACATCATCGGGGCTGAGATCGTTCTATCGATCGTCCCGCCCGGCGAGGCGATCGGCGTCGCGGAACGTCTGTCGGCGGCGATCGGAGAGCGCTCGACCCCGGTGACGTTCATCGATTGCAACGCGATCTCGCCCGACACGATGCGCCAGGTTGCAGCCGTCTTCAGGCCCGGCCAGGCGAACGTGCTGGACGGCTCGATCATCGGCCTGCCGCCGCAGCCGGGAAAAGCCGGACCAAAACTCTATATCAGCGGTGACGGGGCGGACAGAAGCGCCGTTCTCGCCGGGCACGGGCTTCACGTCCGCCGGATCGAGGGCGCCGTCGGCGCAGCCTCGGCGCTGAAGATGTGTTATGCTGGCATCAACAAGGGCGTCACCGGCCTCGGCACCGCCATGCTTCTCGCCGCCATCGGATCGGGCGCCGACCAGAGCCTCAGGCGGGAGATGGCCGAAAGCAACCCCGACCTCGATCGGAAACTCTCGGGCGCCATTCCGGACATGTATGCGAAAGCCTATCGCTGGGTGGCGGAGATGGAGGAAATCGCCGCATTCCTCGGTGAAGACGATCCGGCCTCGCTGATCTTCAAGGGAATGGCGGGCGTGTTTCAGAAGATGGCCGACGACCGCGCCGGCAGCGGCGCGCTTGCAGGCCAGCTCAACGACCTGCTCGGCCGGTAGGCGGTCGAAATCTCGACACTATCCTGCCTGTCCCCGGATCGGGTCCGAGGACAGCGGCTATGGAAGGGACAGGTCTTCTCTCCGCCCATCACTCGGCGGCGAGCAGCTGTTCCTCTTTTTCCTTCTCGTTATCCTGCTTCTCCTGCCCGCCGCGCGAGGCATGCGCCAGTTCCTCATGGAACCGCGCTTCCTCGTGCATATGCGGCTTGGCGAAGCCGGCGATCAGAAGATAGGCGACCGGGGTGATGAACAGCGTCACGATGACCGCGAAGCCGAGACCGCCGACGATGACCCAGCCGAGCGCGATACGCGCTTCCGCACCAGCGCCCTGGGCCAGCAGCAGCGGCACGCCGCCGATGACGGTGGCGATCATCGTCATCATCACCGGGCGCAGGCGCATGGCGCAGGCGGTTTCGATCGCCTCGCGCACGCTGGTGCCGCGGTCCCGCAGCTGATTGGCGAATTCGACGATCAGGATACCGTTCTTCGCCATGACACCGACCAGCAGCACGAGACCGATCTGGCTGTAGACGTTGAGGCTCGATCCGGTCAGCACCAGCGCGATGGCGGCACAGGCAAGACCGAGCGGCACGGTCGACATGATGATGATAGACGACAGCACGCTTTCGAACTGCGCCGCCAGCACCAGGAAGATGATCGCGATCGCAAAACCGAAGGTCATCAGCATGGCATTGGAGTTTTCGCCGAGCGTCTTCGCTTCCGCCATCGGAACCAAGCGAACGCCCGCCGGCAGGAACGGCTGGGCGATTGCGGAGACTTCCCTGACCGCATCGCCGAGCGCCACGCCGTCGCGCAGGTTGGACGAGATCGAGACAGAGGCAAGCTGTTCCTCGCGGTTGAGCTGCGGCGCCACCGCGCCTTCCTTCAAGGTCGCGATCGTCGACATCGGCACGATCTTGCCGTCGCCGGTCTTGAGGAAGATGTTCTCAAGATCGGTCGGATCGTCGATCGGTCTTGTGGTCGAGGTGAGCTTGACGGGCAACGCATCGCCGTTGACGAAGACGTCGACGACCGAGCGGCCCTCGAGCAGCGACTGCATGGCGGTCGACAGGCCGGTGATGTCGATGCCGAGGTCGGAGGCCCGCTCGCGGTCGATCGCGACGGAAAGCTGCGCCTGGGTCGGCTCGTTGGTGAGACGCGGCGTATCGAAGAACCGGGCGCCTTCGCTTTCCATATGCGACACGAGCTTCAGTGCCGTCGAGGTCAGGACGTCGTAGTCGTTGCCGACCAGGGCCATCTGCAGGCCGTTGCCGGCGCCGCGGATCTTCAGGCTGTTCGCCTGCATGGTGAAGCCGCGCAGGGCCGGAACCCTCAGCGCCGCGGCGTTAACGTCCGCGGCGATCTGGTCCTGCGTGCGGCTGCGCTCGCCCCAGGGCGCCAGCGTCAGAACCATGAAGCCGCTATTGGTGTTGCTGCCGAAACCCGAGATCGAGAAGACATTGGTGATCTCGCCGGAATCGCGCAGCGACTTCAGGTTCTCTTCGACGCGCTGCATCTGGTCGCGGGTATAATCGAGGCTGACGCCCTGCGGCGTCGTCAGGCGCAGCATGATCGTGGCGCGGTCCTCGCGCGGCGTCAGCTCGCTCTTGACCAGGCCGAAGACATTGTAGGCGGCTATCGAGAAGACCACCGACACGACGATGACGACCAGCGGTGCATTGAGGCAGAACCGCAGCGACGAAGCATAGACCCTGGCGAACCCGTTGCCGAAGGCGCCGAGGAGACCGTGGTCCTCCTTCATCGGCTTGGTCAGCATGCGCGACGCAAGCATCGGGCAGAGCGTCAGGGCGGTGACCGACGACAGCGCCACCGAGAAGGCGAGCACGAAGCCGAATTCCTTGAACAGGCCGCCGATCTGGCCGGGCAGGAAGGACAGCGGAATGAAGACGGCGGCAAGCGTCGCCGTGGTCGCGATGACGGCGAAGAAAACTTCCTGGGTGCCGAGCACGGCCGCGGCGCGCGGACCCATGCCTTCCGCTCGTCGCCGGACGATGTTTTCGAGCACGACGATCGCGTCGTCGACGACGAGACCGGTCGCCAGGACGATCGCCAGCAGGGTCAGGATGTTGATCGAGAAACCGACGAGGTAGATCGCCACCAGCGTGCCGATCAGCGCCACCGGCATGGTGATCGCCGGGATCAGCGTGGCGCGCCAGTCACGCAGGAAGAGGTAGATGACCACGACGACGACCGCGGCCGAGAGCATCAACGCGATCTCGACCTCGTGCAGCGCGCCTTGGATGAAGATCGCGTCGTCGCCGGTGATGGCGATGCGGGTGCCTTCCGGCAGCGCCTTCTGCATCTCAGCGACGGCGGCCTTGACACCTTCGGAAATGTTGAGCGTGTTCGACTGCGCCTGGCGGATGATGCCGAGGCCGACGCCCTGCACGCCGTTGGCGCGCAGCACCGTCGTGCCGTCATCCGGACCGAGTGCCACGGTCGCCACGTCGCGGACGCGGACATTTGGGCCGATCAGGACGTTTTCGAAATCCTGCGGCGTGGTGAGGTTGGCGGTGGCGCGAACGACGATATCCTGGGTCGTGCTCTTCAGCGAGCCGGCCGGAACGTCGAGCGCCGCGCTCGACAGCGCATTGGAGACGTCGGCAACGGTCAGGCCGCGGCCGGCCAGGGCGGACTGGTTGACATCGACGCGGAACACCTTGTCCTGATCGCCGTAAAGTTCGACGTCCGCGACACCTTCGACGGCGGCAAGCCGGTCGACCACCTCGTTGTTGACGAGCTGGGTGAGGTCTTCCATCGACATGTTCGATGACGTGACCGCAAGGCGCATAATGGCGTCGGAATCGGCGTCCGCCTTGACGATGCGCGGTTCGTCGGCATCGTCCGGTAGCTGGTTGACGACGCGGCCGACCGCATCGCGCACGTCGTTTGCGGCCTCCGACAGATCGACGCTGTCGGAAAACTCCATCGTCACGCGGCTGGAGCCGAACTGCGACTGCGAGGACAGAGCCTTGAGGCCGGAGACGCGCGCGACGGCGCCCTCGATCACCTGGGTGACTTCTTGGTCCATCGTCTGCGGTGAGGCGCCGTCGTAATTGGTGCGCACGGTGATGACCGGCTGGTCGACGTCGGGAAGTTCGCGCACCTCGACGCCGGCGAGGGCCGCAAGACCCGCAACGACCAGCAGCGTGTTCAGAACCGCGGCAAGGATCGGCCGGCGGACGAAGAGGGCGGTAAAGCTCTGCGCGGATTTCTCCGCCTCGGCCTTCCCCTCGTCGTCATGGCCAACGCCTGGGAGTTCGATCTTCATTGGCGCGCCACCTCAGCCGTTTCCGGCGCGCCCAAGATCCGGACCGGAGCCCCTTCCCTCACACGCTGCAGACCTTCGGTCACGATCCTGTCGCCCTCTTTGAGCTCGCCGCCCACGAGGACCGCGTCGGGGTTGCGCTGGACGACGCGCACCCGGGTCTTGACGGACTTGTTGTCCCTGACCTGCCAGACATACGAACCTTCGCCGTCCCACTGGATGGCGAGCGGATCGACCGCCGGATATCGTTCGCCGGCAAAGCGCATGCCGACGTTGAAGGCCATGCCGGCGCGCAGCACATCGCCCGGATTTTCGACCCGGGCGCGGATGCGCATCGTGCGGCTTGCCGGATCGATGCGGTTGTCGATCGCCTCGACCTTGCCGGAAAAGACCTGGCCCGGACGGGCGATCGAGCTCGCCTCGACCGGCTGGCTCGGCTCGATCGCAACCGCGAAACGCTCCGGCGCCCAGAAGTCGACCAGAATGGCCGTGCGGTCGTCGATCGTCACGATATTGGTCTGGGTGGTGACGTTGTCGCCGATATTGACCGCGACGATGCCGGCAATGCCGTCGATCGGGGCGGCGATATCGCGGCGCCTGAGATTGAGTTCGGCGGTGGAGAGTGCGAGTTTTGCGGCCTGTTCGGCGATCTGCGCATCGAAAACGTCGAGGCGCGAGAACGACTGCAGGTTCTTGTAGGAAGCGGATTTTTCCTGGGCGCTGGCCAGCGCCACCCGCGCCTTGTCGCGCTCGATCGTCTGCTCTTCGTCATCGAGGCGGGCGAGAACCTGGCCCTTGGTGACCTTTTGGCCCGACGTCACCATGATCTCGTTGATGGTACCGGAAGCCTGCGGCATGACGACGACCGACTGGATGGCCTGACCGCTGCCGATCGCCGAGAGGCGGTCGTTGACGGTGCCGATCGCGACCGGCTGAGCAACGACGAGGGTCGCCCGGTTGCCACCCTGGCCCCCGCCCTGGGCACCACCCTGGCCGCCTGCCCCGCGCTGCCCATTCTGCGCAGCGCCCTCGCCTTGCGGACGCGCCGCAGCATTGCCGTTTGCACCCGCTGGAGCCGGTGCGGGCTGGGCTGCGGTTCTCGGAATGACGGCGGCGATCACTTCACCGGGAACGCCCATCTTTGTCAGGGTTCCGCCGGCGCTCGGCACCAGGTAGACCCACAGGCCGAGCGCTCCGGCCAGGACTACGATACAGAGCAGAAGCTGTTTCCAAATCCGCATTCAATTCTCCGATGGCGGCACCAGGAGGCCATAATTGCTCGGGAGTATCCTTTTTTGCGGGTGCTCACGCAATGGGTGTTCGGCAACCTTACAAAAATGTAACCTCACGAAATTTCACGCATATGTTAGATCGGAGGCATACATATACTCCTAAAATCGCCGCTTTCGCAGTGGGCAACCGGCGGCCTCTTCACAATTTGGCCTTGCCTTGTGTGAACAGTCGGAATGAAAGCAGAACATTTTCTGGTCTTTCAGGTCCGAATCACTACATTGGCCGCATGACGAACAGTTTCGACGACATTCCGTTCTTCGACGAAGAACCTGAGCAGGCGCAGCGCAAGGGCCCGGCCCCCGCCCTGGCGCAGCCGGCCGGAAACGGCGGCCTCGGCATCGCCGCGCGCGCCATGGCGGCCCGCGACCAGCACCGGGCGCCCGACTATCTCGCAGGCCTCAACCCGGAACAGCGCGAAGCGGTCGAGACGCTCGACGGCCCGGTCCTCGTGCTCGCGGGCGCGGGCACGGGCAAGACGCGGGTGCTGACCACCCGCATCGCCCACATCCTCGCGACCGGCCGGGCCTTCCCTTCGCAGATCCTTGCCGTCACCTTCACCAACAAGGCAGCGCGCGAGATGAAGGAACGCGTCGGCGTTCTGGTCGGCGGCGCGGTCGAGGGCATGCCCTGGATGGGCACCTTCCACTCGATCGGCGTGAAACTGCTGCGCCGCCATGCGGAACTCGCCGGCCTTCGCTCCGACTTCACCATCCTCGATACCGACGACGTGGTGCGGCTGATCAAGCAGCTCATCCAGGCCGAGGGGCTGGACGACAAGCGCTGGCCGGCAAAACAGTTCGCCGGCATGATCGACACCTGGAAGAACAAGGGCCTGACGCCGCCGGACATTGCCGAAGGCGACGCCCGTGCGTTTGCCAACGGCAAGGGCCGCGAGCTCTACGCCGCCTACCAGGCGCGGCTTCGCACGCTGAACGCCTGCGATTTCGGCGATCTTCTGCTGCATCCGATCGCGATCCTCCGCAAGAACCCGGATCTTCTCAAGGAATATCACGGCAAGTTCCGCTACATCCTCGTCGACGAGTACCAGGACACCAACACGGCCCAGTACATGTGGCTGCGGCTGCTTGCACAGCGGCCGAAGGACGTTCCCCAGAACGTCTGCTGCGTCGGCGACGACGACCAGTCGATCTATGGCTGGCGCGGCGCGGAAGTCGACAACATCCTGCGCTTCGAGAAGGATTTTCCGGGCGCCAAGGTGATCAAGCTGGAGCGCAACTACCGCTCCACCGAACACATCCTCGGCGCCGCCGGCCATCTGATCGCCCATAACGAGGGCCGCCTCGGCAAGACCCTGTTCACCGACCGCTCCGACCCCGACGACGAGAAAGTCGTGGTACATGCAGCCTGGGATTCGGAAGAGGAAGCGCGCGCCGTCGGCGAGGAGATCGAGAACCTCCAGCGCGGCAAGCACAAGCTCAACGACATGGCGATCCTGGTGCGCGCCTCGTTCCAGATGCGCGAGTTCGAAGACCGGTTCGTGACACTAGGCCTCAACTACCGCGTCATCGGCGGCCCGCGCTTCTACGAGCGGCTCGAAATCCGCGACGCCATGGCCTATTTCCGCATGGTCTGCCAGCCCTCCGACGACCTCGCCTTCGAGCGGATCATCAACACCCCGAAGCGTGGCCTCGGCGACACGACCGTGCGCTACCTGCACGACTATGCCCGCGCCCGCGACATCCCCATGCTGCAGGCGGCGGCCGACCTCATCGAGACGGACGAGATGAAGCCGAAGGCGCGCAAGGCGCTGTTCGACGTGGTCACCGACTTCCGCCGCTGGCAGGGCCTGCTCGAAAACACGCTCCACACCACGCTTGCCGAGCAGATCCTCGACGAGAGCGGCTATACCGCCATGTGGCAGAACGACAAATCGGCGGAAGCGCCGGGACGGCTGGAAAACCTCAAGGAACTGGTCCGTTCCATGGAAGCCTTCGAGAGCATGCGCGGTTTCCTCGAACACGTCTCGCTGGTCATGGATGCCGAGAACAACGAAAACCTCGACGCCGTGTCGATCATGACGCTGCATTCGGCCAAGGGCCTGGAATTCGACACCGTCTTCCTGCCCGGCTGGGAGGAAGGCCTGTTTCCGCACCAGCGGGCGCTCGACGAGGGCGGCCGTTCAGGGCTGGAAGAAGAACGCCGCCTCGCCTATGTCGGCCTGACGCGCGCCAAACACCGCTGCCACATCTGGTTCGTCTCGAACCGCCGCATCCACGGCCTCTGGCAGTCGACCATGCCGTCGCGCTTCCTCGATGAACTACCGGCAGCCCATGTGGACGTCGCAGCCTCAGACAGCAATTACGGCGGTTATGGCGGGCGCGGCGGCTACGGCCAGTCGCGTTTCGACAAGGCCGAGCCCTTCGCCAACAATTATTCCACACCCGGCTGGAAGCGCGCCCAGGCCAACAAGACCGACGCCACCCGCGACAACTGGGGCACCCGCTCCGGCCACGCCGTGGAACGCATCGGCTACGGCGAAAGCGGCCCGCGCACCCGCACGATCGACGGCGAACTGGTGGCCAAATCGGTCGCCGACAAGCCCTCGCAATTTTCGGTCGGCGACCGGGTGTTTCACGTCAAGTTCGGCAACGGCAACATCTCGGCGATCGAGGGCAACAAGCTGACGATCGAGTTTGATCGGGCCGGAGAGAAGCGGGTGCTGGACGGGTTTGTGGAGCGGGTGTGAGCTTGGACGTTGCTGCAGGGCCTGACGACCAGATCGAAATCCTGCTGCTGACCGGGCCTGCGGGCGTCGGCAAGTCTACTCTTTCCTGGGAGATCTCCGCTCGCCTCGCCGAGGCCGGTATTGCGCATGCGGCGATCGAAAGCGACGAACTGGACCGGATATTCCCGCGCCCTTCGCGCCAGGACCTGGAGCGGCTCTCTCCCGGCACGATCGATGTCAGCGCCCTCATCCTCAAGGCGATATGGTCAACTTACAAGGAGCTGGGGAGCAAGCGCCTGATCCTGTCGGGCGTCATGATGCACCTGGATTTCGACAGAAGGTGGATCACGTCGGCGATACCCGGCGCCAGGTTCACTGTCGTTCGCCTGATGGCAACGGAAGAGAACATTGCCAGCAGATTGGCTCGGCGAGAAACTGAAGGAAGCATGGAGGATCAACTCGAACGTTCTCTCCGGCAGATGAACCGCATGGCGACCGAAACGGGTAAGGATATTCTTTACATAAATACCGACGGACGCACCGCTTCCGAGATTACAGACGACGTTTTAGCCAGGATAGACTGGCTAAAACTACAAAATCGGACTGAAATCTCCTAGGTCTGCTTGGCTACCAGAGCAGCCACATATTCCCGCAACGTCACCCTCCCTCGCCCCACCGCATCCGCGCCGGGCTTACGATTGGACGGCCGCCTGCGAGAAACCGAGCGACCGATACGCTTCTTCCCATTGTCCGGCGGACAGTCAACCTTGTCAGCCTCCCTGTCTCCCGCTACCTCAAGCACCGGAGCTTTGGAATTTTTAAGGGAGGAACTCATGAAAGCCATCGTCACGGCCCCTGGCGGGCTCGATGCCCTGAAGCTCGTCGATCTGCCGGATCCCGGCAAGCCGGGCCGGGGCGAGATCCGGGTGGCGCTGCATGCGAGCTCGATCAATTTCCATGACCTGAGCGTCGCAAGCGGCAGGACGCCGACCGATGGGCGGGTGCTGATGGCGGACGGTGCCGGCGTGGTCGAGGAGGTCGGCGAAGGGGTGATCGAGTTCAAGCCGGGCGACCATGTGGTCTCCTGCTTCTTTCCGGACTGGCAGGATGGTCCGCCGCTGCCGGGCGGTTTTTCGCGCACGCCGGGCGACGGGATCGACGGGTTCGCAACGGAATACGCGGTACGGCCCGCTGCCGCATTCACGCTCGCTCCAACAGGGTTCAGCCATGTGGAGGCGGCAACGATCACCACGGCCGGCCTGACCGCCTGGCGAGCGCTGGTCGAGCTCGGGCGACTGAAGGCCGGCGAGACGGTGCTGGCGCTCGGCACGGGCGGCGTCTCCATCTACGCGCTGCAGATCGCGAGAGCCATGGGCGCGCGGGTGGCGATCACCTCCTCCTCCAACGACAAGCTGGAGCGGGCGAGAAAGCTCGGTGCCGAGTTTACGGTGAATTACAAGGACCACACCGACTGGGGCAAGCAGGTCTTCGACTGGACCGACGGCCGCGGCGTCGATCACGTGGTGGAAGTCGGCGGCCCGGCGACGCTCGGCCAGTCCATCCAGGCGGTGAAGATGGGTGGCCATATCGCCATGATCGGCGTGCTGACCGGCGCGCGCGGCGAAGTGCCGACCGCGGCGCTGATGGGCAAGCAGGCGGTTCTGTCGGGCATTCTGGTCGGCAGCCGCCGGCAGCAGCAGGATTTCGTCCGGGCGCTCGATACGGGGCTGGTCCGGCCGGTAATCGACAGGATCTTTCCGCTCGAAAAACTCGCCGACGCGTTTCGCTATGAGATGAGCGGCGGCCATTTCGGCAAGATCGGCATCGACTGGTGACACGCCAAGGGGCAGAGGTTTTCCTTGCGGAGAACCCCTGCCCCGGTTACCTCGAAAACCAGACCCGGCCCTCAGGGAGCAGCCCCATGTTTCTCACCAATCAGGATGTCATCGAACTCACCGCCTGGCGGCGCAAGCTGCATTCCATGCCGGAGATTTCCAGCGAGGAGATCGCGACGGCCGCGGAGGTGCAAGGGTTCCTCGCCGATACGGTGCCCGACCGGGTTGTTACAGGGCTTGGGGGCACCGGCGTCGCGGTCGTCTATGACAGCGGGCTTCCCGGCCCGACCGTCCTGTTCCGCGCCGAGCTGGATGCGCTGCCGATCGAGGAAGTCGGCTCGCCCGATCATCGCTCGAAAATCCCCGGCAGGGGCCATATGTGCGGGCATGACGGCCATATGACCATGCTCGCGGCGCTTGGGCGGCAGTTCGGCCGCGAAAGGCCGAAGCGCGGCCGCGTCATCCTGATGTTCCAGCCGGCCGAAGAGACCGGCGCCGGCGCCGCGGCGGTCGTCGCCGACGAGAAATTCAAGGAACTGGTACCGGATTACAGTTTTTCGCTGCACAACATGCCAGGCCTGCCGCTCGGCCATGCCTGGCTGAAGGACGGGATCGTCAACTGCGCCTCGCGCGGCCTGCGGATCTCGCTGACCGGGCGCACGGCGCATGCCTCCATGCCGGAGACGGGCATCTCGCCGGTACCTGCGGTCGCAACGCTGATGCCGGCGCTGACCGCCCTGAGCCAGGGCTCGATCGCAACCGGCGACATGGTGCTGGCAACGGTGACGCATGCCTCGGTCGGCGAACCCGCATTCGGCATCGCCCCCGGCCATGCCGAAGTCTGGGTGACGCTGCGCACGATGACCGACAGCCAGATGGAAGCGCTGACGACCAGGGCCGAGGGCCTGGTCCGAGAGATCGCAGCAGCTGGCAATCTCCGATGCGAGATGGATTATCACGACATCTTCGGCCATTGCGAAAACCATGCCGAAGCCGCAGAGATGCTGCGGGCGGCGATGGATGCCGAAGGCGTTCCCCATGATGTCGGTGAAGCGATGCGCGGTTCGGAGGATTTCGGACGATTCGCGACGGTGTCGAAATCGGCAATGTTCTTCCTCGGCGCCGGCGAAGACATGCCGAACCTGCACAATCCGAACTACGATTTTCCTGATGACCTGATCCCGGTCGGCACGAAGATCTTCATGCGCGTGGCGCGGGATATTCTCGGCTGAGATCTTGAACGGGTGACGCCTTCATGCGGCGTCACCGTCATCCAGTCGCGATCACGCGTCACTGTTGCCGAACAGCTTGGCCATGAATCCGCCATCGGTGCCCCGTCCGGGGCGCTTGCCGTCCCATTTGGGCACGATCACCATATGGGTGATGTCGCCGCGCTGGAAAGCCTTCAGGAACTTGTCGTAATCGGCGAAGGCGACGCAGCCGTGCGAATCGCCGCGCACCCGGAGCAGGAAGCTGTGGGCAAGCAGGCCGGTGCGGCCCTGCGGTGCCTTGCCATCGACCGGCGTCAGGCGGATCGCGGCGACGCCGTGGAACAGCTTTTCGCGCATCGACAGCTTATATGTGCCGGGCGGCGTCGGGCCACGCATCGTCACATGGGTGTATTTCGGGTTGTCGCGCATTTTGCCGATGCCGGAATGCGCCTCGAGCTTGGAGCCGTTCGGCATATAGACCATGCCGCCGGAAATATCGTAGACGGCCACTTTCGTGCCGATGCCGGGCCAGGCCGGCGCCGATTGCGACGGGCGGGTCGGCGCCTCGCGCATCGGATTGTCGGGCTTGGCAAAGGCCAGCGCGGTCGGCTTGTCGTCGCCGTCATCCGTCTTGGCGGGCTTTTGCGGCGCGACAGCGGCGATGGCCGCAAGGGCTGCCGGCTTGGCGGGTTTGTCGGCGGCGGAACCCGGACGGATCACCGGCAGCGGACCGGCCTTCGGCAGATCATAGGAAGGCACTGCGGGAACGGTCGCCTCGACCGCCGCGACCTCGCTCTCGTCGGCACCGTCTTCTTCCAGGGCAGTTTCTTCGAGCGCCGCCATCTCGACCGGCTTCATGTCCTTGAGCCCGGCAACGGTGGTGACCGTCTCGGCATCCTGAATCATATCCGGCAAGGCGCCGCTCGCCGAGCGGGGCGCCACGACCACGAGGCTTTCCATCGCAGGGCCGAGCACCGCGCGGATGGCATTGGCGTCCGGACGGGCTTTTTCGAGCGCGGCAAACCGCTGTTCGTGTTCCTGATGCCGGGCGGCTTTAGCCATCGCCACGGTCAGCACCCGGCTGACATTCGAAAGATCCGGCTTGCGGGCTTCGAGGGCGGCCACATCGGCGCCAGCCAGGCGATTGCCCTTTGGATCGGCCGGCGCACTGCCCGGAAGGCGGGAGAATTTCGAAACGTCGATCTCGCGTTCACGCGTTGTGGCAGCGGGGACGGCAAGAGCGATCGGTTTTGCCAACGCCGTCTCGAACTTCACATCGGAAGCCGACTTCACCGCGGTCGCCATGGTAACCATCGACGCACCCATCAGGGCGGCGACCGTCAGGCCGAAACCGACCATGACATTGACCAGGAGAGAGCGGGATTTTTTGCGGCATTGCGGAACTTTGCCTGCCTGCCTGCCATTTACCGACGTCTGGACCGAACGCGCCATCACTCGTTACCCGAACCGTTACTCACACCGGCGGGCATCGCTTCCACGAGACCACCAACACAACCCTGGCGAGCGCTGAGCAAACGAAGATTTTGCTCACTGCCGCCTATCGACTGCATGTGAGGATGAACGATTATGGTAACCAATGTCTTTACGCCGCCCCGATTTGGTTTCGGTGGTGCACATAAAAGCGCATGCCGTCGGAAGTTTAACCGAATTGCGGCAACAGGGTGTCCGCCCCGCGCCCGATTGAGGCCAGTCAAGCCAACGACCGTTGCTGTTTAGCCACAAAATCCAAGTCTTTCAAGGCTTGTCAGAATTTTTATACCATTTCTCTCTCGGCGCGCCGCCGGCCCTCGGACACATATTCCGACAGCGGCGCCTTGACGACGTCCATGACCGCCCGCACCCGAGGTGTATACCGAAGCCTTTCAGAGTGGTCGGACAGGTCTCTGCAGCAGGCGAAATCTTGGGGTAAAAACAGTAGATCAAGTCCTTATGGACGGTCGCCGCGAGCTCGAGAACAGTCCAATCCTGAGCTCGCTGTGAATGCTCGACAGCGTTGTAGAGACTGAGTTCCGCCGCACCATGATGGGCCTCTCGGGGGAGTTTTCCGCCCCCACAAAAACAGCCGGATGATTCTTGATCCTGGATGGATGGAGATCGACAGAACTCCGTTGACTGCTGCACTGCAAAACATATCGGCCTTGATCCTGCCGCCCGCCCTTGGCATCCT
Organism: Neorhizobium sp. T25_13; assembly: GCF_002968675.1. Lineage (NCBI taxonomy): Bacteria > Pseudomonadati > Pseudomonadota > Alphaproteobacteria > Hyphomicrobiales > Rhizobiaceae > Neorhizobium > Neorhizobium sp. T25_13. The sequence continues at coordinate 195,528 of NZ_PVBI01000004.1, forward strand.
CCGATAATCCAGGATTCGGAGGACAACCGATGAAAGCGCTGCTCCTGATCGACATCCAGAACGGTTTTTGCCCGGGCGGCAACCTGCCCGTGGCGCACGGCGACGAGATCGTGCCGATCGCAAACCAGCTGATCGAAGGCGGCGGTTATGATGTCATCGTCGCCTCGCAGGACTGGCACCCCGAAAACCACGGCAGTTTTGCCTCCCGGCATCCGGGCAAGAAGCCGTTCGATATGGGCGAGCTGTCCGGCCAGCCGCAGGTCATGTGGCCGGATCATTGCGTGCAGGGCACGCCGGATGCGGAGTTCCACCCGGACCTTAACGTCGAGGCCATCGACTATATCCAGCAGAAAGGCGAGAACCCTGCCGTCGACAGCTACTCCGCATTCCGCGACAACGACCAGGCCGCAACGACCGGCCTTGCCGGCTACCTGAGAGCCCAGCAGGTGACCGAACTCGATCTCTGCGGGCTTGCGACCGATTATTGCGTGAAATTTTCCGCTCTCGACGCCGTGGAAATGCTGCCGGGCGTAAAGGTGCGTTTCATCGAGGACGCCAGCCGTGGCATCGATCCGGAAGGCGTAAAGAGCGCCATCGCCGAGATGAAAGCAAAAGGCGTCGGCATCGTTTCGAGCAAGGAGATCCTCGCCGACTGATCGCCGGCACCGGGACCAGCCGGGCCTGATAGTTCAGCGGAATCGATCGTTCCATCAGCCCAATTGAATTGCGCGAGGTCCCGCAGGGCTCTAAAGCCGATGCGAAAAGGATTTCTTCGATGAATCGCAGCGAATTCAACCAGGGTCTGAAGGGCGGCCTTATCATTGCCCTGTCCGCGGCGCCCTTCGCAATGCTGTTCGGCGCCGTGGCAAGCGACAACGGCCTCTCGGTCATGGAAGCGGGCCTGATGAGCGCGACCGTCTATGCCGGCGCCAGCCAGCTCGTCGGCATCGAACTTTTCGGCCACCAGGTGGCGCCGTGGCTGATCGTGCTCTCCGTCTTCGCCGTGAATTTCCGCCATATCCTCTATTCGGCGGCGCTGACCCGATACATTACCCATTTCACGCCGGTCCAGAAATTCTTCACCTTCTTCGTGCTGACCGACCCGCAATTCGCGGAGGCCGTGAAACGCGGCGAAAGCGGCCGGGGCGTCAGTTTCCCGTGGTATATCGGCTTCGGCGCCGCGATCTATTTCCCCTGGCTGTTTTTCAGCGTCGTCGGCGCGTTTTTCGGGCGGATGATGGGCGATCCGCGTGCGCTTGCGATCGACGTGCTGCTGCCGGTCTATTTCCTCGGGCTGGTCATCGGCTTTCGCAGCAAGCCGGGCTTCTATCCGGTGGTGGTGGCGAGCGCGCTCGGCTCCGTGCTCGGCTATCATTTCGTAGGCTCGCCCTGGCATGTCAGCATCGGTGCCGCGGTCGGCGTGGTCGTTGCCGCTTTCCTGCCGCTGTCCACTGATTCCGTGCCGGCGGACGCCGCCACCGAGATGGAGAGCTGACATGACCGACCTGATCTCCGTGGATATGGCTCTGCTGATATTGGCCGCAGCGGCCGCGACATTCCTCACCCGTATCGGCGGTTATGTGCTGATCACCCGGATGAAGACGATCCCGCCGCGCATGGAGCAGGCTCTCAACGCCGTGCCGGCAGCGGTCCTGACCACGCTCGTCGCCCCCGCCTTCTTCAACGGCGGCTGGGACGTCAAGATCGCCATGCTGGCGGCACTCGTGGTTGGGGTCCGGTATCCGGGCCTCCTGCTGCTCGGCGCCGGCTGGGCGGCAGCGATGATCTGCCGCCACCTCCTGGGTTTCTGATTAAAGGCGCCGGCTTCAGGAAAGCGGCTCCGTCGCCTTCACCAGCCAGGTCTTGACCGCGTCGTCCTCGATCAGCGGCAGCAGCTTTTCGCGCACGGCCGCGTGGTAGCCGTTCAGCCAGGCGAGCTCCTCGGCGGTCATCAGGTCGGGCAGCACGAGGCGGCGGTCGATCGGGCACCAAGTCAGCGTCTCGAAGGCAAGCATCGGCTGGTCGCCGCCGTCGATCTCTTCCGCTCCGGTCACATAAATCAGGTTTTCGATGCGGATGCCGAAGGAGCCGGGACGGTAATAACCGGGCTCGTTGGACAGGATCATGCCGGGCAGCAGTTCCTGGGTCGCCAGCCGCGAGATCCGCTGCGGCCCTTCATGGACGGAGAGGTATGAGCCGACGCCGTGGCCGGTGCCATGCGCATAATCGCCGCCGGCCTTCCAGAGCGCGATGCGGGCGAGCGGATCGAGATCGCAGCCGCGCGTGCCCTTGGGGAAACGCGCCGTGCTGATGCCGATCATGCCCTTCAGCACCAGGGTGAAGAAACGCTTGTGCTCTTCCGGAACAGAACCGACCGCGACCGTGCGGGTGATGTCGGTCGTGCCGTTGACATATTGCGCCCCCGAATCGATCAGGAAAAGCTCGCCCGCCTCGAGCTTGCGGTTCGTCTCGGTCGTTACCCTATAGTGGATGACCGCACCGTGCTCGCCGGCGCCGGAGATCGTCTCGAAGGAAATGTCCTTCAGCGGGTTCTGTATGTTCTGTCCGACGCGGGCACGGGTCGCCTCCAGCGCCTTGACCGCGTCGATTTCGGTGATCGTGCCGGGCGCCTGGGCGTCGAGCCAGCAGAGATATTCGACCATCGCCGCGCCATCCTGCAGATGCGCCTTGGCCGAGCCGTCGAGCTCCTCGCGGTTCTTGCAGGCGCGCGGCAGTTTTGCCGGATCGGAAGCCTCGACCACCTCGCCGCCGGCGGCCGTAATAGCCTTGGTGAGCGCCAGCGGCGTCAGCTCTGGGTCGATAAGGATCTTCGCGCCATCCGCCGAGAAGGCCGCAAGCCGCGCGAGGAATTCCGAAGGCGGACGCTGGACGGCGATCTGGGCCAGATAGGCAGCCTGCTCGATAGCGGTCTTCATCTGGTCGAGAAAAATCTCGGCCTTGCCCTCCGCCGGAATGATGGCGCGCGACAACGGATAGGGCGTGTGCGGCACGTCGTCACCGCGGATGTTGAATATCCAGGCAACCGAAGTCGGATCGGCGACGACCACCGCGGCAGCCCCCTTCTCCTTTACCTGGCTCGCAATCGAGGCAATCTTCTCGCCCGCCAGCGTACCGGCATGCTCCTGTTTCTGGATCGAGACGGCGCCGAGCGGCTCGGCTGGCCGATCGGTCCAGATCGCGTCGAGCGGATTGCCGTCGAGCAGCACCAGCGAACCGCCGATCTCGGCAAGCGCCTTTTCCAGCCGGCGGACTTCCGCCCCCGCATGCAGCCACGGATCGATGCCGAGTCGGAAACCTTTCGCGCCGTGGCGCGGCAGCCAGACATGCGGCGGTTCGTTGACGAGATCGCCGGCGGTAAAGACCGAGCCATCCACCTGTTCGGCAAGCTGGGTGACGTAACGTCCGTCGACGAAAACGATAGCCTCCCGTTGAGTCACGAGCGCCATGCCGGCCGATCCGGTGAAGCCGGTGAGCCAGGACAGGCGCTCGGCCGAGGCCGGCACGTACTCGCCCTGATATTCGTCGGCACGGGGGACGAGAAAACCGTCAATGCCGAGATCGGCGAATTTCGCCCTGAGCGCGCTGACGCGATCGCGGCCGAACTGCGGGGCGGACTTCACTTCGAAGGACTGGAACATGAGGTTGTTTTCCGGGCTGCCTGATTCCGAGAGGTCGGACCATGTTAGCCGATCTTCGACGGACATTGCCAGACGGGCCGGATGAGCGGCGATTGTGCATCTGCTCAACAGGTCTGGCGCGGATTTGGCCGTCCTATGCAACAAACGCATACCACCAATGAGAGAAGCCCTCTCACTGTGCGGTGCAGCAATCGCTATATTCACTTCATCGAACGGGCGCCGAACAAGGCCCGTGTCAAAAGGATCGCTTCCATGGCCAACTCTTTCTTCCGCAATGCCTTCAACCGCGTGGTCGAAGCTCGCGAGCGTCAGGTTGCCCGTTACGTCAACGGCGCCCTGCTGAACCTCGACGAGGAAACGCTGAAGGGCCTCGGCACCAGCCGCGAAGAACTGCGCCGCAAGGGCGCCCAAAGCTACGTATTCTAAGCTACGTATCCCGATCATACGGCCGGCGCGGGCTCTCCTCCCTCACCCGCCCCGGCTTTCAGGATACGAGGCCCGCTCGAGCAGATCCTCCCTCACGCTCGCGGGTTGATCAGTCTCAGAACTGATCGCAAGGCGGCACCACTGGTGTCGCCTTTTTGCTGTCTGCACCAGAAGCCATGCAAATAACTCAATGCTGCATTGCGAAACAGATCACCGGCTGCGCAGATGGATCGTCACCCAGCCATTGCGCCAGATGGTGCGGACATGGGCGAGATGGACGCCGCTATAGGCGGCCAGCACCTTCCAGCGCTGTCCGGCCAGGATGCCGGACAGGATCACCGAACCGCCCGGCGCCAGATGTGCCGCCAACTGCGGCGCCATCTTCATCAGCGGCCGCGCGAGAATGTTGGCGATGATCAGGTCGAACGGTCCCTCCCGATCGAACGCAGGCGAATGAAATCCCGGCGCCGTCTCCAGGCGGATGCCGGTGGCGATGCCGTTGCGGCGGACGTTTTCACGGGCCACCCGCACTGCGACCGGGTCGATATCGGTCGCCAGAACCGGGATATTGCGCAGCTTGCGCACGGCGAGCGCCAGCACGCCGCTTCCGGTTCCGAGATCGAGCGCGTTGCGGACGGGTCTCGCGCGCATCACATCCTCGATCACTTCGAGGCAGCCGGCGGTGGTGCCGTGATGGCCGGTGCCGAAGGCCTGGCCCGCATCGATCTCGATGGCGATGTCGTTGACCTTGACCTTGTCGCGGTCATGCGAGCCATGGACGATGAACCGCCCGGCCCTCACCGGCTTCAGCCCCTCCAGCGACTTGGCGATCCAGTCGATGTCCGGAATGACTTCCCTCTGGATTTCCAGAGCGGGAAAGGCCCGGGCGAGACCCTCGGCGACACGCTCGCGCACCATCTCCTCGTCATCCGCCATCATGTAGACGGAGGCTTCCCAGATATCCTTCTTCTCATCGACTTCGGTGGTGGCGATGGCGAAATCCTCTTCGCCGAAAACCTCCGACAGGATATCGAGGATCTCGGCCGCACCTTTTTCGGTGGACGTGACGTAAAGGCGGATTTCGCTCAAGGAAACGGTCTCTCAGCTATTGATCGGTGGCGGAGAGGATTGCCACAGAAGCTGTGTCCGCTTCAACGTCAAACGTATCAGCCCTTGATCAGATTTTCGAGCTTCTTGATCGCGACCTCCGGGTTTTCGCCGTAGGCAATGGTGCCGGCGAAGCGGCCGCCATCGTCGAGCAGGAATACCGACGCCGTGTGATCCATGGTGTAGTCGCCGTTCGGATCCTTTTCGTCGACCGGCACCTTCTTGAAATAGACCTTGAACCCCTTGGCCATCTCCTGGACCTTGGCCGGCGGGCCGGAAATGCCCTTCACCCGGTCGGTGACATTGGAAACGTACTGGCCGAGCAGTTCAGGACTGTCGCGCTCCGGATCGATGCTGACGAAATATCCGTTGAGCTTGGTGCCGTCCGGATCGACCTTGCGCAGCCAGCCGTTGAGCTCGAAAAGCGTCGTGGGGCAGACTTCCGGGCAATGGGTGAAGCCGAAAAACAGCGCCGTCGGCTTGTCTTGGAAGGCCTTTTCGGTGATTGGCTGGCCATTCTGGGCGACGAGCTGGAACGGCACGCCGAACGGACCCTCGGCAAGCTGCTGTTTCGAACGCGTCAATGTCAGCGTCAGTGCCACCAGCACGCCCGCCAACGCAACGACGGCGACCCACAGAACAATTCGGAAGCTCTTCATCGGTATCTCTTCAGCTCAGGCCCGGTTGACGGAGCGATAGACCCGAGCCGGCGGCCGCGCAATTCAAGAAGTCGTTTTCGAAAGAAATCGCGCTGATTTGTCTCAACGACAAGGCAGTGGTCAAAAACACCAGGAAAGACCGGCTTCATCGAGCGTCAGCAGGATGGATGAGCCGAACCGGAGCCAGCCGTAAAAGGCGATGCCGCCGAGCCCGAGCAAGAGCAGGCTCAGGGCGGTAATCAGCGGCAGGCGGTAACTGTCGACAGTGCTATCCATGCTGTTCAATCTACAACCTTTTCCGGCTCCTTGGAAGGCGGGCACAACCTCCAAACAAGCTTAGCGTAAGATTAATACCTGTCTGAGATTTTATAAAGGCGAAGGTGGTTCACGAATCGTTGCGGCAAATGGGAGTGAGATGCGACACGCATCGCACCGAGGGCCGCGATATCGTGAGGACCCCCAAAGACATGACGTCGCCGATATCGGCTCGCTCCCTGTTTCCATCTCTATCCGAAAGCCTGCCGGACCTTGTCCGGTGCCGGGAGGAATTTCAACAGCATGACGGCAGAACCCATTCGCAAGACGCTATCGGTCAATCACCGGCTATGGACGCTGGCAGGATCCGCCTTTGCCGGTATCGGCGCCATGTTGTTTGTCGGCTGGTACGAGGGCCGCCAGGTCGACGAAGCGCTGCAGCGCGCCACCGAGATCCAGGAGCATGTGGATACGGTCAACGGCATGCGCATCGCCAACCTGGAGCTCGTCCTGGCAGCGATGGACACGATCGTCGACCGCGACGACAAACGCGTCGAGCCCGCCCGGCTGAAGGCGATGGCAGACTCTATCGACAAGTTGAAAAGCTCTTCGGGCGATCTGAAGAAACTCGCGACTGCCATGGGCAATCCGGGCCTCGTCGCAGGTTTTGAAACGGATCTCGCGGCCGTTTCCAGCGCAATCCAGATCGATCTCAGGAAAATGGTCGAAACCGGCGCGCCCGACGACGCCTATGATAAGATCGACGACGTCATCGACGGCGCTGGCGAACGGCTTGGCACAGCTCTCGAGGCAGCAGCCGTCGCAGGCGAAAAGCTTGTCAGCAATCGCGTCCAGGAGGCGAACACGCTTTCCTCGACTTCGCTCTATGTGCAGCTCGGCTGCGGCCTGATCGCACTGGTCGTCATGGCGATCCTGCAGAGCGTTCATGGCGGCGCAATCCGGCGCGGCATCGACGGGGTTCGCGCCAGCATGCAGCGGATCATCGGTGGCGACTACAAGACCGCCGTGCCCGGCATCGACCGCGGCGACGAAATCGGCGAGATGGCGCGCGCCACCGATATCTTCCGGCTTGCAGCCGTCGAGCGTCAGACCCTGGAAAACAGCCTGGACGACGAACGCCGCCGCAACGAAACCCAACGGCAGGCGAGCGAATCGGAACAGAAGGCCGAAGCCCAGGCGCTCCAGTTTGCCGTCGATTCGCTTGCGAGCGCGCTCAACCGTCTCTCCGGAGGCGACCTCGCAGCCGCCCTCGAGCGTCCCTTCCGCGGAGATCTCGAGCGCCTGCGCACCGACTTCAACCGGGTCGTCGAGCGCCTGCGCCACATCATGACCGAGGTCGCCAACAGCTCCAGCTCCATCGGCGCCAATGCCAACCAGATGCGCTCCGCTGCCGACGACCTGGCGAAGCGGACCGAGAAGCAGGCCGCCTCGCTCGAAGAAACATCCGCAGCCCTCGAAGAAATCACGGCGACCGTACGCAACGCCACCAGCCGCGCCGAGGAAGCGACGCAGATGGTGAGCGATGCCAAGGACTACACCGAGAAGTCGTCCGGCGTGGTTCGCGATGCAACGGCCGCCATGGGGCGGATCGAGGACGCGACCGCCGAAATCGGCAAGATCATCAACGTCATCGACGAAATCGCCTTCCAGACCAACCTGCTGGCCCTCAACGCCGGGGTCGAGGCGGCCCGCGCAGGCGAGGCCGGCAAGGGTTTTGCGGTCGTCGCCCAGGAAGTGCGCGAGCTCGCCGGACGCGCTGCTGGTGCGGCCAAGGACATCAAGGCACTGGTCACCCGTTCCAACCACGAGGTCAAGACCGGCGTAGACCTGGTGAAGGCGACGGGCGACGCCCTGAGCCGGATCGGCGACGACGTGCTGAAAATCAACGATCACGTTCACGCGATTTTCACTTCTGCGCGCGAACAATCAACCGGACTAACCGAGATCAACATGGCGATCGGCCAGATGGACCAATCAACGCAACAGAATGCCGCAATGGTGGAGCAGAGCACTGCTGCCAGCCATTCGCTGGCCAGCGATGCCGAAAACCTGAACAAGCTGATCGGCCATTTCCAGATCCGTGGAGGCAATGGCCCTCGCGCCGTCGAGGCTGCGAGCGCTTCCACGCCACCCAAACCATCGCCCGCACTGAACTTGATGAACAAGCTCGCGGGAGCCTTCAGCAACAGCCCCACCTCCGCCAAGCCGAAGGCCGTGGGATCCTCAGACAAATGGGAAGAGTTCTGACATGAGTAATGCCATCAAGCAGTCCGGCGCCTACCTCGAAATCGTTTCCTTTCATCTCGGAGACCAGGAATTCTGCATCGATATCATGGCGATCCGCGAAATCCGCGGCTGGGCGCCGGTCACCCCGATGCCGCACACCCCGCCTTACGTACTCGGCCTCATCAACCTGCGCGGCGCGGTGATCCCGGTCATCGACATGGCCTGCCGCCTCGGCATGAAGATGACCGAACCGTCGGAACGCTCCGCGATCATCGTCACGGACATTGCCGGCAAGCTGGTCGGCCTGCTGGTCGAACAGGTATCCGACATGATGACCATCCGTGGGGAAGACCTGCAGCCGGCCCCGGAAATCATCCCGGAAGCCCAGCGCGCCTTCTGCCGCGGCATCGTAGCGCTCGAAAAGACCATGGTCTGCTTCCTGAACCTCGACACCGTCATCGCCGACGAGCTCGCGCGCGAAGCCGCGTAATCTGCGGCGCAAAAACGTCCGAAACTATGTCCGGATCTCCCGTTACACGCAGATGTGACGGGAGATTAACTTATTGTAATCATTGCATATTTGTAACAATTTTAAACGGAACCGGGGAACCGGGTCCACGTTCTCCCGTCGCTAAACGCCCAACCGACGCTTCAAACGCCTCTCGGCTGGTTTACCCAAGATAGGAGAACGACCATGAACAAGGCTTTTGCTCTCGCAGTCCTGATGTCCGCCGCCACGGTGGGAACCGCCTATGCCCGCGATATGGGCATGACGGCAAAACCCGCGGGCGACGTCGCCATCGTTTTTACCAACCCTGAACTCGACGACAGCGCAAAGCGGCTGGACGTTCCGGATAGCGTCATCCACCCGGATCAGGCCACCATCCAGAAGGCCCAGAACGAAGTGAAGACCGACCGCGCGCTGCGCGCCGATCTGCTGAGCCAGAACGTCGAACTCAACAACGTCGTGGCGATCGACACCGCCGCCGACGGCAGCCGGATCGTCTACGTCCGCTGATTTGCCGCTGATGAAACGGGGCCGGTTTCTTTCCCCCGGCCCCCGTTTCTCGCCACCCGCGACCGCCTCTGCGCATGTGCTGGAAGCTTAAACCGTCGTGCATGGGGATGACCTCGGAAAAGTCCGGAACAATCTCCGGACTTTTCCGGTTCCGTCTATATCTTGGTGTCGAAAACACACGTGTTTGGCGCCTAAGAACCGAGAAAGGAACATGTTATGAAGAAGGTTATTGCTCTCGCAACTCTTATATCCGCTTCCTCAATCGGGGGCGTTTACGCCCAGGACCTCGCCCCGACCGCGCCGGCCCCCTCCCCGTCGGACGTGACGGTGGTCTACATTACCGAGGCAACGGATAGCGAATCATCGAACGACAAGATCCCGCCAACGCTGATGACACCCAACCCGCAGGCAGCTGAGGCTGCCCAGGAGCAGATCCAAACGGATTCCAACCTGATGGCAGCTCTCGAAGAGAAGAACGTCCAGTTGCAGAACGTGGCGGGTATCGAAACGGCCGCCAACGGTGGCAAGATCGTCTACGTTCGTTGATCACCCATTTGAGGACTGAGAACAGGCTCGCTTTGCGGGCCTGTTTTTTTCTCGTGTCGCGCCTGAATTGACTCCCACCACACCGCATGACTGTATTCGTCCAAAGGATGCAGCATGGTTTGCATTTTCACGCTTTGGGAGGAGCGCGCTTGAGCGACAGAGTTGACGCCATCGTGGTGGGTGCGGGCCTTTCGGGCCTCGTCGCCGCGACCGAACTTGCAGATGCCGGCCGCTCCGTCGTCATCCTCGATCAGGAACCGGAACAGAACCTTGGCGGCCAGGCCTTCTGGTCGCTCGGCGGGCTGTTTCTCGTCGATTCTCCCGAGCAGCGGCGGATGGGCATCCGCGATTCGCTCGATCTCGCCTGGCAGGACTGGCTCGGCACCGCAGGTTTTGACCGCGAGGAAGACCACTGGCCGCGCCTCTGGGCGCAAGCCTATGTGGCCTTCGCCGCCGGCGAAAAACGCTCCTGGCTCAGGCAGATGGGCCATCGCATCTTTCCGGTCGTCGGCTGGGCGGAACGCGGCGGCGGCTCGGCGACCTCGCACGGCAATTCCGTGCCTCGGTTCCACACCACCTGGGGCACAGGCCCCGGTGTCGTCGAACCGTTCGAGCGACGGGCGCGCGAGGCGGAGGAAAACGGCAGGATTCGCTTTCTCTGGCGGCACCGCGTCGACAATCTGGTCAGGACCGGCAGTGCCGTGACAGGGGTTGCAGGCACGGTCCTTGCGGCAAGCTCGGCGCTGCGTGGCGAGGAAACCTCCAGGACGCCGGCCGGTGACTTCGAGCTCAATGCGCCGATCGTCATCGTCGCTTCGGGCGGCATCGGCGGCAACCAGGACCTCGTACGGCAAATGTGGCCGGAACGGCTGGGCAGACCGCCGGCCCTCATGGTCTCGGGCGTGCCGAAACATGTGGACGGGCGGATGATCGGCATTACCCGGGCGGCCGGCGGGCAGGTGATCAACCGCGACCGCATGTGGCACTATACCGAGGGCCTGCGGAACTGGAACCCGATCTGGCAAAACCATGGCATCCGGATCCTGCCTGGCCCTTCCTCTTTATGGTTCGACGCGACGGGCAAGCGCCTGCCTGCCCCTTTCTATCCCGGCTACGATACGCTCGGCACGCTGCAGCACCTGATGGCGACCGGTTACGACTATAGCTGGTTCGTGCTAAACCAGAGCATCATCCGCAAGGAATTCGCGCTCTCCGGCTCCGAACAGAACCCGGACCTCACCGGTCGCGACTGGAAGCTGACGGCCAAACGCGCGATCGGCAGGAAGGCGACCGGGCCGGTGGAGGCCTTCAAGGAACATGGCGAGGATTTCGTGATCGCCGAGAACCTTGGCGAGCTGGTGGCCGGCATGAACCGGCTTGTCGGCAGCAATCTTCTGGACATCGCACAAATCGAGCGCGAGATATCGGCCCGCGATGGCCAGGTGGCCAATCCTTTTGCCAAGGATGCGCAGATCATGGGCATCCACAACGCCCGCCGCTCGCTTGGCGAGAAGCTGGTGCGGACCGCAAAACCCCACCGTATTCTCGATCCGGCGCACGGGCCGCTGATCGCGGTGAGACTGAATATCCTGACGCGCAAGACACTTGGGGGGATCGAGACGGACCTCTCGGCCCGCGTGCTCGGCGAGAACGGAGAAGCGATCCCGGGGCTCTATGCCGTCGGCGAGGCCGCCGGTTTCGGCGGTGGCGGCATGCACGGCTACCGGGCGCTCGAAGGCACATTTCTCGGCGGATGCCTGTTTTCCGGCCGCAATGCCGGCCGGGCGGCGGTGGTCGCCCTTGGCTGACCGGATTACGGTTTTGGCTTGCCGTTCTTCCAGCTGACGTTCTGGTTGTAGAGCGGAATGGTCGAGATCGCCATCTTGGCGGAACCGTCGGTGAGTTCGCGCGTGTGAACGAGATAGATCAGCGTGTCGTTGGCCTTATCGTAAATGCGGTTGACGACCAGCGACTTCCAGATCAGCGACATGCCTTCGCGAAACACCTCGTCGCCATCCTTGGAAAGATCGATGTTGCCGATCTCGATCGGGCCTGTCTGGCGGCAGGCAATCGAGTTGTTGGACGGATCCTCGAACCAGTTGCCGTTCTTCAGCCGATCGATGATGCCGCGCTCGAAATAGGTCACGTGGCAGGTAACGCCCTTCACCTGCGGATCGGCGACCGCCTCGACGATAATGTCGTTGCCGATCCAGTCGACGCCGACCTCGCCGACCACTTCGGCGGAAGCGGGAGGGGCCGAATATAAGGCAATGGCGGCGACGAAAAGCGTTCGATACAACATGTTCTTAATTCCTAACAGTGTGATCTAGGGTAGCACCAGCCATAGAAACCATTGATTCCCGCGTCCCAAACCGCCTGCAGTGGGATCAGCCGTGACGGTCGGTCGTTCACTACTCATCGTCATTCCAACGATAATGCTTGATCCACTCCAGAATGTCTTGCCCGTCATGCAGCGTCATTTCCCTGGGCTTATAGCTGGCGAAAGACTTCGCCTCAGCAGAATATACCGTACTGGAAATTGCGACGGCGCCGTCCAAATCCCAAGCCTTCGCTGCGCCGTATATCTGTTGGAGAATCGGTCGACCAAGCGACTTTGGCCTTTTCCCAATCGGTCGATCAGGGTGTTTGCACTGAACTGCAAAGATGACAGGATCTCCAAGGTCACCTCTGACCGCAAGGAAATCAATGCCGCCGTCCTTGCTCTTCCGAAACAAATCCACTTCGAAACCTCTTCGAACGAAGAGCTCGGCGCAGAGGGCTTCGAATTCGCTTTTTGAAACATCTGGCAAGCACTCCGGATTTTCCCGGAGCGCTGTATATAAGCTCTCTCCCACGAAGTTCCTAACCTCTACAAACTTCCCGCCTTGCTCCACTCTTCGTTGGACATATGTGTTGCCTATACGAACATCACCGAACGTCAATTCGCCCGTGGCATAAGCCGCGTCAAGGCTTTGCAAACTATAGTACTCCCTGTCCCGTACCCAGCAGAGGCGATCAGATTCCTCCAAATCAGGATGCGCCGCCGGAAGGTAAAAGAAGTTATCACCGATGCAATATCTATATCTCGTCGCGAGGATGCGCCTCATGCCATCGGCGGTAAGCTGCGGCTTCCCGGCACATGGAAAGAACCGTCCTTTGTTCTCACAGAACAATGCGATTAATGTCCCCATTGACTATCCTCAACATGTGATTGATTTACCTCATAATTAAAACTTGGCTTTGATGCCAAAGTCTAGCCGGCGTCTCACCTCGTCGAAGCGATCTCTCAGCCAACCCTTCGCCCTCGCCGCCTCGGCACAGACAGGAGTAAGTCCTGCTCGGCAAAGCTACATTTCACCTTGACGCTTCAGCGCTTGTCTGAGAGCTTGCGCGTCATGACCCGTTTCGCCGCCCACATGCATCTTACCGTGACCATTCACCCCGCAGGGTGCGTGGCGGTCTTGGCGCGTTAGCCGGTCATCCGTCCACCAACCCTGCCAATGGCAGGGTTCGGTGTTTCCGCTCTGCCTCGGCGAAGACCAAGGAGAGCAAGCATGACAGAGTTCGATATCCCACCACCGCTGGACCCCGACGCACGATGGCCCGAAGGCCTGTCGATCCGCGCACGCACGGCGGCGGACGCGCCGGCCATTACCGCCTTGCACAATATGCCCGGTTACCGCCGGGGCACCCTCAGAACGCCGCACCACAGCCCGGAGGAAATCCGCAAGGGCATCGAGAACCAGTCCGCCAATTTCATCTCCCTGGTTGCGGTCCTAAAGGACAGGATCGTCGGCGATGTCGGCATGACCCACTATGCAAATCGCCGAGCCCACGCCGGAAGTATCGGCATGGGCGTCCACGACGCCTATATCGGCCGCGGGATCGGCCGCGCCCTGATCGGCGAAATCCTCGCCATCGCCGACCGATGGCTGGACCTGAAGCGCGTCGAACTGACCGTCTACACCGACAACGAGGCAGCCATCGCGCTCTACCAGAAATTCGGCTTCGAAATCGAAGGCCGTCTCAAACAATTCGCCTTCCGCAACGGCGAATATGTCGATGCCTATTCGATGGCGCGGCTCAGAGTGTGAAGGCCTTCAAGCAATAAAGGCCAGCCATTCGTCCTCGTCCATCACCTGGACGCCGAGCTCCCTCGCCTTGTCGAGCTTGGAGCCGGCGCCCGGGCCTGCGACCACATAGTCGGTCTTCTTGGAGACCGACCCGGCCACTTTGGCGCCGAGGCTTTCCGCCCTCGCCTTGGCCTCGTCGCGGGTGAATTTCTCGAGCGAGCCGGTGAAGACGACCGTCTTGCCGGCGATCGGGCTGTTCGAGGCGACCGGCTGTTCGGCGGCTTGCGGCGTCACCTCTTCGCGAAGCCGGGTGATGACCTCGACATTGCGCGGCTCCTTGAAGAACTCGACGATCGCACGCGCCATCACCTCGCCGATGCCCTCGATATTGTTGAGATCGTCCCAGGCGTCGCCGGAAAGCTCGGCCGCATCGTCCATGGCCTTCGCAAACGCCTCATAGGTGCCGTAGGCGCGCGCAAGCAGCTTGGCGGTGGTCTCGCCCACATGGCGGATGCCGAGCGCGTAGATGAAGCGGTGCAGCGCTATCTCGCGCCGCTCGTCGATCGCGTCGAACAGCTTCTTGACGCTGACCTTGCCGAAGCCCTCGATATTTTCGAGCTTGGTAAGCGTCGATCCCTCCTGCCGCCGCTTCAGCGTAAAGATATCCGGCGCGGTGCGGATCTTCAGCGCGTCGTCTTCGGCTTCGAAGAAGAAATCGATCTGCTTCGATCCGAGGCCTTCGATATCGAAGGCATTGCGTGACACGAAATGTTTGAGGTGCTCGGTCGCCTGCGCCCGGCAGACGAAACCGCCGGTGCAGCGGGTGACCGAATCGAGCTTGCCGGTCTTTTCGTTGCGCTCACGCACCGCATGGCTGTCGCAGACCGGGCAGCGCTTCGGGAATTCGTAAGGCACCGCTTCCTGAGGACGTTTCTCCATCACCACGTCGAGCACTTGCGGGATGACATCCCCCGCCCGCTGGACGATGACGGTGTCGCCGACACGGATATCGTGATCCGGCTCGCGGATCGGTTCGCCTGAATTGCCGAGCCCTTTGATATAGTCCTCGTTGTGGAGCGTCGCATTGGTGACGACCACGCCGCCGACGGTGACCGGCGTCAGTCGCGCCACCGGCGTCAGCGCCCCGGTGCGGCCGACCTGGATGTCGATCCGCTCCACATGGGTAAAAGCCTGCTCCGCCGGGAATTTATGCGCCGTCGCCCAACGCGGAGACCGCGAGCGAAAGCCGAGCCGGGCCTGCAGATCGAGCCTGTCGACCTTGTAGACGACGCCATCGATCTCGTAGTCGAGATCCGGGCGCTTGAGGCCGATATCCTTGTAATGGGCGATGATGTCCTCGACCGCGTGCAGGCGTTTCATCAACGGGTTGACCGGAAAACCCCATTCCCTGAATTTTTCGACCATGCCCATCTGGGTATCGGCCGGCATTTCCGACATCTCGCCCCAGGCATAAGCGAAGAATTTCAGGTTGCGGCTGGCGGTCACCTTGGCGTCGAGCTGGCGCAGCGACCCAGCCGCCGTGTTGCGCGGGTTGACATAGGTCTGCCTGCCTTCCGCCGCCATCTTCTCGTTGAGCGCCAGGAAGTCGCTTTTCGTCATATAGACCTCGCCGCGCACCTCGACGACGTCGGGCGCGCCTGCGGGCAGGCGATTGGGGATTTCCTTGATGGTTTTGATGTTCTCGGTGACGTTCTCGCCGGTCGTACCGTCGCCGCGAGTGGCGGCATTCACCAGCCGGCCGTTCTCGTAGCGGATCGACATGGAAAGCCCGTCGATCTTCGGCTCGGCGGTAAACGCGATCGAGCCGTCCGGCAGCTGGCCGAGGAAACGGTAGACGGAAGAGACGAAGTCGCGCACGTCGTCGTCCGAGAAGGTGTTGTCGAGCGACAGCATCGGCCGCGAATGGGTGATCGCCGCAAACGTCGGCAAGGGTGCCGCGCCGACCCGGATCGACGGGCTGTCGGCGCGGATTAGCTGCGGGAACCGCTTCTCGATCGCATCGTTGCGCCGTTTCAGCGCGTCGTAATCCGCATCCGAAATCTGCGGCGCGTCATGGCCGTGATAAAGCTCGTCATTGCGGGCAATCTCCGCCGCCAGGTGGGCCAGTTCGGCTGCAGCCTGTTCTTCGGTCAGGTTTTCGACGGGCGTCTGTTCGGCGGGCATGCGGGTCTACTCCTCGGGTAGCGAGGAGTCGTTTTGTAGCGCAAATTTCCCCAAGGGGAAGAGGATCACCCAACGCAAGGCGCCAAGAAACGTTGGAGACTGGTGATGCTATTGAAGTCATCACCAGTTGATGCTATTGAGGTCATCATGGCAAACGCAAAACTCCTGTTGAAAAGACGGCAGGAACGCACGCTACGATCATTCGTGGATCTCTCTGTTTTCGAAGTGCCGGCACCGCTCAAAGGCAGCGCACACAATTACAAATATCGGCTGGCCTATGTGGTCGATGACGTTTGCGTCATGCGATACGACAACGAGGCTGGAAAGGGAGATCACAGGCATATCGGTGCCGTCGAGGCACCGTATTCATTTCAAAACGTATCGACTTTGTTGCGGGATTTCTTCGCAAAAGTCGAAAGGATGGAGGCCGATGAAAACTCTTAGAATCAATATTGCATCGCAAGATGACATCATCGCCGACTTCGAAGCCGGCCGACATCTCGGAGAGCCGATCTACAGCTTTCCGACATGGGAAGCCCTGCACACAGCCCTGACCCCCAACCGGGTTGCCATTTTGGCGGCCATGAAAGACAAGGGCGGCATGACGATGCGGGAAGTGTCCCGGCTCGTAAAACGCGACTTTCGCCCCGTTCACGCCGATATCGCAGCGCTGATAAAGATCGGGCTGCTCGATAGGGCCGAAGGCGGCGTTATTTTTCCCTATGCCGACGTCCATATCGATATTCCGGATATCTCGAAGGCAGCTTAAAACCGCGGATGCGCTTTTTCATTGGAAGGCAGCGGGAAGTCGCTACGCCAACGGGATTACATTCCGGTCAGCCGTTGCCCGCCAAAAGCCGCTTGGCCGCCGCCCTCGCCTCGTCGGTCACCGATGCGCCGGCGAGCATGCGGGCGATCTCTTCCGTGCGGTGTTCCGGCTCCATGGTGGCGACGCGGGTGGCGATCTTGTCGGTGCCCTCGCCGGCCGGTCCCTTGGAGATCAGGAGATGGGTCGCGGCCCGCGCGGCCACCTGCGGCGCGTGGGTGACGGACAGCACCTGCACCTTGTCCGACAGCCGTTTCAGCCGCTGGCCGATCGCATCCGCGACGGCACCGCCGACACCGGTATCGATTTCGTCGAAGACCAGCGTCGGAGCCGAGCCGCGATCGGCGAGCGCCACCTTGAGCGCCAGGAGAAAACGCGACAGCTCGCCGCCCGAAGCGACCTTCATGATCGGGCCGGGGCGCGTGCCGGGATTGGTCTGGACGTGGAACTCGACCGTATCGATGCCTTCGGCGCTCGCCGCTTCCGGATCGCTCGCCACATCGACCATGAAACGGGCCCGCTCGAGCTTCAGCGCCGGCAGCTCGGCCATCACGGCTTCGGCCAGCGCTTCGGCGCCGTGCCGGCGCTTCTCTGACAGGATGGCGGCGGCCTGATCGTAGGCGGCCTTGGCAGCGGCGGTCAGCTTTTCCAGCTCGGCGAGCTTCTCCTCGCCGGCATCGAGATCGGCAAGGTCCGATATCATCTTTTCGGCAAGCGCCGGCAGGTCGGCGACCGGGATCGAATATTTGCGGCCCGCGGCCCGGAGTGCAAACAGCCGCTCCTCGACCCGCTCCAGTTCGCGCGGATCGAATTCCGTGCGCCTCAGCGCCGCCTCGACTTCCATCTGGGCATTGGAAAGGTAGTTGAGCGCCTGGTCGAGAAGCTCGACAGTCTCTTCGAGCAGGCCCGGCGCCTCGTGGCTCTTGCGCTCCAGGCGCCGCACCAGCGAGGCGATCAGCGGCACGGGCGACGCATTGCCATTGAGGAATTCGGAGGCCTCGGAGATGTCGCCGGCGATGCGTTCGGACTTCTGCATTCGCGAGCGCTGCTCGGCGAGCTCGTCCTCTTCGCCGTCGCGCGGCGAGAGCCCTTCGAGCTCTTCCACAGAGGCGCGGATATAGTCGGCTTCGCGGGCCGCGGCCTCGACCTTGGCGCGATGGGTCTTGAAGGCCCGCTCCGCGTCCTTCCACGAGCGATAGAGGCCGGAAAGCTGCAGTACCTCGTCGCCGAGGCCCGTAAAGGCGTCGAGCAGCGTGCGGTGGGCGTCGGTATCGATCAGCGCCCGGTCGTCGTGCTGTCCGTGGATCTCGACCAGAAGCTGGCCGGCCTGGCGCATCAGCTGCACGCTGACCGGCTGGTCGTTGATGGAAGCACGGGTGCGCCCGTCGGCCGACTGGATGCGGCGGAAGATCAGGTCGCCGTCGTCGTCGATGCCGTTGTCGCGCAGAAGTTTTCGGGCGCCGTGGCTGCCGGACACGTCGAAGACGGCCGTCACCTGGCCCTTGTCCTCGCCATGGCGCACCAGATCGCCGTCACCGCGACCGCCGAGCGCCAGCGAAAGACTGTCGAGGAGGATCGATTTGCCGGCGCCGGTTTCGCCGGTCAGCACCGAAAGGCCGGTCTCGAAGGCAAGATCCAGCCGCTCGATCAGAACGATATCGCGGATCGATAACTGGATCAGCATGTCTCAGACCTTAAGCGCCGATCAGCTTGGCCCCGGCGCGGGAAATCCACGAACCGCGATTCTCGCGCGGTTCGACGCCATTGCCCTTCAGCAGCTTGAAGGAGTCGGCATACCACTGGCTGTCGGGATAGTTGCGCCCGAGGACAGCGGCAGCTGTCTGCGCCTCTTCCGTGATGCCCATCGCATAATAGGCCTCGGTCAGGCGTGCCAGCGCCTCTTCCACCTGATTGGTGTTCGGGTACTGCTCGACCACGTTGCGGAAGCGCTGGATCGCGGCAAGATATTCCTTGCGCTCCAGATAGTACCGGCCGATCTGCATTTCCTTGCCGGCGAGCTGGTCGCGCGCAAAGCGGATCTTCGCCTGCGCATCCTCGACATATTCCGAGGTCGGATAATTGGTGACGACCTTGTTCATCGCATCGATGGTGCGCACCGCAGCGCGCTGGTCCTGGGTCACGTCGGCGATCTGCTTGGAGTAAGCGAGGCCGACGAGATACTGGACATAGGCCGAATCCTGCGATTGCGGATACTGGCTCATGTAGCGGTTGCCGGTGGCCACAGCCTCGTCGTTACGGCCGAGCCGGTACTTGGTGAATGTGCTCATGACGAGCGCCTTGCGGCCCCATTCGGTGAAGGGATTCTGGCGGTCGATCGAATCGAACTTGCGGCCCGCTTCGGCAAGGTTGCCGGCCTTCATGTTGGCGAGACCCTGGTTGTAGAGCGTCTCCGGCGCATCCGTTTCGAGACCGAGCTTGGTGATGTCGATATCGGGATCCGACTGGCAGGCGGTCATGCCAAAGCCGGCGCCGGCCAGCACCAGCGACATAAGCGCTACTCTTGCCGTCTTACGCATTCCAACAGACCTTACATGGTTCATTCGAGAATTCCTGATCGTCCCGCGCCTGAAAAGCCCGCTGCCCAAGCAGGCCGTTCTAGCCATAAAAGCAAAGGGAGAGCAACGCAATGCTGTGGCATTAATGCATTTTTGTGGCACGCCGCCGCAATACGGCATTTCAAGGTGAAATCGGAACCCTGTCTCTAAAAAAGAAAAAGGCCGCTTCCGGAGAAGCGGCCGAGTCGACTGGGTCAACTTTATCAGGCAAACCAGGACGCAAGTTCCGGCACGTTGACCGGTACGAACTCCCCTGCCCGCACGCGGGCCGCACGCGACGACGGAGCCTCGACGACCTCATAAGCCGTCGGATCGCTCATCAGGGCCTTCAGCGCATTGGCATTCATCTTGTGGCCGCCGCGATAGGAGCGGTAGCAGCCGATGAACTGGGCGCCGGCAAGCGCCAGATCGCCGACGGCATCGAGCGTCTTGTGGCGGACGAATTCGTCCTTGTAACGAAGGCCCTCGACATTGACGATCGTGTCATCGTCGGAGATGACGACCGAATTTTCGAGCGAGGAACCGAGTGCATAACCGGCGGCCCAGAGACGCTCCACATCGCGCATGAAGCCGAAGGTGCGGGCACGGGAGAGTTCCTGCTTGAAGGTCTCGGCGCTCAGGTCGCCCTTCCAGGTCTGGCGGCCGATCAGCGGCGAAGAGAAATCGATCTCGACTTCGAAACGGGTGCCGTCATAGGGGCGGAACTCGGACCAGGAAGCGCCGGAGTCGATGCGGACCGGCTTCAGGACGCGGATGTAGCGGCGCTTGATGCCGAGATTGACGATGCCGGCCTGCTCGATCGCTTCGATGAACGGATAGGAGCTGCCGTCCATGATCGGCATCTCGCCGCTGTCGACTTCGACCATGATATTGTCGACGCCGAGCGAGTAAAGCGCCGCCATCACATGTTCGATCGTTGCGACGGAGCGGGAAAGCGAAGTGCCGAGAACGGTGCAGAGGTCGGTATTGCCGACCTGGGAGGAAACAGCCCGATATTCGACCGAGCTGCCGTCGTCCAGAAGACGCGTGAAGATCACGCCGGTGCCGGCTTCGGCAGGCTGAAAAGTAAGGCTGACGGGGGCTCCGGAATGAACGCCAATGCCCTTCAGGGTTACCGGGGAGGCGATGGTGGTCTGGAAACCGAACAGTCCGATAGTCATTCCTGCTGCCTTCTTTTCGCCGGATCCGTAAAGCAAAAGAATCCGATATTCTTAACGCCTGCCGGACCGATCGCCTGAATCGGTCGATCTCTGTCGGCGTGTCTTAGCGTCTTTCATACGCAGCCATCCGGCACAATCCAAATCACTGTTCATTTCGGATTGTTACGTTGTTAACTCTACGTCTTGATTGATAAAACGAGCGAAGGCCCGGATGCGTGATCCGGGCCTTCTTCACGTTTCGTGACCGTCCTTAACTCAGTTCGACTGGCGGCGCAGGAAGGCCGGAATTTCGAGCTGATCTTCCTCGTGATGGGCCTGCGGAACCGCACGTCCATGATCGTCGAGATTGCCGCGGCGCGGCGCATAGAGACTTGCCTCGGCCGACAGCGGACGACGCTGCTGCGGGGCCGGAGCCGGTGCGGCCGGCTCGATGTGAGCAGGCTCTTCCTCTTCGCGGCGGCCAAGCGAGTTGGTGATCCGCTTCAGGAGACCCATCGGGCCGCGCTCTTCCTGCACATGGCTCACCGGCTGGGCGCGACGATCCATTTCGGCCTTCACGACCGGCGGGAAATCCTCGACCTTCGGCATGCGAACCGGTTCGACCACCTGCGACATCGGCTCGCGGTAGACCGGCTGCGCCGGGCGCGGAGCCGGCTGGCTCATCGCTGGAGCGGGCTGCTGCGCGTGATGATGAACCGGAGCTGGCTGCGGGGCCGGAGCCGGGCGGCTCATGGCCGGTGCCGGGGCTTCGGCCGGAGCTGCTGCGAAGATGCGGCTCTGCGGGCGGAACTCTTCCTGCTGATGCATGACCGGCTGCGGAGCGACCGGCTGAGGTGCCGCATGCTGATGCTGCGGTTCAGCGATTGCGAGTTCGCGTTCCATTTCGGCTTCCGCCATGCGGATCGTCTCGGCGATCGGATCGACGACCGGCTTCGGAGCCGGGGCTGCCTGCATGACCGGAGCCGGCTGAGCAGCAACAGGCGCCGGAGCAATGGCGGCCGACGGGCGGATGATCGGCTTTGCGGCGGCGCGCATTTCGGCGGCGCGGATGTCGACGGCGCCGGCGGCGCGATCGATGCCGGTCGCCACGACCGATACGCGGATCAGGCCTTCGAGCGCTTCGTCGAAGGTCGCGCCGAGGATGATGTTCGCATCCGGATCGACTTCTTCGCGAATGCGGGTCGCAGCTTCGTCGACTTCGAACAGCGTCAGGTCACGGCCGCCGGTGATCGAGATCAGCAGCCCTTGAGCGCCCTTCATCGAAGTCTCGTCGAGCAGCGGGTTGGCGATCGCGGCCTCTGCGGCCTGCATGGCGCGGCCCGGGCCGGATGCTTCGCCGGTACCCATCATCGCGCGACCCATCTCGCGCATCACCGAGCGGACGTCGGCGAAGTCGAGGTTGATCAAGCCTTCCTTGACCATCAGGTCGGTGATGCAGGCGACGCCGGAATAGAGAACCTGGTCGGCCATCGCGAACGCGTCGGCGAATGTCGTCTTGTCATTGGCGATGCGGAAGAGGTTCTGGTTCGGAATGACGATCAGCGTGTCGACAGACTTCTGCAGTTCCTGGATGCCGGATTCAGCAAGCCGCATGCGGCGCTGGCCTTCGAAATGGAACGGCTTGGTGACGACGCCGACGGTCAGGATGCCCTTGGAGCGGGCGGCCTGCGCGACGACCGGCGCGGCACCCGTGCCGGTGCCGCCGCCCATGCCGGCGGTGACGAAGCACATGTGCGTGCCATGCAGGTGATCGACGATCTCGTCGAGGCATTCTTCCGCGGCGGCGCGGCCGACTTCCGGCTGCGAACCGGCGCCGAGACCTTCGGTGACCCGGGCGCCCATCTGGATGATGCGTTCGGCCTTGGTCATGGTCAGCGCCTGGGCATCGGTATTGGCGACGACGAAATCGACGCCTTCGAGGCCGGCTGTGATCATGTTG
Organism: Neorhizobium sp. T25_13; assembly: GCF_002968675.1. Lineage (NCBI taxonomy): Bacteria > Pseudomonadati > Pseudomonadota > Alphaproteobacteria > Hyphomicrobiales > Rhizobiaceae > Neorhizobium > Neorhizobium sp. T25_13. The sequence continues at coordinate 218,203 of NZ_PVBI01000004.1, forward strand.
TTGACGGCGTTACCGCCGCCGCCACCGACGCCAAACACGGTAATCCGAGGCTTCAACTCGGTGATATCAGGCTTTTGCAGCTTGATGGTCATTGCACCAGTTCCTTCTTTTGCTGGCCGCATCGCCGCCGGCCAATTCATTGCAACTCTTCTCCGATACGCGGGCCGAAGCCCCTCGCATCAAAAACTTTCCTTTAACCACTGGCCCACGCGGGCCAGCCTGCCATTGCCGCTTCCCAGCGTGGCCATCAGGCCGCTCTGCGAAGCGTGTGTTTCGAGATCCGCGACCTGCGGATAGATCATCAGCCCGACTGCCGTCGAAAAGGCCGGTCCCTTGGCTGCCGTCGGCAGGCCGGAGACGCCCATCGGACGGCCGATGCGGACATTGCGTGCCAGGATGCGGCGCGCCGTTTCCGAAAGGCCGGTAAGCTGGCTGGCACCGCCCGTAAGCACGACGCGCTTGCCGACGATCGGGCTGAAACCCGACTTCTGGATGCGGTCGCGGATGAGCTCGAGCGTCTCTTCGATGCGGGCCTGCACGATGCGGGTGACCAGCGAACGCGGCACCTGGGTCGGCTGATCGCGATCGTCCTCGCCGATCGGCGGAACGGAGATCACATCCCGCTCGTCGCCACCGTTGGCGAGCGCCGAACCGTGCACGACCTTCATGCGTTCGGCATCCTCGATGCGGGTGGAAAGCCCGCGGGCAAGGTCGGTGGTCACGTGATGACCGCCAAGGCTGATCGCATCCGTATGGACGAGCTTGCCCTCGGCAAAGACCGAGATCGTCGTCGTGCCGCCGCCCATGTCGATCGCAGCGCAGCCGAGTTCGACTTCGTCGTCGACGAGGGCCGCAAGGCCGCTCGCATAAGGCGTTGCAACCATACCTTCGACCGAGAGATGCGCACGGTTGACGCAGAGTTCGAGGTTCTTCAGCGTGGCGCGCTCAGCGGCCACGACATGCATGTCGACACCAAGTGTGTCGCCGAACATCGCCAGCGGATCGCGGATGCCGCGTTCGCCGTCGAGCGAGAAACCGGTCGGAAGCGAGTGCAGGATGGCGCGATCCTGGCGCAGCGACTGCTGGCTTGCCGCCACCAGCACCTTCTTGAGATCGGCCTCTTCCACTTCCTGACCGCCGAGATCGATCGTCGCCGTATAGACGTCGCTGGTGATGCGGCCGGCGGAGACGTTGACGATCAGGCTGTCGACGGTAAGCCCCGCCATACGCTCGGCGGCATCGACCGCGAGGCGAACGACGCTTTCCGCGGCATCGAGATCGCCGATCACGCCGGACTTCACACCGCGCGAGCGCTGGTGGCCGATGCCGATGATCTCGATATTGTGGGTGCGGCCGGGCAGAACCTGACTTTCCTGGCGCGGCGTCAGCCGGGCGATCATGCAGACCACCTTGGTGGAGCCGATATCGAGGACCGAAACCACGTGGCTGCGCTTGGAAGACAGCGGCTTCATGCGCGGCAGACCGAAATGGGAAGAACCGAATACGCTCAAGACTGCTCTCCCAGTTTCTTCAAGGCCTTTGTCCGCGCATCGAGCGCCTCTTTGCGGCGATCCATGGCACCGGGAGTGAGCTGGATGGTGGTGCGATCCTCAAGCCTCAAATCGACACCGGCGACATCGCGCTCCAGCAAGCCCTGCTCCTTTTCGAGCCGTGCGAGCACGCGCAGCGCCTTGGCGACGTTCGCTTCCGGCAGCTTCAGCACGACGCCGTTGTCGAGATGCAGATCCCAGCGGCGACCGGCAATGCGGACATAGGCCTTCACACGATTTTTCAGCTCCGGCCAGCCGGCCATGGCGTCCTCGAAGGAGGATGCGGCCGTCTCGGCATCGCGACCGACGAAGAGCGGCAGCGAGGCGAACTTGTTGTCACGCAACGGCGCGATCACGCTGCCGTTCTTTTCGATCAGCGACAGTTCGGCCCCGTGCTGCCAGATGCCGAAGGCCTGACGCTCCTTCAGCATCACCTCGATCGTCTTCGGATAGATCTTGCGGACCTCCGCATACTGGACCCAGGGAAGAGCCGAGAGCTTGCGGCGGGCGGAATCGATGTCGAGAGCGACCAGCGAGGTCGTGCCGTCGAGGCCGAGAAGCTGCAGGATGTCGATTTCCGAAGTCTGGTCATTGCCCGAGACGCGCACATCCTCGATCGCAAAGCCGACAGCCGCCGTGGTGGCCTGCGCGACCGTCTGGCCGTGACCGCCGAGCGACATGCCGTAAAGGCCGACTACCGCGAAGAAGCCTGCAGCGGAAACGGTTCCCGTATGGGGCGGGATATGGATGCGGCCGGTGGCGAGACTGACGCAGAAGCGGAACACCCGGCGAAGCGGGCGCGGAAGCACCCGGCGCTCTTCGGCACCGAGATAATGAGCCTGAGAACGGCCGCGCGGTCCACCCGCCTTTCTGCCGATCAACGCAAACACGTAGCGTCCTCCACCATCCAACGGACGAGTTCACCAAATGAGTGACCGGCATGGCCGGCCATTTCGGGCACCAGTGATGTCGGGGTCATGCCCGGCTGCGTGTTGATTTCCAGCCAGATAACCTCGCCGTTCTCGGAGAACCGGTCGTCGTAGCGAAAGTCGGAGCGACTGACGCCACGGCAGCCCATCGCCTGATGCGCCTTAAGCGCTAGTGTTTGAATCTTTTGGTAAACATTCGGTGAAATTTGCGCCGGAATGACGTGTTTCGAACCACCCTCCGCATATTTCGCATCGTAATCGTAAAAGGCGTGACTGAGCGGCACCACTTCGGTAACCCCGAGCGCCACGTCGCCCATCACGCCGCAGGTCAGTTCGCGGCCATAGATATAGCGCTCGACCAGGACACGATCGCCGTAACGCCATTCGGCCGAACCGATGATCTGCGGCGGATGCGATTGATTTTCCTGGACGATCACGACGCCGAAGGACGAGCCTTCGCGAACCGGCTTCACCACATAGGGCGGCTTTATCGGATGGGCGTTACCGATATCGAAGCGGCTCATGGCCTTGGCTTCGGCGACGGGAATGCCGGATGCCTTGGCGACGTGCCTGGCCTGATGCTTATCCATGGCGAGCGCCGAGGCAAGCACGCCGGAATGGGTGTAGGGTATCTCGAGGTATTCGAGAATGCCCTGGATCGTTCCGTCCTCACCGAAAGGCCCGTGCAAGGCATTGAAGGCTACGTCCGGCCGAAGCTCCGAGAGAACGGCCGCAACATCCCGGCCGACATCGACGCGGGTGACGCGATAGCCTTCGCCTTCAAGAGCGTCCGCACAGGCAGTGCCCGAGGACAGGCTGACAGGCCGCTCGGAGGAAAATCCTCCCATCAAAACAGCCACGTGCTTGTCGCTCATCAATCACTCCCGCCAAAAAGGACTACACTCTCTAGTACGGCGCTTGCGCCAACCTGTTCTCTGACGATTCTCGCCGGACGTTAGGCATGCCTGCATTAGTGCCCGAATATAGTTAACAAACCGTTTACCTTGATTAACCCGGGTGGCCAAAAGCATGAAAACAAAGGAAAAATCGAATCGCTGGATGTTAACGCCCAGTTTGCGGCAACATTCCGAACGGCAATAAAAGGACGATGGAGCCTCTCGAATCGGGCGGCGATTCCTGAAGGTTCGAGGCACGGAAAAGCCCGCGAAGCGTGCGGCTTCGCGGGCTCTCTTACCGGGAGAAAAAGATCAGCCCGCGGCCCGCTCTTCCGAATCGTCCACCAGCTTCCAGGCCAGCGCGCCGAGGACGGCGCCGACGATCGGCGCCACCCAGAAAAGCCAAAGCTGTGCGACAGCCCAGTCCCCGACGATCAGCGCGACGCCGGTCGAACGTGCCGGATTGACGGACGTGTTGGTGACCGGGATCGAGATCAGATGGATCAGCGTCAGCCCAAGGCCAATCGCGATCGGAGCAAACCCGGCCGGCGCCTTCGGGCCGGTCGCGCCCAGAATGATGAAGATGAAGAAACCGGTGAGAACCAGTTCTATCAACAGCGCGGAGGTCAACGAATAACCGCCGGGCGAATGCTCGCCATAGCCGTTGGACGCAAAGCCGCCGAGCTGGAAACCAGCCTTGCCGGAAGCGATGAGATAGAGAACCAGGGCCGCAACGACCGCCCCTACCACCTGGGCGATGATATAAGGTAGCAGGCTTGATGCCGGGAACCTGCCCGCCACCGTCAGTCCCACCGATACCGCCGGATTGAAATGCCCGCCGGAAATGCCGCCGACCGCATAGGCCATGGTCAGCACCGTCAGGCCGAACGCGAGCGCTACGCCGACGAAGCCGATGCCGAGATCCGGAAATGCGGCAGCCAGAACCGCGCTGCCGCATCCACCGAAGACAAGCCAGAAAGTGCCGAAAAACTCGGCCGCTAATTTTTTAAACATTGGATATCCCCCTGCTCGTGCCCCCGGCACCCTGCCGGTCCAGGCGCGACTCTCATTCAAACAAGGATATTATGCAATATATTCTCATGAATGCTCAATGAATAAGCAACTCGTGAAACATCCAAGGTTGCACCGGCGCTATTCGCCTGAATCAAAACATGAGATGACCGCTGCAACGCCTTAAATTTACAAGTTAACCCTCCAGGGGAGGCATTCGCCTCACCCCTGCCGGTCACCTGTCATTCGCTTGTCATGCCATGGAACGGTCTCACCTCGCGGCCGGGCATGAAGATGCCGAGGCGCTTGATTTCCCATTCGAGCTTGATGTCGGAATGTTCGAAGACCCGCTGGCGAATGGTTTCGCCGAGATATTCGAGGTCGTAGCCGCTGGCATAACCGATATTGATCATGAAGTTGCAATGGAGCGACGACATCTGTGCTCCGCCGCTGACCAGCCCGCGGCAGCCGGCCTCGTCGATCAGCTTCCACGCGGAATGGCCTTCCGGGTTCTTGAAGGTCGAGCCGCCGGTCTTTTCCTTGATCGGCTGCACCGTCTCGCGATGCTGACGCACGGCATCCATCTCGGCGCGGATCTTTGCCCGCTCCTCGGGATATCCTTCGAAGACCGCGTGGGTAAAGATCATGTCCGCCGGAACCGAGGAATGGCGATAGCTGTAGCCCATCTCGGCGGTCGAGAAGACATGCGTGCCGCCCTTGCGGTCGACGGCATGCACTTCGACGACGCGCCCGGCAGTCTCGCCGCCATTGGCGCCGGCATTCATGCGCAGCGCCCCGCCGATCGAGCCGGGGATGCCGTAATAGAAGGCGAAACCGCCGATGCCGTTGTCCATCGCCATTGCGGCAATGTGCTTGTCGGGGCAGATCGCACCGGCCTTGATACGGTTATCGCCGACGAGATCGACCCCGCCGAAACCCTTGGCCGAGAGGCGCAGAACGACGCCGGGAATTCCTCCGTCGCGGACGAGCAGGTTCGAACCGACGCCGACCACCGTCAGCGGCACGTCTTCCGGCAGGATCTGCAGGAAAGTCACGAGATCGTCGACGTCATGGGGCTGGAACATCAGTTCGGCGAGCCCGCCGGCCTGGAACCAGGTGACGCGATCCATCGGCGCGTCCGGCGTCAGCCTTCCGCGCAGTTTGTTGACGTCATCCCCCAACGACGCCAGAAGCTTTTCCCCGTTCACCTGTTTCATTTCCTACTGTCCCGATATGCTTTCCAGTTCCTTCGGCAACGCCGCGGCCCACTGTGTGATATTGCCCGCTCCCAGAAGAACCACGAAATCACCCGGCTTCGCAATGCCCGATACAATCGAAGCGAGTTCTGTCGGTGACGCCATGTATCTTGCGTCGCGATGGCCGCCCGAACGGATGCGCGAAATCAGCGTTTCAGAATTGGCACCTTCGATCGGTTCCTCGCCGGCGGCGTAGACCGGCGCCAGGATGATGCTGTCGGCATCGTTGAAGCAATTGGCAAAATCCTCGAAGAGGCTCGACAGACGCGTGTAACGGTGCGGCTGGTGCACCGCGATGATGCGGCCCTGGCACGATTCGCGGGCTGCCCGCAGCACGGCCTTGATCTCCACCGGATGGTGACCGTAGTCGTCAAAGATCGAAACGCCGTTCCAGGTCCCTGTCAATGTGAAGCGCCGCTTGACGCCGCTGAAATTGGCGAGCCCCTTGCGGATATCCTCTTCCGAGATGCCGAGCCGGTTGGCGACGGCGATCGCGGCGGTGGCGTTGGAAATGTTGTGGCGCCCGGGCATCGGCAGTGCAAGATCCTTGAATTGGAACACCCGGCCGGTGCGGCGACGGCGGATTTCCACGTCGAAGATCGACTTGGTGCCTTCCATGCGGACATTCGAGAAACGCGCATCCGCCTGGGGGTTTTCGCCATAGGTGACGATCTTGCGGTCTTCGATGCGGCCGACCAGCGCCTGCACTTCCGGATGATCCAGGCAGAGCACGCCGAACCCGTAGAACGGCACGTTCTCGACGAACTGCCGGAAGGCGGCGCGCACCGCGTCGAAATTGCCGTAATGATCGAGATGCTCGGGATCGATATTGGTGACGACGGCGACATCGGCGGGCAGCTTCAGGAAGGTGCCGTCCGATTCGTCGGCCTCGACCACCATCCACTCGCCCTCACCCATGCGGGCATTGGTGCCATAGGCGTTGATGATGCCGCCGTTGATGACGGTCGGGTCGAGGCTGCCTGCCTCCAGCAGCGCGGCGACCATCGAGGTCGTAGTGGTCTTGCCATGTGTGCCGCCGATGGCGATCGCATTGCGGAAGCGCATCAGCTCGGCGAGCATTTCGGCGCGGCGGACGATCGGCAGCGATTTTTCGCGCGCGGCCATCAGCTCCGGATTGTTCTTCTTGATCGCGGTCGAGACGACGACCACCTCGGAATCGCCGATATTCTCGGCCTGGTGGCCGACGAAGACCGGGATGCCCTTGTCGCGCAGGCGCTGGACATTGGCGCCGTCGGCCTGGTCGGATCCCTGGACCTTGTGACCGAGATTATGCAGCACCTCGGCGATACCGCTCATGCCGATACCGCCGATGCCGATGAAATGAACGAGCCCTATGGCCTTCGGCATCTTCATGCGCGCACTCCCTTGAATTCCGAAATCGATTTCCGCTCCGCGATCGCCACGACCAGATCCGCAAGCTGGCCGGTTGCATTCGGCCGTCCGGCGGACTTGGCAGCCGCTGCCATTCTTTCGAGCTTATCCGGATCCTTCATCGCACCCGAAATGATCGAGGCGAGCTTTTCCGGGGAAAGCTCCGACTGCGGCACGACTTTCGCACCGCCGGTCGCCACCAGCGCCGCGGCATTGGCCGCCTGGTCATGATCCAGAGCATGCGGGTAAGGCACGAGAATGGCCGGCCGGCCGATCACCGCAATTTCCGACACCGTCGAGGCACCGGAGCGGCAGATGACCAGATGTGCGGTCGCCAGCCGTTCGGCCATGTCGGAGAAGAACGACGAGATATCGGCGGGTGCCTTGAGCTTGGCAAAGCAGGAGCTGACCCGATCCTTGTCTTCCGGACGCGCCTGCTGGGTAACGACGACACGATCGCGCTCGATCTGGTCGAGCAGGCTGAGCGCCGTCGGCACGGCCGACGAAAAGAACTGCGCGCCCTGGCTGCCGCCAAACACGACCAGCCGGAACGGATCGTCGCCGCGAGAGGCGACATAGGGAATATTGGATGCCGCAAGCACGGCCGGACGCACCGGATTGCCCGTCGTGACGGTCTTGTCCGCATAGGGACCGCTGCCCTCCGGCAGGAACCCGCCGGCGATCGCCTGGACCTTGGCGGCCAGCGCCTTGTTGGCGCGGCCCATCACGGCGTTCTGTTCATGGATCATCGTCGGCACGCCCATGGCGGTCGAGGCCATCAGCGGCGGCACGGTCGGGTAACCGCCGAAGCCGACCACGGCAAGCGGCTTCAGGCGGCCGATCAGGCGGCGCGCGGCCCGCAGGCCCGTCCACAGCTTCCAGCCGGTGCGGGCGAGCGCGATCGGGTTCTTGGATCCGAACGTGGCGGACGGAACGACATGGATTTCGTCGGCTGGAAATGTGCCGGCGTAACGCTCGGCCCGGCTGTCGGTGACGAGGTGCACGGAATAACCGCGCGCCCTCAGTTCGTGTCCCAGCGCTTCCGCCGGAAACACATGACCGCCGGTTCCCCCGGCGGCAAGCAATATGATGCCCTTGGTCATTCGACTTTTACTCCGCGGGTACGCCCTGGGCGACCCGGAACAGGCTCCGCTCCTGCGCTCGCTTCTCCGGACGATGGCGAGTCAGCGCCAGGATGAAGCCTGCAGTGATGCAGATCGCGATCATCGAGGAGCCGCCATAGGAGATCAAGGGGAGCGTCATGCCCTTGGCCGGCATGAGTTCGAGATTAACGCCGATATTGATGAGCGACTGCATGCCGATCTGCAGCACGAGGCCAGCGACCGCGAACCGGTTGAAGTCGTTGCGCTCCTTGAAGGCGTGGTTCAGGCCGCGCAGCACGATGAAGGCGAAGATCGCCACAAGTGCCATACAGAAGATAATGCCGAATTCTTCGGCTGCAACGGAGAACACGAAGTCCGTGTGGCTGTCCGGCAGGATGCGCTTGACGATGCCCTCGCCAGGCCCCTGCCCGAACCAGCCGCCCTGCAGGATCGCTTCATGCGCGGTCTCGATCTGGAAGCGGTCACCCTCGCCGGTCAGGAACTTGTCGAAACGAGCCGTCACGTGCGGCAGCATGTAATAGGCAGTAACGATGCCACCGGCACCGACGCCGCCGAGCATGACGATCCACAGCCAGGGCATGCCGGCCATGAAGAACATGCCGCCCCAGACGACGCTGGTCAAAATCGTCTGGCCAAGGTCGGGCTGGGCGACGAGCAGTGCCGCGACGATGCCGAACAGGATGATCGCGAAGAGATTACCAGGGATTTCCGGCTGCCGCGCGTGCTCGGCAAACAGCCAGGCGCAGACGACGACGAAGGCCGGTTTCATGAATTCCGACGGCTGGATCGAGAACATGCCGACGCCGATCCAGCGCCGCGATCCCTTGACCTCGACGCCGAAGAACAGCGCCAGCACCATCAGCGTCAGCGAGATGATCAAAAGGACGATCGCGGTCCGCCGCACCTGCCGCGGCGTCAGGAAGGACAGGCCGACCATCACCACCAGCGACGGCAGCAGGAACAGCGCGTGACGCTCGACGAAGTGGAAGCTGTTGAGGCCGATACGCTCGGCGACCGCCGGCGACGCCGCGAAGGAGAGCATGAAACCGACGCCCATCAGCAAAACGAAGGCGACGAGGAAGAAACGGTCGATCGTCCAGAACCAGTCTGCGAGCGGCCCACGGTCTGCGCGGCTTACCATCTGTCGTTCCCCTTTTCCGTCTCGATCAATCTAAATCGACCAACATCGTGACGCCGTCGAGACCCGCGACATGGCCGACAAAGGCATCGCCGCGAACCTCGAAATTCTTGAACTGATCGAAGCTGGCGCAGGCCGGCGACAACATCACCGCGGACGGTGTCGTATCGGCTCCTGCATTCGCCGCGGCATGCGCGACCGCCTTTTCGAGCGTGCCCGAAATCTCGTAGGGCACCGCCTCGCCAAGCGTCGCCGCGAATGCCGGTGCGGCTTCTCCGATCAGATAGGCCTTGACGATACGCGGGAAGAGTGGAGCGAGGCTGACTATGCCGCCCTCCTTCGGCAGGCCGCCGGCAATCCAGTAGATGCGGTCGTAGCTGGAGAGCGCCGGCGCTGCGGCATCCGCATTAGTCGCCTTCGAATCGTTGACGAACACCACTTGGCCCCGGCGGCCGACCGGCTGCATCCGATGCTTCAGACCGGGGAAGGATTTCAGTCCCGCCCGGATCTCGTCCCGCGACACGCCGACCGCCAGGCAGGCGGCGATGGCCGCGGCCGCGTTCTGGGCATTGTGGCTGCCCTTGAGCGTCTGGATGCCGTCGAGATCGACAAGCACCGACGTCGCACCGCCATGCGCCTCGATGATCCGGCTGCCCTCGGCATAAAGACCGTCGGCAACGACGACCCGCTTGGAAATCCGCTTGACCGCGACACCGGCCCGCTCGACGCGGTCGGCGATGAGGGCGCAGAACGAATCGTCGACGCCGATCACGGCGGTGCCGCTGCCGGCAACCAGCCGTTCCTTGACGTCGGCATAGTGCTGCATGGTGCCGTGGCGGTCGAGATGATCAGGCGTCAGGTTGAGCAGGATGCCGGCGGTCGGGTTGAGCGTCGGCGCCAGATCGATCTGGTAGGACGAGCATTCGACGACGAAATAACGCTCCGCCTTCGGCGGATCGAGCGTCAGGATCGCGGTGCCGATATTGCCGCCGAGCTGGGTATCGCGGCCGCTCGACTTGAGGATATGGGCGATCAGCGCTGTGGTCGTCGACTTGCCGTTGGTGCCGGTAATGGCGATGAACGGGCAATCCGGCGCATGCGCCCGGCGCTCGCGCACGAAAAGCTCGACATCGCCGATGATCTCGACGCCGGCGGACCGGGCAAGGTCAACGCTCCAATGCGGTTTCGGATGGGTGAGCGGCACGCCCGGCGACAGCACGAAGGCGGCTTGGACAGACCAGTCGATGCCGCGCAGATCGGCGGTCGCGATCCCCTCGGCGGTCGCCTTGGCAACGCTGTCGGGATTGTCGTCCCAGGCGACCACCTTCGCGCCGCCGGCAACCAAGGCCCTGGCCGTGGCCAGCCCCGAGCCACCGAGGCCGAACAGTGCGACCGGCTTGTCCTTGAATGTGGTGACCGCGATCATCGCCGTGTCACCGCAGCTTGAGCGTCGACAAGCCGAGCATGGCAAGGCCGACGGCAATGATCCAGAAGCGGATCACCACCTGGCTTTCCGTCCAGCCGAGCTTTTCGAAATGGTGGTGGATCGGCGCCATCAGGAAGACGCGCCGGCCGGTCATCTTGAAGAAACCGACCTGAATGATCACCGACAGCGTCTCCATGACGAACAGGCCGCCGACGATCGCCATGACGATCTCGTGCTTCGTGGCAACCGCAACCGACCCGATCAGGCCACCGAGTGCCAGCGATCCCGTATCACCCATGAAAATGGCGGCCGGCGGGGCGTTGAACCAGAGGAATCCGAGACCCGCTCCGATCACCGCGCCGAGGATGACGGCGAGCTCGCCGGTGCCGGGCACAAAATTGATCTGCAGGTATCCCGCAAATACCGCGTTGCCGGCGAGATAGGCGATGACGCCGAAAGAGGCCGCGGCGATCATGACAGGCACGATTGCGAGCCCGTCGAGCCCGTCCGTCAGGTTCACGGCATTGCCGGCCGCCACGATGACGAAACCGCCGAACAGCACGAAGAAGACGCCGAGATTGATGAACAGGTCCTTGAAGAAAGGGAAGGCGACCGAAGTGCCGAGCGTCGGATTGCTCGACTGGCCGGTGGCGAGCGCCACCCGCATCATGAAGAAGACCGCGATGCCGGCGATCACGAACTCGATGCCGAGGCGGGCCTTGCCGGAAAAACCCTTGTCGGTCTGCTTGGTGACCTTGAGATAGTCGTCATAGAAGCCGATCGCGCCGAAACCCAGCGTGACGAGCAGGGTCGCCACCACATAGACGTTGGAAAGGTCGGCCCACAGCAGCGAGCCGCCGACGATACCGGCGAGAATCATCAGCCCGCCCATGGTCGGCGTGCCGGCCTTCTTGAAATGGGTCTGCGGCCCGTCGGCGCGGATCGGCTGTCCCTTGCCCTGACGCAGGCGAAGCGATGCGATGATCATCGGCCCGAACAGGAAGACGATCAGCGCAGACGTAAAGAGCGCAGCGCCCGTCCTGAAGGTGATGTACCGGAACAGGTTGAAAAATTGGACTTTGTCCGCCAGTTCCACAAGCCAGATCAGCATTCAGCGCCCTTTCTAGAAGCCGCGTCTCAATTAGTGGCGTTCCGTGTCGGAGAATGCCGGGTAGTTGTCAATAAGCGCGGCCACGATCTTGCCGAAACCGATGCCAAGCGAGGATTTCACCATCACCACGTCGCCGGGGATCACCGAGCGCACCACGAAATCGGCGAGATCCGCGGTTTTTTCGTAATATTGCACGTCGACGCTGTCGGGCAGCGCGTCGCGCAGCGCCGTCATTTCCGCACCCGCCAGCCAGACATGTTCGATGCCGGCGGCGAGCAGCGGACCTGCCAGCTCCTCGTGCACCTTGGCGGAAAACTCGCCCATTTCCAGCATGTCGCCAAGGACCGCGATCCGCCGGCCGGTCAGTTCCGGCATCGCCGCCGCCAGAAGCGCGATCCCCGCCCGCATCGAGGCCGGGTTGGCGTTGTAGCTCTCGTCGATCAGGGTCAGATGGCCTTCGCCAATGCCGAGGCGGTGGCGCTCGCCCCTGCCCTTGACCGGCTTCAGCGCCGCGAGCGCCGCCATGGCACCGGCCATGTCTGCGCCGACCAGCAGGCAGGCGCCGAGGACTGCCATCACGTTCTCGGCGATGTGGCGGCCGGGAGCGCCGATATGGACTTCCGAGGTCTCGCCGTTCAGCACCGCCCAGACCACCGAGTTTTCCCCGTTGCCTTCGAAATCCGCCAGCCGGAAATCCGCCTTGGCGTGCTGGCCGAAAGTGTGGACATGCGAGACGCCCGCTTCCTGCGCCTTTTTCTGCAGAAAGCCGAACTGCTTGATGTCGCGATTGAGGATCGCCGAACCGCCAGGCTCCAGGCCTTCGAAAATCTCGGCCTTGGCGCTCGCAATCTCCTCGAGGTTCTTGAAATGGCCGAGATGGGCGGCGGCGATCGTGGTGATGATCGCCACATGCGGGCGTACCATCTTGACCAGGGGGCGGATTTCGTCGGGATGGTTCATGCCGATCTCGAAGACCCCGAAATCGGTATCTGCCGGCATGCGGGCGAGTGTCAGCGGCACGCCCCAGTGATTGTTGAAGGACGCGACGGCTGCATGCACCTTCCCGGAAGGCGCAAGCGCATGGCGCAGCATCTCCTTGGTGGTGGTCTTGCCGACCGAACCGGTCACCGCGACGATACGGGCCCTGCTGCGGTCACGCGCCGCAAGCGCCAATTTGCCAAGAGCGGCGAGAACGTCCTCCACCACGATCATCGGCACCGTCAATTTGCCGAGCGCAGGCAGTTTCGCCTCGTTGACGACGATCAGCGTCGCACCGTTGGCAACCGCGAGACTTGCATAGTCATGACCGTCGACGCGATCGCCCTTGATAGCGAAAAAAGCCTCGTCCTGGCCGATGGAACGGCTGTCGATCGAGATGCCGGTGATGCCCGCCGGAAGCGCACCGATCGGCCGGCCGCCCATGGCAGACGTCAAATCCTCGGAGGTCCATAGCCAGCTCACGATTTCATCTCCTCCAGTGCCTTGCCGACTTCGACGTGATCGGAAAACGGCAGGACCGTCGTGCCGATCGTCTGGCCGTGTTCATGGCCCTTGCCCGCGACGATCAGCGTATCGCCGGCCCGCAGCATATTGACTGCCTGGCGGATCGCCTTGGCCCGGTCGCCGATCTCGATTGCGCCCGGAGCCGCCGCCATGATCTCGGAACGGATCACCTCGGGAACCTCGGAACGCGGATTGTCGTCGGTGACGATGACGATATCGGCAAGCCGCGTCGCCACGTCACCCATGATCGGCCGCTTGCCCTTGTCGCGGTCGCCGCCGCAGCCGAACACCACGATGACCCGCCCGGTCGTGAACGGGCGCACGGAGGTCAGCACGTTTTCCAGCGCGTCCGGCTTGTGGGCATAATCCACATAGGCGAGCGCGCCGGCTTTTGTCTGGCCGATCAGTTCGAGACGACCCGAGGCGCCCACCAGCTTTTCGAGCGCGGCCATGGCGACCGCGGCCGGAACTCCGGTCGACATCGCAAGTCCTGCCGCGACCAGCGCGTTCGCCACCTGGAAATCACCGGCAAGCGGAATATCGACTTCGAAAATCTGGTCGCCGATGTGGATTTCGGCCATCTGCTTGTGCCGGAAATGCTCGACGCGCTTGAGGCACAGATAATCGCCCTTTCGACCGACGGTGCGGACTTCGAGGTCAGCAGCCGTCGCCACCCGCATCGCCTCTTCCGACCAGGCGTCGTCGGCGAAGATGACGGCAGGCGAGCCTTTCGGCATCAGCGTATCGAAGAGCCGCATTTTGGTGGCCATGTAGCTTTCGATCGTCGGATGGTAGTCCATGTGGTCACGGCCGAGATTGGTGAAGCCGGCGGCGGAAAGACGCACGCCGTCGATCCGGCTCTGGTCGAGGCCATGGCTGGAAGCCTCCATGGCGGCATGGGTAACGCCTTCGGCAGCCAGTTCCGCCAGCAGCTGCTGCAAGTCGACCGGATCCGGCGTGGTCAGCGTTCCGTAGTCGTTGCGGGTGGGCGAGACGACGCCGGTCGTGCCGATCTGTGCCGCGGCATGGCCGGCATGCGCCCAGATCTGGCGGGTGAACGAGGCGACGGAGGTCTTGCCGGCGGTGCCGGTGACGGCAACCATGGTTTCCGGCTGCGCATGGTAGAAACGGGCGGCTGCCAGCGCCAGCAGCCGGCGCGGATTGGAAACGGCAAGAACCGGAATGCCCGCTTCCGCCGAATGCCCTGCGATCGCCGCGACAGCACCGCGCGTGGCGGCATCGCCGATATAGCTCGAACCGTCCGCCTTGGTGCCTGCGAGTGCCGCAAAGAGCATGCCGGGCAGAACCTTCCGGCTGTCGGACGTGAGGCCGGCCACATCGAGATCGCCTGCCGGTCCTGCCATCAGGTCGGCTATTTCCGGGAAATCCTGTCCAGCGAGTTCTCGCAATTTCATCGATTGATCGTCCATTCTGAGCGTCGTCCCCACGAATCGTCCGCTCAAGTTGTTATCGCTCAATAAGACACAAGCAGGGCAGAACCGTCATTGCCGAATTTCGGTTTCACACCCAGAATGGGCGCGGCGCGGGTGATGATCTCCTTGACCATCGGCGCGGCAGAAGTTGCGGCAAGCGCTGCGCCGTTGCCCTTGTCGGTCTTGGGTTCGTCGCAGAACGTCAAGACGACGTATTGCGGATTGTCCATCGGGAAGGCCGCGAGGAAGGCGTTGAAGTTCTTGTCATGGGCGTAACGTCCGTTGACGACCTTGTCTGCCGTGCCCGTCTTGCCGCCGACGTTGAAGCCTGCGACGCGGGCATTCCTGCCCGATCCGTTGGCGCCGTTCCATTCGAACAGGAAACGCATGTCCTTGCTGGTCGACGGCTTGAGCACCTGGGTAGCGACCTTGTCGGCTTCTGCTCGGTTGCGCGGCAGGAAGGTCGGCGGGATATATTTTCCGCCGTTGACGAGCGCTGCACCGGCAACCGCCGTCTGCAACGGCGTCGTCGAGACACCGTGGCCGAAGGAAATGGTGACCGAATTGATCTTCTTCCATTCGCGCGGCTGGCTCGGAGAGGCGACTTCCGGAAGCTCCGTCCGCATTTTCGTCAGCAGGCCGAGCTTGGTCAGGAAATCCTTGTGACCTTCGATTCCGACCGTATCGGCAATCTTGGCGGTGCCGATGTTGGACGAATACTGGAAGATTTCAGGCACGCTCAGCACGCGACCCTTGCCGTGGAAATCCTTGATCGTGAAGCCGCCGATGCGGATCGGGAACCGGGCGTCGAACGTGCTCTGAAGGTTCACCTTGCCGGAATCGAGGCCCATGGCGATCGTGAAGGACTTGAAGGTCGAGCCCATTTCGAACGTGCCGTTCGACATGCGGTTGAACCATCCCTCCTCGCCGCCTTCGGCCGGATTGTTGGGATCGAAATCGGGCGCGGACGCCATGGCGACGATTTCGCCGGTATGGACATCGAGAACGACCGCGCCGGCGCCGATGGACCGGTACTTGCTGATCGCCTCGGACACGACATCACGGACGATCGACTGGACACGCAGGTCGATGGACAGCTTGACCGGCTCCAGCGGCTGGCTGGAAGTCATGCCGACGGCCGCAAGATCGGCAAGCCCCTGATTGTCGACGTAACGCTCCATGCCGGCAACGCCGCGGTTGTCGATATTGACATAACCGACGACATGCGCGGCGGTGGGGCCGCCCGGGTAGAAACGGCGTTTCTCGGGCCGAAAACCGATGCCCGGAATGCCGAGCGCCAGGATCTGGCTCTGCTGCTTCGGCGTCAACTGGCGGCGCAGCCACTGGAAACGCGAGTTCGAGGTCAGCTTCGAATAGGTGCCCTTGACGTCGAGGTCGTTCAGAACCGTCGAGAGCTTCTCGATCACCTCGTCGGCATCGACGATCTTGTTGGGCTCGGCAAACAGCGAAACGGTGCGGATGTCGGTCGCCAGAACCGCGCCGTTGCGGTCGACGAGGTCGGGGCGCGACGCCAAAAGGCGGTCCGCCGGCAGGATGCTCGACGTCGTCAGCGGCTGCGCGACGCCATATTGCATCAGCCGGCCGCCGACGACGCAGTAGAAGACCGTGAAACCGGCGATCAGCAGGCCGACGCGGTTTTTCGCCTGGGCGGACTTGCGCTTGCGGGTCCCCTCGAAGGAGGCCTTCTCGGAGCCGCGGCCACGGCTGCCGGAGGAGAAATGCGCGCGGCTCTTGACGATCATGATGCGGGACAGGAAAGACATCAGCGTTTCACCGATCCTGTGGAAATGACTTCGATGGGACCGCGCCGCTGCGGCACGGGAATTTTGGCGGCAGGCTTGGCCTTGGCGGCGGCAACCCCCTTCAGCGCGGCGGCAACCTCGCTGTTCTTTCCGGCGATGATGTCCTCGATCGTGGTCTCGGGTTGCGGAAGCCGGGCCTTGGGCATCGGCAGTTCCTTCGGCATCGCAAGCTGCGTCGTCTCCGTGGGAGCCAGTGCCAGCTCGGAACTGTAGACGTTGATCAGCCGGTGCAGGCGGTTTGGCTGGGTCAGCAGGGCCCAGTCCGCCTTCAGGAGATCGATCGTATCTTTCTCCAGCTTGATTTCCGATTCGAGCCGGCGAACCTCGCTGAGTTTTTCATCGGCGCGGTGCTTGATCGAATAGGTGACGACGGCTGCTGCCGTCATCACGCCGATCAGGACAAGATCGAAGCTACGCAGCATGTATCAGGCTCCCATCTTTGCAAGGCTGGCGAGATCGGGCAGATCGAAAATGGACATGTCGGCCGACCGCGGCGGGGCTTCCGTCCGCACCCCGGCGCGAAGCTTGGCGGAACGGGCGCGCGGATTGAGTTCCGCCTCCTCGTCGCTCGCCGAGATCATCGACTTGCCGAGCGGTTCGAAGATCGCAGGCTTGGCCTCGACCATCGGCAGGTGGCGCGAGCCGGAGGCCTTGCCGGAACGATCGGCGAAGAACTGCTTGACGATCCGGTCTTCCAGCGAATGGAAGGTGACGACGACCAGCCGGCCGCCGGGCTTCAGCGCCCGCTCGGCGGCAAACAGCGCCTGCGCGAGCTCGCCGAGCTCGTCGTTGACGAAGACACGCAGCGCCTGGAAGACGCGGGTTGCCGGATGGATCTTGTCCTTGGCCTTGCGCGGATTGACCGTCTCGATGAGGTTGGCGAGTTCACGCGTCGTGGTGAAGGGTTCAGTCAGGCGACGCTTCTCGATGGCGCGGGCGATACGGCCCGAATGCTTTTCCTCACCGAGGAAACCGAAGATGCGCGTGAGGTCGCCGACCTTGGCGCGATTGACGACATCCGCGGCCGAGACGCCGCTCGCCGACATGCGCATGTCGAGCGGCCCATTTCGCTGGAAGGAAAAGCC
Organism: Neorhizobium sp. T25_13; assembly: GCF_002968675.1. Classification (NCBI taxonomy): domain Bacteria; kingdom Pseudomonadati; phylum Pseudomonadota; class Alphaproteobacteria; order Hyphomicrobiales; family Rhizobiaceae; genus Neorhizobium; species Neorhizobium sp. T25_13. The sequence continues at coordinate 235,880 of NZ_PVBI01000004.1, forward strand.
GCGATCGGCCTCGTCGATTTGCATCGAGGAGACGCCGATATCGAGCACGATGCCATCGAGCCCGCCTTCCGGCGCGTGGTCGGCAAGGCTGGAGAACTGCGACTGAATGAGGTGGAGGCGACCCTTATGGGCATCTGCAAGCGCCTTGCCGGCGGCAATCGCATTCGGGTCGCGATCGAGCGCGATCACCTCGGCATCAGCGGCAAGGATCGCGGATGTATAACCGCCCGCCCCGAACGTACCGTCGAGAATGACCTTGCCAGCCCGAGGCTCGAGCGCCTCCAGAACTTCTTTCAGAAGAACCGGAATGTGACGAACCGGTCCGCCTTCGGGCTCGGTTGTTCCGTCGCCTGGATTCGCCGCCATTCCGTTCCCCTGTCTTACGCGGGACGCGAACCGAAGCGCCCCTCTCTCGCCGCCGCCTGCGCCTCGTGAAACGCCTGCGGCTGCCAAAGTTGAAAATGATCCGAGCGCCCAACGAAGGTAACATCCGAGCTGATTCCCGTGAAGTCGCGGATGAAATCCGTGACCATCAGCCGGCCCTCCGCATCGAGCCTCATGAAGACGCCGCCACCGTGTACGAGCAGCGACATCCGGTTCGCTTCCGGCGAAAACGGATCGACGGAGGCGATCTGCCGCTCGTAACGATCGAGCAGATCCGGCCCGCCGACGCTGATCGCCGGATAGGTGAAATCCTGGAGGCAATAAAGCTCCTGGATCCCGCGCTCCGAAAGAACCGAACGAAAACTCGCCGGAACGGAGACCCGTCCCTTCGCATCGATCCTGTTCGTCGCATTCGACAGGAAGCGGCTCATCACGCCAAACATCCGCTCCGTTATGGTTCAGGACGGAAGCCCGTCCACCCGTTGACACAACACCAAACACAGCTTCGCCGCCCGGATGGGCGGATAACCGCCCGGCCGTAGGACGACCGAAACTCAGGGGTTGGCGGGCGCTCATTCGCCCTTGTGCAGTGCGATTTTGGGATACCATGGGACCATATGGGCGTCAATGGGAGAAGCCCCGCTAGCCACTCCCAGATGGGATTTATTTATAAGCTGTTAAGTTTAACAAAGAGTTATCGGAGGGAGTGAAGAAACCGCCTCGGCAGTGTCCGACAAGTGAACTGTGGACACTTGTTAAGCTCCGACAAACAAAGGAGCTTTCGAAACTCCTGATATAACTCTGCACCGCAAAAAGCGGCCGCAGGACGTCTCTCCCTCGCCAAGGGCGCAGACAGAATCGCGACGGCGAGAGGAGGTAAACGCCAGTTGGCCTGTAAGCCGGGTTCTGTATGGCCCCGGTGCAAGCACCGGAACGTGGCAGCCATTCATCTGGGACGACATTTGCATGTCGCCTCACGCAACCCACCCGGATGACTGGCCCGGAAACAGGCTGTAGCCACGCTTTCACGCGGCCCGCGTCATCCCTATTCGGTCTTGCTCCCGGTGGGGTTTACCTTGCCGCCGCTGTTACCAGAAGCGCGGTGGGCTCTTACCCCACCCTTTCACCCTTACCCCGCTAGCTCTGCCGCTTTGTCGAAAGCGGTACAGCAAGCGGGGCGGTTTCCTTTCTGTGGCACTTTCCCTAGGGTCGCCCCCGCCGGACGTTATCCGGCACCGTGTTTCCGTGGAGCCCGGACTTTCCTCACCTTACCGCCTTTCGGCATTGGTAAAGCGCGGCTGCCCGGCCAACTGGCAGGCGGTCCATAACCGAGATGGAGAGCGAAAGCCATAGGCGAAAGGCAATCAGGCCGGAGATAATCGGCTTAGAGATAATCCGCCCGGAAATCCGTCGAATAGGCTTCATCCCGGATTTTCCCATGGAAGATCAGCTCGGCGCCGAGCCGGCCGATCTCGTCGGAACTCTTGGCCGCCGCCCCGCAGCCGCCGCTGAGGATGCCGATTCGGGAAGCTTGCGTCATGGCGATTGCCGGATATCCGGTCGGCGTGAACGAGGTGACGCAGGCCGCCATCGACGAGCGGGAGAGATCGAGTTCCGGCATCAGCCGCGTCATGATCTCGGCGAGCCGCGCCCTGGTGCTTTCCCGCCCGCCCGAGCGGAACCAGGCGCGGATGTCCGGCTCGGTCGGCAGCAGCAGATCGTCCGGATCGCCGCCGATCTTCAGATAGATCTTGCCATCGGGATACCGCACCGGCGGAAGGAGATAGATGCCGTCCTCGCCCTCGCGCCATTTCCAGATCAGCGAAGGCACCCTGCCCCAGATATCCATGGTGGCCTCGTCGACCTCGAAGAAGGCGACGGTGCGGGCATAGACGCTCAGGTCGAGGCGTGCGCCGAGCAGCCGTTCGTTGATCGAGAAACCTCCGGCTGCGACGAGCACTTTTTCGGCAACATAGCTGTTGCCCTCGCTGGTCGTGACGGTGACCTGATCGCCATCCTGTCGCACCGAGGAAACCGTTTCCGGAATGATTGCCGTGCCCTGGCGTTCGGCGATCAGAGCCTGGGCCTTCACCAGCCGGCGCGGATTGATGTGCCCGGCATTCCTAGGCTCCCAGACCCCCTCGCTCGCCTGCGGGAACGAGAAGAAACCGAACCGATCGGCAAGATCGAGATCCGACAGCGTCTCGGTCGAAACGCCGAGCTTGTCTGCCGCATCGAGGACGTTCGCGACATAAGAAGGTCCCTCGCCCCGCTTAGGGCCGACCAGCAAGCAGCCAGACTCGGAATAGAAATCCAAGCCGCTTTCGCGGGCGATCTCGCCGTAACGTTCGATCGAACGGTTGGCGAGGCGCGCCCACACGGGATCGGGATCGATCGTCCGGGTGATGCGCGCCTCGTCGTAGTGGCTGGCAAAGACGCCTTCATGGCGCCCGTAGTCCGCCGGCTCACCGGGACCGACCAACGCAATACCGTCGGTCCATTTCGAGAGGTAGCGGGCAGCCGCAGCGCCCATCATGCCCCTCCCGATCACGATAAATCTGAACCGCTCCGTCATGCCCTCGCCTTTCAATTCCACCGGCCGAAATGTCTTCTGTCAGAAGCACTTCTAGCCGTTTTCGGAATCAAAATGCCACAGGCGAAAGCGACGCAGTCTGTTCGGCCGTCTGCTCAGCGGTCTCGATCACCGCCTGCACCCTGCTGCAATAGCGCTTGGAAACCGGGTTCATGCGCTTGGCACCGTGGCCGGCATTGTATTTGAGAATGGTGCCGCAGATCTTGCCGCCGCCGAGTTCGTGCGCGCCGGCCAGGTATTTCATACCGTAGCGGATATTGGTCTCGGGATCGTAGAGGCCGTAGTCCGGCCCGCGGTAACCCATCAGCCTCGCCGTCGCCGGCTTGATCTGCATCAGCCCGATCTCGCCTGCACTGCCCTTGACGGTCGGACGGAAATTGCTCTCGATCTGTACCACCGCCAGCGCAAGCTCTTCAGGAACATCGTATTCGTCCGCATATTTCGAGATCAGTTGGGTATAATGAAGCTGCCGAACCAGGCGCCTGGCTTCGTCGGTGGGCGCGGCAAAACCGGTTTCGCGCGTTTCCCATGGAATGATGAGCGCCTTGGTGTAGGTGGTGACGGCGTCGTCCTCAGCACGCACGAGTTCGGTTCCCGCGACCAGCATGGCAAGGCCCGCCGCGGCAGCAACAATCATAATATTCATGTAGGTGAAGTGTCTCCGGACCAACAGGAACCGCGGGTGTCGTTACGCAAACACCCTCTCAGCGCGTCGCCGGATTGACGGCGCGATGTTTTCACGAATCCTGGTCGTTTATCTCTGCAACCCCCGTCCAACATGGCGGCTGCCGTTAGCGGGTCCTTTAGACCGGGCTAATAAGGAGATGATGTGGCACTGCAAAATTTTGCGATTTCGACGCGGTCCCGAACGACCGGTGCGGCGCCCGCATTAATTGAATTTTGGCAAGGACTTGAGCAGGCGATGAAGTGTGTCGATCGTCGAAAAATCGGCGATCCCGTCGACCAACTGCGGCCTGAAATGACGCTGGAACGCCTCGACCACGCCCTTCGTGCGCTCGCAGAAATTTCCCGTGATTTCAATTCCGTAGCCGTAGAGCGACAGCATCGACTGCAATGCCTCGATAGGCTGGCCGCTCTCGCCGAACTGGAAAAACCGTCCGCCACGGATTTGCGCTGGATCGATCCAATGACCTATCCCGTCAAGGTACAGCTTTTCCCAGGGGAAATTTTCGCCCGGATCGACCTTGCGGATAGGGGCGACATCGGAATGTCCAAGCACCCTTTCCGGTCGGATTTGCCACCTTTGGCCGCAATCGCGACACAATTCGACGACGGCTTGGATCTGCGCGGACGGATAGTCCGGCAGGCCGCCGGGATGGCCTGGATTGGCGATCTCGATGCCGATCGAACAGGAATTGATGTCGGCCTCGCCCGCCCAGGAGCTCTTGCCGGCATGCCAGGCACGGCGATCCTCCGGCACGAGTTGCACCACGCCCCCGTCCTCGTGGACGAAATAGTGGCTCGAGACCTGGCTTTCCTCATTGCAGAGCCAGGAGAGCGCCTGGTCGCCGCTCGGCATGCCCGTGTAATGCAGGATGACCATGTCGGGCCTGCGCCCGCCGGCGCGCTCGCCGTGATTGGGGGAAGGCCTTACCGTCGCGCCGGCATAGTCGGCGTAAAACGGCATCATGCGGCGCGGCGCTCTTTCTCGATCGCCGCATAGGCGGCATTGAGCGCGGCCATGCGCTCATTGGCAGCGGCATGCAGCGAAGCCGGAACGCCGCGAGCGATCAGACGGTCCGGATGATGTTCGGACACCAGCGAGCGGTACTGCTTGCGGATCTTTGCGAAATCGTCTTCCGGCGAAACGCCGAGCACAAGATAGGGGTCTCGTCCGTCGAGATGCACGTGCCGCGCCATGATGCGGCGGAAATGCCCCTCGTCGATGCGGAAGATTTCGGCGATGCGGAAAAGGAAGGCAAGCTCCGCCTCGTGCACCAGGCCGTCCGCCTTGGCGATGTGGAACAGCCCGTCGACGACGTTTTCGAGCATCGGGCAGTTCGCAGCCTTGCCCGCGCCCGGGCTGCACAAGCCGGCGAGCTTGGTCGCATAGGCTTCGTAACCCGCGACATCCTGGCGCGCGAGGTTATAGAGGCGCGCGACGTTGCGGGCTTCCTCGTCGGGAAAATCGAATATCTGCTGAAAGGCCTTGACCTCGGCCTCGCTGACGATACCGTCAGCCTTCGCCATCTTGGCCGACAGCGCAATGATGGCGACCGAGAAAGACACCTGCCGGCGTGTTTCCGGATCACCCTCGAACGTCGTGCGGATCGCCTCGATGACACGGCCGAGCGCGTTCCCGGCCGCGTCGCCCATGGCGCCGAGAAGCCGTTCCCAAAGGGAGGAAAAGTGAAGGCAGGCAAAATCCCAGATCATGAGTGCAGTGGACCAGATTATAGTTGGGATTGCAAGGCGACCTACGGTCCGTCTTAGATTAAACTATGTTCATGTTTTCCGAACAATCACCGGCGCTCACAGACAGGTGACCCTGCACTTCGGGACAATTGCGAAGCCTCCGAATCTCTTTTTCCACAAGCGCGATCGAGGGGCCGCGGCAGTTGAATCGATTATATTAGGCTCTCCTGCGCCAAGAAGTCGAAGCTGCGGTTTTTCTTGAGAAATTCACTTTACAGGGGCTTGTCTCTGTCGCATCCATTCCAGCGGTTTTGAACTGTACGCGAGCATGCGCGTCAAGGAGGATCGATGGCCAAACAGAAAGTAGCAATGCTGACCGCAGGGGGCCTTGCGCCTTGCCTGTCTTCCGCCGTTGGCGGCCTGATCGAGCGCTACAACGACGTCGCGCCGGATATCGAGATGGTCGCCTACCGTTCCGGTTATCAGGGCGTCCTGCTCGGCGACCGCATCGAAATCACCACCGACATGCGCGAAAAGGCCCATCTGCTGCACCGCTACGGCGGCTCCCCGATCGGCAACAGCCGCGTCAAGCTCACCAATGCCGCAGACTGCGTCAAGCGCGGCCTCGTCAAGGAAGGTGAGAACCCGCTTCGCGTCGCCGCCGAGCGGTTGGCGGCCGATGGGATCACCATCCTCCACACGATTGGCGGCGACGACACCAACACCACGGCCGCCGACCTCGCAGCCTATCTCGGCGCCAATGGCTACGACCTGACCGTCGTCGGCCTGCCGAAGACCGTCGACAACGATATCGTGCCGATCCGCCAGTCGCTCGGCGCCTGGACGGCTGCCGAAGTCGGCGCCTCCTTCTTCGACAACGTTTCGAACGAGCAAAGTGCCGCTCCTCGCACATTTGTGATTCACGAAGTGATGGGACGTCACTGCGGCTGGCTTACCGCCGCGACTGCGCGGGCCTATATTCAGAAGACCAAAGGCAACGAATATGTCGAGGGCTTCATGATGAACAGCGCGATGAAGAACATCGATGGTGTCTACCTGCCCGAGATGGCCTTCGACCTCGACAAGGAGGCCGCGCGCCTCAAGGACGTCATGGACCAGCGCGGTTTCGTGACCTTGTTCGTTTCGGAAGGTGCCGGCCTCGATACGATCGTCGCCGAACGGGAAGCGGCAGGCGAAGCGATCAAGCGCGACGCGTTCGGCCATGTGAAGATCGACACGATCAATGTCGGCGGCTGGTTCCAGAAGCAGTTCGCGGCGCTGATCGGCGCCGATCGCTCGATGGTGCAGAAATCCGGCTACTTCGCCCGCTCGGCGCCGGCAAATGGCCAGGACCTGCGGCTCATCCAGGGCATGGTCGATCTCGCCGTCGAAAACGCATTGAACAAGGTCTCGGGCGTTACCGGCCACGACGAGGATCAGGGCGGAAAACTGCGCACGATCGAATTTCCCAGAATCAAGGGTGGAAAACATTTCGATCTGACTGCAAAATGGTTCGGCGAAGTGATGGATCATATCGGCCAGCCCTTCGAAGCGGCTTGAGACAGGAAATTAGCGGGCGCCGCTCAACAAGCGTCCGGGAGGAAATGGAATGACGGCTGACATCTGGCTCGCTTTTGCTGCGACCGCGATCTTTCTCGCCCTCCTTCCGAGCCCTATCGCTTGTCTGACTGCCAGTTTCTCTCTCCAGCGCGGTCGCCGCACGGCGATCGCGACGGTCCCAGGGCTTGCCGTCGGAATGTCGGCGGCCCTGATCGTGGCGATGATCCCCATGGCCCTGATCGCCGTCTATCTTCCCAAGCTCATCGACGTGATCTCCTGGGCAGGGCTCGGTTATCTGATGCTCTATGTGATCTGGTCCTACCAGGACCCGCGAATCTCCGGCCCGATTGCCGATAACGACAATCTTCCCGAATGTCGGGCAGCGCGAATCTTCGGATGCCTGTTCGGCAAGTCCGCCTTCCGGGCGCGTTATGCGATCGTCCTTGCAGCCGTGCTCGCCCAGTTCGTCGATCCCGACCGCTCCCTCCTGCCCCAGCTTCTCGAAATGCAGGCGACCTTCCTTGTCTGCGCTGCGCTTGGAGCCGGAATTCACGTGCTTTTTCCGCGCCGAGTACTCAACCGCCGGCGGCGGCCCGCCAACTTCAACTCCGCCTCACGCAAGCCCCAGACGCGCTTCATTTCGCGGCGCGCGGTCACAGCCGGCTATCGCCGGATCGCCGCCTGACGCTCGCCATCTTGTCGGACGCTGCCCAATAGGTTAATCAAAACACTCTTTTGGTGGCGTTTGGGCGGACTGGGGTAACCATTTTTCATGAAAGCGACCCAATGGCGATAATCCGATTCCTCGGCCGCGGGACGGCTGTGGCGTGCGCCGTTTCTTCGGTTTTGGCCGGATGTTCGAGCGTCGAGCGCGAGCAAAAGCTTGCAGCGACACAGACCGTTGCCCCGACCAGCGGCCAGGCGACCGGACCTGTCCAGACGGCCTCCGCGGATGGCCAGACGACTATCCAGTACAAATCCGATCTCCCGGTAAACGGGCAGGCCCAGACTGCAGGCCAGATGACCCCTCCGGGTGTTCAGGTCGCCTCGGCCGTCCAGACCGTCGGCACGCAGCCAACCGTGGCACTCGCCAAGACCGCAAGACTTCCCGTGCCGGTGCCCGCCGCCGCTGATGCGATGTCCGTTCAATCCGCCGCAATGGCATCGCCCACCATGGCGCCGCTCGTCGCTTTCGCCCCCGCGCCCGGCCCGGCGATGATGCCGCCGCCCGTTGCTCGCACCACATCGACAATTCTCGCGTCGGCCCAGCCGGCGAACCTTGCGGCGCCAAAGGGCGGACGCCTGGTGTCGCCGCCCATCGCGCCAGCGGTCAGCGAAGGCAAGATCCAGCCGGCGGCAGCTTCGGCGATCGCGCTGGACGAACGGGAACTGACACCGGACATGGTCGCGCTTCAGACCGTCGTGCCGACCCCACGCCCGGACACTGCGACGCTCGCCTATGCAGCGCAGCCGAGAGCCGTTGCCGCCTTGTCCGCCGTGGAATTCCCGCCGGCTCCCGGCGAGCCGATGCCGTCCACGGCCACCGGTGCGCCGCCGGAATTGAGCAAGCTCATCAAGCGCTATGCGGGCATGTACGGCGTGCCGGAATCGCTGGTGCACCGCGTCGTGCATCGGGAAAGCAAATACGATCCCAAGGCCTATCACAAGAACGGCTACTGGGGCCTCATGCAGATCAAGTATTCGACCGCCAAGTCCATGGGCTACGAAGGCCCACCGGCCGGCCTGCTCGATGCCGAGACCAACCTCAAATACGCGATCAAATATCTGCGCGGCGCCTGGCTTGTCGCCGACAACAGAAACGACAATGCCATCAAGCTTTATGCGCGCGGCTATTATTACGACGCCAAACGCAAGAACATGCTGGACGTCCTGGAGAAATAGCCGGGCTGAAAGTGCCTTGATTGAAAATGTTTCAACGGCGCCTCAGGGCGCCGTTGTTGTTTTCACCACTTCTGCGACCAGCCGGGTCGGATCGTAACGGTTCCAGCTCGGCGTCAGCCCGAGCCGCACCACCACCAGATCGAGCGACGGAATGACCGTGATGGTCTGCCCATCATGCCCCTGCAGGAAAAACGCATCCGCCGGAATGTCTGGATTATTCTTGCCCGGCAGCCACGTCTGCATTTTCGAATAACGGCCGTTCGACGTGGCGTTGGCCTGGTGCATCAGGGTGACGAAACCTTGCGGCAGGATCCGGTTGCCGTTCCAGACGCCGTCCCGCGCAAGCAGGAGCCCCATCCGCGCCCAGTCGCGCGCGGTCGCATACATATAGGAGCTGCCGACGAAGGTGCCTGCCGCATCGGCCTCCATGACGGCGCTTTCCATGCCGAGCGGGCCGAACAGCGCGTTGCGGGGATAGGACATCGCTGCGGCCCTGTCGCCGATCCGGTCCATCCAGATTTTCGAGAGCATCACGGCCGTGCCGGAAGAATAGCCGAACCGCGTGCCGGGATCGGCCTCGAGCGGCTGGTCGGCCGCAAAGCTCGCCATGTCCGGCTCGAGATAGAGCATGCGGGTCACATCCGCCACCGCGCCGTAATTCTCGTTGAAGGCGAGCCCGCTTTCCATGGCGGCCAGGTCGGCAATCCGGATATCGCCGCGCTGGTTGCCCTGCCATTGCGGGAACAGGCCCTTGTCGTCCAGCGAAAGCTTTCCGTCTCGAATGAGCGTGCCGAGGATAGCAGCGTTCACGGTCTTGGTCATCGACCAGCCGAGCAGCGGCGTATCCTTGGAAAAGCCGGTCGAATAGGTCTCGCCGACGATCCGTCCCCGCTTGACCACGACCACCGCCCGAAGGCCCGGACCGGCAAGGACCGCATCTGAAAGAAGCCGCACAACCGACGGATTAGATTCGACTTTTCCGCCTTCCGGCCAAAGCATCGACGAATCAGCTGACGTAACGGCAGGCGCCGGAACGCCGGCAACAGCAGCCGGTGCCCCATCGGGCACGACGGCGCAGCCGAGCCCTTCGCGATAGACCGCGTCATTGCCGGCTAAAATGCCGAGCAGCGCGGCATGAACCCGCTTTTCCGTTCGATCGACGGAGACCCGCATCAATCTCAGAAGCGGGTGACCCGGAGCCTGCACGTCGACGGCGAGGACCTCGCTGCTGTCGCGGCCGGCAAGGAAGACGTTCGAGCAGATCATCTTGGCCGAATAGCCGCTTCCGACCCTCAGCAATTCCGGCGGCGATGTATAGAGCCAGATCCCGAGCCCGATCAGGCCGACGACGATGACGCCGCCGAGGATTTTTAAGAATCGCACCAACAACCGCATGCCTGCCTCCATTGCAAGGGCCGCATGCAATCAGGATTCTCGACGCCAAGGAAGGGGGTGCTCGGCCGCGTGGGGCCGATCGGGGGACTGGCCACAGGCGGCGTCATCAATCTGTAGCATGACAGGTTTACACGCGCTGAAACTCTGGACAAAGCGGGACTCGACCATGGCGGATATTGCACAGGAAGCCGGTTTTCTGAAAAACCAGAAGCTGAAGGACGCCCTTCTGCAGCATAAAGCTCTATCCCGGCAGGGTTTCTCAGAAAGGCTTTTCGGCCTCCTGTTCTCCGGTCTCGTCTATCCTCAGATCTGGGAAGACCCGGAAGTCGACATGACCGCCATGGAGCTTTCCGGCGAGCATTCGATCGTCACCATCGGTTCCGGCGGCTGCAACATGCTCGCCTATCTGTCCCGCTCGCCGAAGAAGATCGACGTCGTCGACCTCAACCCGCATCACGTCGCGCTGAACCGCCTGAAGCTCGCAGCCTTCCGCCACCTGCCCGGCCATGGCGATGTCGTGCGCCACTTCGGCATGGACGGCATCCGCACCAACAGCAAGAGCTACGACGCGTTCATCGCGCCGAATCTCGATGCCGCGACCCGCGCCTACTGGGACAAGCGCTCGCTCGCCGGCCGCCGTCGGATCGAAGTGTTCGACCGCAATATCTACAAGACCGGCCTGCTCGGCCGCTTCATCGGCGCCGGCCACCTGATCGCCCGCCTGCATGGCATCGACCTCACCCAAATGGCCGATGCCAAATCGTTGCGCGAACAACGCCAGTTCTTCGACGACCGCATCGCTCCGCTGTTCGACAGGCCGCTGATCCGCTGGATCACCAGCCGCAAGAGTTCGCTGTTCGGCCTCGGCATTCCGCCGCAGCAATATGACGAGCTGGCGAGCCTCGCCTCGGACGGATCGATCGCGCCGGTCCTGCGCCAGCGCCTCGAAAAGCTCGCCTGCCACTTCCCGCTGCGCGACAACTATTTCGCCTGGCAGGCCTTTATGCGCCGTTATCCAAAGCCGGAGGAAGGCACGCTGCCGACCTATCTCAAGGCTGAAAACTACCGCGCGATCCGCGACAATGCCGAGCGCGTCACGGTCCACCATGCCAGCTTCACGGAACTGCTGGCCCAGAAGTCCGCCGGTTCGGTCGATCGCTACGTCCTGCTCGACGCGCAGGATTGGATGACGGACGAGCAGTTGAACGACGTCTGGTCGGAAATCAGCCGCACGGCCGCTCCCGGCGCCCGCGTGATCTTCCGCACCGCCGCCGAAAAGAGCGTGCTCGACGGTCGCCTTTCCCCGGCCCTTTTCGACCAGTGGTCCTATCTGGAAGAGCGCTCCAACGAACTCAACCTGGAAGACCGGTCGGCAATTTACGGCGGTTTCCACATCTATGTGAAAAAAGCCTGATGGCGACGGATATGGCGAGTAACTCCCTGCCGACTGGCCACGCCGAGCGCATGGACCGGATGTACCGGTATCAGCGCCATATCTACGACATCACCCGCAAATATTACCTCTTCGGCCGCGACCGGGCGATTGCGGGATTGAATGTCCCGCCGAATGCCTCGCTGCTCGAAGTCGGCTGCGGCACGGGCCGCAACCTCGCCCTCGCCCACCGGCAATATCCGGCGGCCAGGCTCTATGGCCTCGATATTTCCGCCGAGATGCTGGAAAGCGCCAGGGCCAATTTCCGCGGCAAGCCGATCATCCCGGAATTTCGCGTCGCCGACGCCACCAATTTCAAGGCGGAAGAGTTCGGTGCGACCGGCTTCGATCGCATCCTGATTTCCTACGCCTTGTCGATGATTCCGGACTGGGAAAAGGCGATCGATGCCGCGCTTGCGGCCTTGGCGCCGCATGGCTCCCTCCATATCGTCGATTTCGGCCAGCAGGAACGGCTGCCAAGCTGGTTCGGGCGGTTCCTGAAGGCCTGGCTCATGCGTTTCCACGTCACGCCGCGGCCAAACCTGCACGAAGTGCTGGAAAGCAAGCTGACTGCGGCCGATGCCGACATGATCTTCGAGGAGATCGGCCGGGGTTATGCCTGGCATGCTGTCATCCGCCGCCGCGGCTGAAGCGTTGGGTTCCCGCATCTCCGGCATGAAATCCTCTTGCCCTAACCGATTTTTTACGACGTTATGGCGAATATGGAGTTCATGCCTCCCTGTGTTGCGTCGAACGGGGCAAGAGGCTTCCACGTCGACACCACACGGGATGTTCATGCCTCGGCTCCTTCTGGCCCTCCTTGCCACCGCGCTCCTTGCCACGGGATGCACATCCTCAAGCTATGACCTGATGGAAACGTCATCGGTCAAGAAGATGCGGTTCAAGGACAGTGACCCGCAGGATTTCGGCAAAACGCACCCTGGGCTCCACGAGGTCCACGGCATCGACGTCTCCAAGTGGAACGGCACCGATATCGACTGGCCCGCCGTGAAAAAATCCGGCATCGCCTTCGTCTTCATCAAGGCGACGGAAGGCAAGGATCGCATCGATTCGACCTTCGAGCTGAACTGGCGGGGCGCCGCATCGGCCGGCATTCCTTATGCCCCCTACCACTTCTATTATTTCTGCTCGACAGCCGACGAACAGGCCGACTGGTTCATCAACAACGTGCCCAGGGACGCGGTGAAGCTGCCGCCGGTCCTCGACATGGAATGGAACCAGTCCTCGCCGACCTGCAAGACCCGTCCCGATCCCGAGACCGTTCGTGCGTCGATGCAGCGCTTCATGGACCGTCTCGAGGCCTATTACGGCAAGCGTCCGATCATCTACACGTCAGTGGATTTCCACCGGGACAATCTGGTCGGTGCCTTCAGCAACCACCACTTCTGGCTCCGCGCCGTGGCGCAGCATCCGACCAAGATCTACCCCGATCGCCGCTGGGCTTTCTGGCAGTATACCTCGACGGGCGTCGTGCCGGGCATCAAGGGCGAGATGGATATCAACGTCTTTGCGGGCACGTCCAAGAACTGGCACAACTGGGTTGCGGCAGTCTCAAAGTAAGCCCCGTGCACCCGACGAAACAGGTGTCTGGCAATGTGTGAGCAGTTGCGATAAAAACTGCGCCAACACGGCTGCCGTCCACGTTTCGGTCACAAAATTTTCCGAGATCGGACGGCGCTTACTCAGATTCTAGGAACGCCGAATGTCCGCTCGCTTTGCCCGCCGCCTCGCCCTTGCCTCCGTCATCACCAGTTGCCTTGCCTCCACCGCTCTCGCCCAGGCCCCGGCTACCACCTGCGGCGGCGATCTCGGCGCTTTCCTCGACGGCGTCAAGGCGGAAGCCATTTCCAAGGGCGCCTCGGCAAGCGCGGTAGACGAAGCGCTCGCCGGCGCCCAGATCGACCAGAAAGTCCTGTCCCGCGACCGGGCTCAGGGCGTCTTCCGCCAGACCTTCCTAGAGTTTTCGCAGCGCACCGTCAGCCAGGCGCGCCTCGACATCGGCCGCCAGAAAATCAAGCAGTATGCGGAGGTCTTCGCCCGAGCTGAGAAGGAATTCGGCGTGGCGCCCGGCGTCATCACCGCCTTCTGGGGAATGGAGACCGATTTCGGCGCCGTGCAGGGTGATTTCAACACCCGCAATGCACTGGTGACGCTCGCGCATGACTGCCGTCGCCCGCAGCTTTTCCGCCCGCAGCTGATCGCCCTGATCGAGATGGTCCAGCACGGCGACCTCAATCCTTCGACCAACACGGGCGCATGGGCCGGCGAGATCGGCCAGGTGCAGATGCTCCCCGAGGATATTATCGCGCACGGCGTCGATGGTGACGGCGATGGCCATATCAACGTCAAGGCCAGTTCCCCGGACGCTATCCTCACGGCCGCAAAATTCATCCAGAGCATGGGTTTCAAGCCTGGCCAGCCGTGGATCCAGGAAGTGACGCTGCCGGAGAACCTCCCCTGGGACAGGTCCGGCCTCGGCAACGAGATCCCGGCCAGCGAATGGTTCAAGCTCGGCGTCACCCCGCGCGACGGCGCCACCAACTTCGGCAACCTGCCCGCAGCCCTCATCCTGCCGCAGGGTCGCAAGGGACCGGCCTTCCTGACCTATCCGAACTTCAGCATCTACCTGGAATGGAACCAGTCGTTCATCTACACGACCTCGGCCGCCTATTTCGCAACCCGGCTTTCCGGTGCTCCGACCTATCTGAAGGGCACGCCGGACCAGGGCCTGGACGACACCGGCATGAAGGCGCTGCAGACCAAGCTGGAAGCGCTCGGCCACAATATCGGCAAGGTCGACGGCATCCTGGGGTCGGGCACGCGCCAGGCCGTCCAGAAGGAACAGGCACGCCTTGGCCAGCCAGCCGACGGCTGGCCGACCCAGACCCTGCTCTCCGCGCTCTGAAATACAATCTCTGAATACAATCGCCGCCCGACCGAAATCGGGTGGCGGTTCGTGGAACAAAGAGATATCCCCTGACCTTGACTGTGAGGGGGATTTTGCATGACAACCGCCGCCATTCCGAAGCCCAGTGCCACCGCCTGGGCCCTGATCCTGCTGCTCGGGCTGATCTGGGGCGGATCGTTCTTCTTCGCGCGCGTCGCAGTCGTGGAAGTGCCGCCCTTCACCCTCGTCTTCCTGCGCCTGTTCCTGGCAGCGGCGGCGCTGCACATCTATCTGCACGGCCGGTTCGGGCTTTATGCGACGCTTAGAACCCACTGGCGGTCCTTCCTGGTCATGGGCTTCATCAACAACGCCCTTCCCCATACGCTGATCTTCTTCGGCCAGACCGAGATCGGCGCCGGTCTCGCTTCGATCCTCAACGCGACCACGCCGATCTGGACGGTGCTGATCGCCAACCGCTGGACGGCCGACGAAAAACTGACGCCGGCAAAAATCGCCGGCTGCCTTGCGGGTCTTGCCGGGACGGCCGTGCTGATCGGTCCAGGCGTCACGGCGGCCGCGTCCGCGCCGCTCTGGGCGCTGATCCTGCCGATCCTTGCGGCAATCTCCTACGGAGTGGCCGGCACCTACGGCAAACGTTTCCGCGGCCTGCCAGCGCCGGTCAGCGCCACCGGACAACTCACGGCCTCCAGCCTGATGATGCTGCCCGTGTCGCTGCTCGCCGACCAGCCCTGGGCGCTGCCCGCCCCATCGACGCATGCCGTCCTTGCGATCCTCGCCCTGGCGCTTTTGTCGACGGCGTTCGCCTATCTCCTCTATTTCCGTATCCTTGGGATGGCCGGAGCGACGAATGCCTCTCTGGTTACGCTCGTCGTGCCCCCGAGCGCGATCCTTCTCGGCGCGCTTTTCCTCGGCGAAAGATTGGAGGCGACCGACCTCATCGGCATGCTGCTGATCGGTTTCGGCCTGGTCCTGCTCGACGGAAGGCTCCTTCGCAGGCGCAACAATTCGCCGTCCGGCGCGTCGTAACGGATCGAAACCATCACGGAATATGTCAGAAGTTAACAGCCGTACACGGCTTTTTAACTCTGCGGAAATTAAGATTAACGGATGCTTTACCGATAAAAATCAGCGACTTACGAGATCCGTGCAGGGATAAGGTGAACAGGCGAACGGCGCTGCAGCATAGAAATACGCTTCCCAACCGGCACAAAACCGACATAAAGTCTGCCCGTCAACGCAAGGAGGCAGACATGGGACGTACATACTCTCTCAATGTCTTGGTAGTCAGTGCAGCGTTTGTGTTTGTGGCATCCATGCTCTTCATTTGAGCGCCACCAGTTCCACTACCAGTTCAAGATATCGCATCCAAGACCGTTTGATAATCAGCACTTCCGGTGAAAACGCATGCTCCTTTCGTAGGAGCATGCGTTTTTTTCATTGCGCTCAGGCCGCGGCGATCCGCGGTGTGCGGATCTGCCGGCGGCCAAGCCGCTGAAGGACGGCGGAGACGAGCGGTGCGCGGTTCATCGTGTAGATATGGAAGTCGCCAAGGCCGCGGCGGATCAGATCCTCGATCTGTTCGGCGGCGATGTCGGCAGCCACGCTGGCGCGATCCTCGGGCTTGTCGTCCAGCCCTTCGAAACGGGCATCCAGGAAAGACGGAACCGAGGAACCGCAGCGTCCGGCGAAACGCTTGAGCTGGGTCAGGTTCTGGATCGGCATGATGCCCGGCACGATCGGGATCGCGATGCCTGCGGCGCGGACCTTTTCGAGGTAACGTTCAAAA
Organism: Neorhizobium sp. T25_13; assembly: GCF_002968675.1. Lineage (NCBI taxonomy): Bacteria > Pseudomonadati > Pseudomonadota > Alphaproteobacteria > Hyphomicrobiales > Rhizobiaceae > Neorhizobium > Neorhizobium sp. T25_13. The sequence continues at coordinate 252,237 of NZ_PVBI01000004.1, forward strand.
ACGTCATTGTCGAAGAAGAACTGGGTCAGTGCCCGGGCGGCGCCGGCATCCGCCTTGCGCTTGAGCATTTCGATGTCTGCGCCAAGATCGGCGCTTTCCGGATGTTTTTCGGGATAGGCGGAGACGGAAATGTCGAAGCCGCCGAGTTCCGTCAGGCCGCGCACCAGCTCCGCTGCATTGGCATAACCCTGCGGATGCGGGCGATAGTCCGTGCCGACACCGCTCGCCGGATCGCCGCGCAGGGCAACGATGTGGCGGATGCCGGCGGCGCGATACTCGCCGACGACGGAATGGGTTTCTTCGCGCGTGGCATCGACGCAGGTCAGATGTGCGGCGGTTGCAAGCGAGGTTTCGCCGACCAGGCGGCGCACCGTGTTGATCGTCGGCGCCTTGGTCGAACCGCCCGCACCATAGGTGACCGAAACGAACCTCGGATCCCAGAGCGCCAGTTCATCGACCGTATCCCAGAGCTGGCCTTCCATCTCTTCCGACTTCGGCGGAAAGAATTCGAAGGAAACGCTGAAAGTTTCGCTATCGGCGGTCATTGGTTCAGCTCCCTTAAAGGACGGTTTGCGATTGGGCGGATGCATGATGGGCGGCGATCAGCAGGCGGCGGTCGCGGGCGAGCCAGACAGTGGCCGTGAGCCCGCCTTCCTTGCCGGAACCAAGATCGAGCGCCTGCTCGACTTCGAGGCCGACCTTCTCGAGCCACTCCGCCATCACCTGATGGGAGAAGCCGAGACGCACATGGGCATGGTCGTTGCGCAGGTATTCGAGCGTATGGGGCGCGAGATCGACGATCAGCAGGCGGCCGCCCGGACGCAGCACGCGGGCTGCCTCGGCGATCGCCAATTCCGGCTGGTCGAGGAAGTGCAGTACCTGGTGAACGGTGATCAGGTCGAAATCCTGGCCTTCGAGCGGCAGGTTGAGAATGTCGCCATGCCGGACGGATGCCTTGACGATACCGGCCTTGTCGAGATTGGACCGAGCGACCGAGAGCATGTCACGGCTCGCGTCGATGCCAACGGCACGACGGTAGATGTTGGACAGAAGCTGGAGGATCCAGCCGGTGCCGGTGCCGAGATCGAGAAGCGCGTCGACGGGCGTCGGGCCAATCAGCTTGAGCAACGCCGATTCGACTGCCGCGTCGCTGATATGCAGGCGGCGAAGCTCGTCCCATTCGGATGCGTTGCGCGTGAAATAGGCCTGGGCGCGTTCGGCACGCAGGCGTTTGACCGTCGTCAGCCGCTCGCTGTCCCGAAGCAGGACCGGATCCTCCTCCGAGGAGGCGGCAAGCAGCGTCCTCACCAGCGTTGCCGCCTTGCCTTCCTGCTTCAGCCGGAAATAGGCCCAGGCGCCTTCCTGATAGCGATCGATCAGCGCCTCTTCGGCAAGCAGCTTCAGGTGCCGCGAAATGCGCGGCTGCGATTGGCCCAGGATTTCGGTAAGATCGGTGACGGTGAGATCCCCGGCAGCGAGAAGCGCAAGCAGGCGGAAGCGCGTCGGCTCGCCGGCTGTTTTCAGTACGTCCACCAGGGTGTCGAGCGCCAATCCCATTCAGCCGCATCCTTACGCAATCAAGATATAAAGATATGTTTATATCGTTTTGCCGTTCTATGCAAGCGGCAACTGATGGATCCGAGGAGGTCGCCTGAAACGCAGAAGGCGGCTGAAGCCGCCCTCTCAAGTTCTGTTTGTGCCGGGAAGATCAGAATTCTTCCCACTCGTCGGCCGATTGCGCGAGGGCCGTATTTCCGCGGGAAACCGGAGCGCGCGCCGGCATCGGACGGCTCGGCGCGGCGGCGACCGGGCGCGGGGCCGGAGCCGGCGGCGCGCGCATGCGGCTCGCCGTCTCGCGAAGCTGGCCCGAGGCGCTGCTGCCGAGCTGGAAGTGCGAGAGGAGATCGCTGAGCTTGCCGCTCTCCTGGGCAAGACCGGCGCCTGCGGCGTTCATCTCTTCGACCATCGCGGCATTCTGCTGGGTCGACTGGTCCATGTGGTTGACAGCGGTGTTGACCTGCGCAAGGCCGACCGACTGTTCCTGTGCCGCGATTGCGATCGCATCCATGTGACCGTTGACGGTCTGAACCAGTTGCTCGATGACGCTGAGCCCCTCGCCCGTCTCGCTGACGAGCTTGACGCCTTCGCTGACGGCAACCGCCGAGTTGGAGATCAGCGACTTGATTTCCTTGGCGGCGTTTGCCGAGCGCTGGGCGAGTTCGCGGACCTCCTGCGCGACGACCGCAAAGCCCTTGCCGGCTTCACCGGCACGCGCCGCTTCCACGCCGGCGTTCAGTGCCAGCAGGTTGGTCTGGAAAGCGATCTCGTCGATGACGCCGATGATGTTGGAAATCTGGCTGGACGATTTCTCGATCCGCTCCATGGCAGCAACCGCGTTGCGGACGACCTGGCCCGACTGGTCCGCGCGGGTCCGCGCGTCGCGGACGACGTCGCGGGCCTCGCCGGTGCGCTTCGAGGTCGAAACGACGTTGGCGGTGATCTCTTCGAGTGCTGCCGCCGTTTCTTCCAGCGAAGCAGCCTGCTGCTCGGTGCGCTTCGACAGGTTGTCGGACGCGTCGGAGATTTCCCTCGAACCGCTGGTGACGGTCGAAACCGAATTGCCGACGCTGAGCAGCGCGTCGCGCAGCTGGCGGACCGAGGTATTGAAGTCGTGGCGCAGGCCTTCGAACTGCGGCGCCAAGGCTTCGTTCACTTCGCAAAGCATGTCGCCGGCGGCAAGACGGCGAAGGTTGGCGGCGAGCGCACCGGTCGCCTGGGTCAGCTTCGCCTCGGTATCCGCCTCGCTCTGGCGCTGCATTTCGATGCGCTCGGCTTCCGAGCGGCGGCGGGTGGCCTCTGCTTCGGCTTCCAGGTCAAGATTGCGGATCGCGGCTTCGCGGAAAACTTCGACCGAGCGGGCCATGGCGCCGATCTCGTCCTTGCGGTCAGCGTAGGGGATAGCCTCCTCGGTATTGCCGGAGGCAAGGCTTGCCATACGGTCGCCGACCCGACGAATTGATTTGGATAGCTGGCGAGCGATCACGACTGACAGGGCAATGGCGGCGATGACAAACGCGCCAAGCAGCGTCAGCGACGTCACCAATGAATTGTAGGAATTGCCAAGCTTGGACGTGGCTTGCGCGTGGACGCTCGCTGCGGTTTCAACCAACAACTGACCAACGAAGTCGCGACGCGATGCCATTGCCCTGGTCCAGTTGTCCAGATCGGCAGGAGCAGGCGTGAAGGCCGTATTCTTCGCCATTTCCTCGATCCTTTGCTGAACCACTCGACCTGGGGCCGACTGCATGAATGTGTCCAGCTGGGAAACAATCGTAGGATTTACGAACTCGCGCACGAGCTGACCGTAGATGCGGATCTGGGTCGTTGCAGCACCGAAGCGAGCAAACTCTTCAAGTGAAAGCGTACCGTTCTTGGTATATTGCATACCGATCCGGTTAAGAACGAGAAAACCTTCATTATACTGCAGCAGGGCGCCGTAGCCGGTTACTCCCTGCTGGAGATCGCGATCCTCCATGATATTGCCGGTTCGCGCGGTCAGCTGAATGGAGGATGCGGAAAGCGGCTGCAGATAGAGAAGCGGCACCATCGCATCGATAGGTCCGGCGTCCACCTTACCGCGGAATTCCGAAATCTTGGCATATCGCTCGTCGAGAGTGCGCTTGATGTCGGTCAAGAGCGCGTCGGCATAGCCGGCACTGACCACTTCGTTATAGCCTGCAACGATTGCCTTATAGGCCTCATCGGTTTTCTGGCGCATCTGGCTGCGCTGATCGGGCGAAGCTGCACTTTCAACCGGCAAGGCAAGCATCAGCCGTCCACTCGCCCCAGCCAGACGCTCGAGGGCCGCCGCGCCGGAGAGTTTTTGATAAGCGCCGTAGCTATTCAACGTGACGAAAGCGCCGAGCCCAATCACGGCCAGGAGCGGAACGGCAGCAAGAAGCGTCAACGATGTACGGAAAGGCAGACGTTCGATCAAACGCAGCATGAAAAACCCTTTGAAGCGGGCCGTCATCATGACAGCGTCAAGACCCAGGCGGACATGGTCTCCCGGCCCGAAAATGCGCCGCCAATCTTTGCGATTGTCTTTATCGGGCTACGTCAGAAATACCCATAATTTTGGGGGTTCGAATTTTAGCTTTTATTAATCTTGCATAAAACGAAAACCCCGGCAGAGCCGGGGTTTTGAATTAGGTGAAGCTAAAAAAGATTAACGCGTCAGACGCTTGTGGGCCTGGCTGCCCGGGTTGAGGGCGTCGGGGCCGAGTCGGCGAACCTTGTCCTGCTCATAATCCTCGAAGTTGCCTTCAAACCATTCCACATGGCCGTCGCCTTCGAAGGCAAGGATATGCGTCGCCAGGCGGTCGAGGAACATGCGATCGTGGCTGATGATGATGGCGCAGCCGGCAAAGTTTTCCAGCGCGCTTTCCAGCGCCCCCAGCGTTTCCGTATCCAGGTCGTTGGTCGGTTCGTCGAGGAGGAGAACGTTGCCGCCGGCCTTCAGCATCTTGGCAAGGTGAACGCGGTTGCGCTGACCGCCCGAGAGGTTGCCGACCTTCTGCTGCTGATCGCCGCCCTTGAAGTTGAAGGCGCCGCAATAGGCACGGGAGTTCATGTCGAACTTGCCGAGCTTGATGATTTCGGCGCCGCCCGAGATTTCTTCCCAGACGGTCTTGTTGCCGTCCAGCGCATCGCGGCTCTGGTCGACATAACCGAGGTGGACAGTCTCGCCGACCCGGATCGAACCTGCATCCGGGGTTTCCTGGCCGGTGATCATCCGGAACAGCGTGGTCTTGCCGGCGCCGTTCGGACCGATAATGCCGACGATGCCGCCCGGCGGCAGCTTGATCGACAGGTTGTTGATCAGCGTGCGGCCTTCAAAGCCCTTGGTGATGCCTTCCATCTCGATGACCACCTGGCCGAGACGCTCGCTGACCGGGATGATGATCTGCGCGTCGCCGGGACGCTGCTTTTCGGCGGCGTCGACCAGCTGTTCGTAGGACTTGATACGCGCCTTGGACTTAGCCTGGCGCGCCTTCGGGCTGGATGCGATCCATTCCTGTTCGCGGCTGATCGCCTTCTGGCGGCCGGCTTCTTCGCGGTTTTCCTGCAGCATGCGCTTGGCCTTGGCGAGCAGGTAGGCCGAGTAATTGCCTTCGTACGGAATGCCGCGGCCACGGTCGAGCTCGAGGATCCAGCCGGTGACGTTGTCGAGGAAGTAGCGATCGTGGGTGATCATCATCACGGCGCCCGGATAGTCGCGCAGGTGCTTTTCGAGCCAGGCGATGGTTTCGGCGTCCAGATGGTTGGTCGGTTCGTCGAGCAGCAGCAGGTCCGGCTGCGACAGCAGGAGACGGCAGAGAGCGACGCGGCGGCGTTCACCGCCCGACAGGCTGGTGACTTCCGAATCGCGCGGCGGGCAGCGTAGTGCCTCCATCGCCATCTCGACCTGGCTTTCCAGATCCCACAGGTTCTGGCTGTCGATGACGTCCTGAAGCTTGGCGCCCTCGTCCGCGGTCTCGTCGGAATAGTTCATCATCAGTTCGTTGTAACGGTCGAGGACGGCCGTTTTCTTGGCGACGCCTTCCATGACGTTCTCGAAAACGGTCTTGGACTCGTCGAGATGCGGTTCCTGTTCGAGATAGCCGACGGTCGCGCCTTCTGCGAGCCAGGCTTCGCCGGTATATTCCTTGTCCTGACCGGCAATGATGCGCAGCACGGTCGACTTACCGGCGCCGTTCGGACCGAGGATACCGATCTTGGCGTCCGGGTAGAAAGACAGATTGACGTTCTCAAGGATTTTCTTGGCGCCGTAGGACTTGTTGAGTCCCGACATGTGATAGATGAACTGACGTGCCATGGATAAAAGTGCTCCGGGGGGAATTTCGGTTTGCCGCTATGTAGGCGAATTGGTGGCCGGGAGCAATGCGCGAACGGTCGAGGGAGCGAGGATGTTCGACGAAACGAGGCGGTTTAAGAGCCCGACGGGCGCAAACCTTGCCTACCATTACCAACCGGCGGCAGAGCCGGGCCTCGCCATCCTGCTGATCTCTCATGGGCTTGCCGAGCATTCCAGGCGCTACAGGGCTTTCGCCGAGGCCATGGCCGGCCACGGCTTCCACGTCTATGCTTTCGACCATCGTGGTCACGGCGAGACGACGGTTCCGGACGCACCGATCGGCCGCTTTGCCCGGCACGACGGCGTCGGCCTGGTGCTCGCGGACGTCAAAGCCATGCGCGACATGGCGGCAGATGCCCATCCCGGCCTGCCGGTCCTGCTCTTCGGCCATTCCATGGGCGGCCTGATCGCCCTCAATGCCACTGTCGACCATCCCGACAGCTTTAATGCCGTCGCGGTCTGGAATTCCAATTTCCATCCAGGCCCGGCTGGCCGCGCCGCGCAGGTGATCCTGCGCATCGAAAAGGCCCTGAAAGGTTCGGATGTTCCAAGCGGGCTTCTGCCGAAACTCACATTCGGAGCCTGGGGCAAGTCTATCCCCGGCCACCGTACGGAATTCGACTGGCTGAGCCATGACCGGGATGTCGTCGACGCCTATATCGCCGATCCCTTGTGCGGTTTCGATGCCAGCGTCTCGCTGTGGCTCGATCTTTTCGAACTCACTTTTCGCGCGCCAAAACTCATTGATCGGCTGGCGAAGAACCTGCCGATCCATCTGATCGGCGGCGCCGAGGACCCGGCGACCAATGGCGGCCGCGAAATCCTGTGGCTGTCCGAGCATTTCAAGCGCAACGGCTTTTCCGACGTCACCACCAAGATCTGGCCGGGCACCCGCCACGAAACGCTGAACGATACGGTGCGGGCACGCGCCACCGCCGAATTCGCCGCCTGGGCCCGCACCGCCCTGCCCGTCCCGGCGCCGGCGATCTGAATCGACAGTCCATATAAAACGGCCCTGCATATCAAACGGCCCCGCATATCAAACGGAATGAGTTCATGACATTTAATCAAGTGCTTCCGGAACCGGTCCCGGCTATAGGAAATCCATGAATTCGTCGCCCGCAAGCCTTGTCGCATCAGCCCCGAACCGGATCGTCAACGGCCTCGGCCTGATGATCGTCGCGATGCTGATCGCGCCGTTTATCGACATCTTTTCCAAGCTTGCGACCGATACCGCATCGCCCACCTTCATCACCGCCGCCCGCTTCGTTTTCCAGGCACTCTGCATGCTGCCGATCGTGCTCTGGAATGGATACTGGCGGACGTTCTCCTGGCGGCTCAGCGTCTTCCATGCGATCCGCGCGAGCCTCATCACGGTCTCCATGGTCTGCTTCGTGGCGACGCTTGCGGTCATGGAAGTGGCCGATGCGATCGCCATCTTCTTCGTCGAGCCGATCATCCTGACGGTGCTTTCCAGCATCTTCCTCAAGGAGACCATCGGCTGGCGGCGTTATACCGCCTGCGCGGCCGGCTTCGTCGGCGCCATGATCGTCATCCGCCCGAGTTTCCAGGAGATCGGCTTCGTGGCGCTACTGCCGATCGTCACCGCCTTCTGCGTGGCGATCTTCGCGATCCTGACCCGGGCGCTGGCGCATCGTGAAGATCCCTGGTCGATGCAGTTCCAGATGGCGCTGTGGGGAATTCCGATCTCGGCCATATTGCTCTTTGTCGGCGACCGGACCGGCATCGCCTTCCTGGCGCCCTCCATGCCGGACTGGACGACCCTGCTGTGGCTCGCGGGCGTCGGCGCCTTCGCGGCCCTGTCGGGCATCCTGGCCGTCTATGCCTATCGGGCCGCGCCCGCATCCGTGATCGCACCGCTGCAATATTTCGAGATCGTCTCGGCGACGCTGTTCGGCTGGCTGGTCTTCGGAGACTTCCCCGACCCGGTCAAATGGCTCGGCATTTCGATCATCATCGGCTCCGGCCTCTACATCATCTGGCGGGAACGCCGCGTTGCCTCCATGAAGCCGGTAACCAGCGCCGCCAAATCAACCGTGACCCCGTGACATGACCCAGACCCCTAAAAAACCGCCGCTTACCGGCATCCGCGTCATCGAACTCGCCCGCGTGCTTGCCGGTCCCTGGGCCGGGCAGATGCTGGCGGACATGGGCGCCGACGTCATCAAGGTTGAAAATCCCGATGGCGGCGACGATACCCGCGCTTGGGGGCCGCCCTTCGTCGAAGGCAAGGACGGCGAAAACCTGTCGGCCGCCTACTACCACTCCACCAATCGCGGCAAACGCTCGATCGCCGTCGACCTGAAGACGGAGGAAGGCCAGGACATCGTCCGCCGGCTGGCCGCGACCGCCGACGTGCTGATCGAGAATTTCAAGCTCGGCGGCCTCGTCAAATACGGGCTCGACTACGAGAGCCTGAAAAAGATCAATCCGAAGCTGATCTATTGCTCGATCACCGGTTTCGGCCAGAACGGCCCCTACGCCAATCTCGCCGGCTACGACTACATCGTCCAGGGCATGTCGGGCTTCATGTCGATCACCGGCGAGCCGGATGGCCAGCCGATGAAGGCGGGCGTCGCGATCGCCGACATCTTCACAGGCATCTACGCGGTGACCGCCATCCAGGGCGCGCTGATCCATGCGATGAAGACCGGCGAAGGCCAGCATGTCGACATGGCGCTGCTCGACGTCCAGGCCGGCATCCTCGCCAACCAGAACATGAACTACCTGGTTTCCGGCGAAGCACCGGTGCGGCTTGGCAATGCTCATCCGAACATCAGCCCCTATGAGGTCCTGGCCACCGAGGACGGTTACCTCATCCTTGCCGTCGGCAATGACGGCCAGTTCCGCCGCCTCTGCCGCATCCTCGGCATCGACGGGATGGCCGACGACGAGCGTTTCGCCACCAACAAGGCGCGCGTCGCCAACCGCGTCGAAGTGCGCCGGCTGATCCTCGCGCAGACGTCGAAATGGAAGAAGGCCGAGCTGCTCGCCGCCTGCGGTGACAATGCGGTGCCGGCGGGGCCGATCAATTCAATCGCCGAAATGTTCGACGATCCGCAGGTCAAGGAGCGCGGGCTCCGGATCGATCTGGAAGCGGCCGACGGCACGGTCATTCCCGGCGTGCGCAGCCCGATCGTGCTGTCGGAAACGCCGCTTGTCTATCACCGGCCGAGCCCGGCGCTCGGCGAACATACCGCAGACGTGCTGGCGCAACTCGATCAAATCGAAAAAGAGGGGAGAGAAAAATGAACACCGTCATGAAGACCGGAGGGCAGCTCATCGTCGAGGCGCTGAAGGCGAACGGCGTCAAGCGCATCTCCTGCGTACCCGGGGAAAGTTATCTCGCCGTACTCGACGCGCTGTATGAAAGCGGCATCGAGATCCTCGTCTGCCGCCAGGAAGGCGGTGCCGCGATGATGGCCGACAGCTGGGGGCGCCTCAGCGGCGAACCGGGCATCTGCATGGTCACCCGCGGCCCCGGCGCCACTAACGCGTCGGCCGGCCTGCACATCGCCAGGCAGGATTCCATTCCGATGATCCTTTTCGTCGGCCAGATCGGCCGCGAGATGAAGGAGCGCGAGGCCTTCCAGGAGGTCGAATACCGCCGCGCCTTCACCGAATTCGCCAAATGGGTCGGCGAGATCGACGACGCCCGCCGCATTCCGGAATTCGTCACCCGCGCCTTTGCCGTCGCCACCTCCGGCCGCCCCGGCCCGGTCGTGCTGACGCTGCCGGAAGACATGCTGGTCGAAGAGGTCGAGGCGCCCGAAGCCCGTGCCTACATGCCGGTCGAAAGCCATCCCGGCAAAAGCCAGATCGCCGCATTCGAAACCATGCTGAAGAATGCCGAGCGGCCGATGTTCATCCTCGGCGGCACCCGCTGGAGCGAGCAGGCGGTTGCCGATTTCCAGGATTTCGCCAGCCGCTTCAAGGTACCCGTAGGCTGCTCCTTCCGCCGCCAGATGCTCTTCGATCACCTGCACCCGTCATACGCGGGCGATGTCGGCATCGGCATCAATCCGGCGCTCGCCAAGGCGGTCAAGGAGGCCGACCTGCTGGTGCTGATCGGCAGCCGCATGTCGGAAATGCCCTCCTCCAGCTACACGCTGATCAATATCCCCTATCCGAAGCAGAAGCTCGTCCATGTCTTTCCGGATCCGGAAGAACTCGGCCGCATGTATCGGCCCGACCTTCCGGTCTGCGCTGCTCCTGCAGAATTCGTCGCTGCGCTGAAGGACCTCGACCCGCCGGCCGCCCCGCTCTGGGCCGAACGTAAATCGACGCTGCACGACTCCTACCTCAAGTGGTCGACGCCGCCGGAGTCCGGCCCCGGCCCGGTCAGGATGGGACCGATCATGCAGTGGATCGAGGAGAACGTGCCCGACGACGCGATCTTCACCAACGGCGCCGGCAATTACGCCACCTGGCTGCACCGTTTCCACCGCTTCCGCAAATACAACACCCAGTCCGCCCCGACCTCCGGCTCGATGGGTTACGGCCTGCCCGCCGCGGTTGCCGCTAAGCAGCTGTTTCCCGAACGCGAAGTCGTCTGCTTTGCCGGCGACGGCTGCTTCATGATGCACGGCCAGGAATTCATCACCGCCGTCCGCTACGGATTGCCGATCATCACCGTGCTGGTCAACAACGGCATCTACGGCACGATCCGCATGCACCAGGAGCGTGAATATCCGGGCCGCGTCAGCGCTACCGACCTCGTCAATCCGGATTTCGTTGCCTATGCCAAGGCCTTCGGCGGACACGGGGAACTGGTCGAGAAGACGGAAGAGTTCGGCCCTGCCTATGAGCGGGCGCGCGCCAGCGGCAAACCCTCGATCATCGAGGTCAGGCTCGACCCGGAAGCGATCACGCCGGCCAGGACGCTGACCCAGATCCGCGAAAAGGCATGAATAAAAAAGCCGGCCTATCAGAAACATGAATAAAAAAGCCGGCCTATCAGAAAATAGGCCGGCTTTTGAATCGGATTAGCAGCAATCAGATCGCAGCCGTGACGATGAACTCGACCTTGTACTTCGGTGCAGCGAGCTTGGCTTCGCTGGTGGCGCGGGCCGGCGGGTTGGCCGGGTCGATCCAGGCTTCCCAGACAGCGTTCATTTCGCCGAAATAGGCGATGTCGGACAGATAGATGATGGTCTGCAGGATCTTCGACTTGTCGGAACCGACGGCTGCCAGCAGGCGGTCGACTTCGGCGAGCGCGTCCTTGCACTGGTCGGTGACACTCTCGCCTTCGCCGACCTGACCGGCCAGATAGACGGTATTGCCGTGGACGACGGCGCCGCTCATGCGGGCGCCCGGCTCGATGCGCTGGATGCTCATGGAATTCTCCTCAAAAAAATTGAGCTTCGGGAAAAGACCCCGCGCAAAAGGCACGAGGCCGCGGAAAATCTTCAGCCGCGCAGATGCTGGCTCTTTTCGTAAATCGCCGTCGAACGGGCACCGGACCGGCAGAAACCGAGCATCGGGCGCGGGAATTCGTCGAGTGCATCGACCATCGCCTTGACGCCCTGTTCGTCGACGCCCATGCGGCCGACCGGGATGTGGCTGATGTCGAGGCCGAGTTCCTTGGCGCGAGCTTCGATCTCGGCGAAATGCGGCTGGCCCGGCTCTTCGTCGTCAGGACGATGGCAGACGACCGACTTGAACCCCATGGCCTTGATCTGATCGAGGTCCTCGACGGTGATCTGGCCGGTGACGGAATACTCGTCGTTGATCTGGCGGATATCCATGGCTTGAGCCCTCCGTTCTGATTGAGGCGCCAGCATTACGACGGTGCCGCCCGGGCGTCAATCGGGCGACGGCCGCCGGACGGCAGGTCTCAGACGAAGCAGAAGCGCAGTCCGTATTCGACGCTTTCGCCGGGTCTGACGAAGCCGAGTTCTCCGTTTGCCGCCAGTTCCTGGCGGCTTGCCAGGCGATGTGAAACCGGCTCTATCCCAAGCACATGCGCCGGCGCCTTCTGGTTTCGCCAGACCTGCAGATGCGGAAGCGTATCGGTCCTGAATTTCACCTTCAGCGTCAGTCCGCCGATTGCCGCGATCGGGCCGAGCGCGATCTCGGCCCACTGCTCACCCTCGACGGCCGCCGGGACGCAGAATATGCCGCCGGTCTCGCCTCCGAAGGTCCAGGGGAAACCGCCGTTGTCGAGCATCGCACCGCTCAGCCGGACCCGGTCGTCGAACAGCCAGGCGCCGATATTCATGTGGTACATATGCACCCGCGCAAACGGCTTCGAGCCGGTATTGGTGACCTTGTCCGACAGGCTCACCTCCCCCGTCGCCCCGTCGATCCGCCAATGGCGTTCGAGGAGGGCCGTCTCGCCGGTCGCAAGGGTCAGCGGCACGCGGGCACGGCACTCCGCATCCGGCCCCTGCGCATCCCAGAACAGGATTTCGGCGGGGTGGGAGGAGAAGGATCCATGCAGCGGAAATTTCCGGCCGTCGGAGGCGCCTTCGATGGCCTCGGGGTGACGAATATGGTCCGGCCCGCAGGTGAAGAGAAAGCCTTCGAGCGAGTGATCGATTCGCGGATCTCCGTCGTCCGGAATGGCCCGGCCCGGAGCAAGGTCCACATCGCCGACAAAACAGCCTCCGATATCGAGAACGGAGCTCTGGTCCAGGAAAATCCTCGGTCCGTTGGCGGCGGAAAAAGCCTTCATAATCATTCCCTTCACGGTTTCGTCAAAACTTCTAACCGATCGTGAAGTGAATTTAACGGTGTGTTCATGACGAATTCACTTTTTCCACACTACGGTCAAAATTAACTTGTCTGTGGCGACAGGCGAACGGGCGGGAACCAATGTCCGATTTCCCGATTACGTTTAAGTAGGAAACAAGGAAGTCGGTGACATCGTGAAGCGGCTATTTTTTGCATGCGCAAGTCTGGTGATCTTGACCGCGGCACAGGGAATTCCCTCCGCCGAGGCGCAGAACCGCTACGGCCGCTATCCCTCGGAAACAATGCTCGTCGCCCCTGACGGCTCGATCCTGGACTACGTGCCCGACCGCGGCGATGTCATCATCAGCCGCGACGGCATGGGGCGCCGCGTCCTCATCGACCATTTCGGCAATGTCGTCGCGACCGAAATCCGTGGGGAAACCTATCGCCCCAACCGGAGGCAGGAATATCCGCCGGTGCCGGGCGGTTACCGGTCGCTGCGCGATTCGGGCGGTTACCAGCAGGGTGCAGGCGGTTATCGCGACTACCGCGAGTATCGGCCGGGCGAACCAGGCGCCGTTACCGGCGGGATTCCGGGGCCAGGCTCGGTCAGCCGCATGCCACTGGATGATCAGGCCCTCCCCGACGCCGATTTGGGCTATCCGCAGGAGGCTTCGATCGAACCGGACCAGCGGCCGGCGGAGACGCTTCTGCCGCAGAAGCCGATCATTACCGTCACCAAGAAGCCGCAGGCCCAGATCGCAGCACTTCAGGTCTTCCTGGACCGCGAAGGCATCTCGCCCGGCGTGATCGACGGCCATCTCGGCGACAACGTCAACAAGGCGATCGCCGCCTGGCAGGAAATGACCGGTGAGACGCTCGATCCGAACAATTCCGAAGACATCATGCAGCGGCTGACCTATTCGGGCGGCCTGCCGATCGTCGACTACACGATCACCCCGGCCGACGCCGCCGGTCCCTATGTCGCGTCGATCCCGGAAGACTATGCCCACAAGTCGCAGCTGCCGGCCATGTCCTATATGTCCGTGACGGAGAAGCTCGCCGAGCAGTTCCACATGGACGAGAACTATCTGAAGGCGCTCAATCCCGGCGCCGATTTCACCATCCCCGGCTCGACCATCAAGGTGATCAATCCCGGCCAGCCGAAGGCCGGTCAGGTCACCCGCATTCTCGCCGACAAGGCCAGAAAACAGGTCTTCGCCTACGGCGCGGACGGGCGCCTGGTCGCCGCCTATCCGGCCACCATCGGCTCCACCGACACGCCTTCGCCGACCGGAACCCACACGGTCGAACGTATCGCGCTCGATCCCGGTTACACCTACAATCCGAAGATCAATTTCAAGCAGGGCAATAACGACCAGATCCTGCAGATCCCGCCGGGCCCGAACGGCCCGGTCGGTACGGTGTGGATCGCCCTCTCGAAGCCCACATACGGCATCCACGGCACGCCGGAACCTTCCAAGATCGGCAAGACCAACAGCCACGGCTGCGTCCGCCTGACCAACTGGGACGCAAGGGAACTTGCCAAGATGGTCAAGCCAGGCACGACGGTAGAATTCACCGAGTAAGATCCCGGCACAACCTATCAGCCGTCGGCACCCGCTGCCGACGGCTTTTTGTTTGCCTGGCAATCTGGCTTCAGCCAAAAGAAGCCCTAGTTTTCCGCGAGAAAAATGTACACGGCGGTGGATGGAATGAACTTCCCAACGAGACTCAAAGGCGCCCTGTCCCTCCTCTTCGGACGCGGCGACGACGGAGCTGTCTGCTCCTTTTGCGGTGAAAACCGCCGCAGTGTCGAGATGATCATTGCCGGTCCGGCAGCCACGGCGATCTGCAATCGTTGCATCTTCGTCTGCAACCAGGTCATGCTTGAAAACTCCGGCCCGCCTGGTTTCCGTCGCCATGCCGAAAAAGGTCATGAGAAATCGATCGCAATACCGCTCGCCCATGACGAAGTCCTGCTGGGCGCTCCCGAACGTATCGCGCTCGAGCAGATGCTGCACGTCCTCGTCGCGTCGCTTCCGCAAAGCATACTGATCGGCTGGAGCTATATGCATTCGGAAGATCGATTCGACCTGCTGACAGTCGAGATTCTGACGACGTCCGGAATGCAGCCGAATGAAATCAGCAGCCTCGCCCAGCGGGACTGGCGTCAGATGCGCGACCGTTTCGTCGCCGCGCGCAGCGTTCCGGCCAATCTGGAAGAGCCCGCACTGATCGGAACCGCAGCCGCAGCTACCCAAGCGGCCAGTGCATATGCAAAGGCGGTCGGCTCTTTCGAACCAACCGCCTCTTAATCCACATCTTGGAATGAACAGACGTCCAATGGTGATCAGGCCGCGTAGCGGCTCAATCCGAAGAGGCGCGACGCGACGGACCGGGTGATCTTGACGGGCATGAGCCGCATGACTTCCTGCGCATAGGACCGGGCATTTTCCTTCGCCTTGTCGAGATTGCTGACCTTGGCCTGATCGAGCGTGTGGAGCGTGCCGCCAGTCTCGAACAGTTCCTTGAAGGCGATGCGTTCGCCGATCGGCGTATCGAGGACATGCACGCCGCGGGCTGCCAGAAGCCCTTTGATGGTCAGCAGCGCCTTGGTGGTGACCATGGACGTCACCCGCGTCAGCACCACCGAATGCGGGATCACCAGACCGGCCTTCTCCTTCATGTAGGACAGCAAGTCGAGGATCTGCGCCGCACCCTTCGCGTCCATGGCTGAACCCTGGACGGGGATCATCACGTGATCGGAAAGGCCGATCGCCGTGGTGACCAGCGCATCACGGGCGCCGGCGAGGTCGATGATGAAATAGTCGGTGCGCGATGCCATTTCCCGCAGGTGACACTGCAGCGATGCGAGTGTGACTTCCGATACCACCTCGATGTTGCGCACCGCGCGAGAGGTCTCGAACCATTGGCTGATCCAGCGCTGCGGATCGGCATCGATGACGGTGACGCGAAAACCCTGATGGGCAAGTTCGGTGGCGAGCAGGAGTGCCGCGGTCGTTTTTCCGGCTCCACCCTTGGCATTGGCAAAGGAAATTACTGGCATTTTCGGTCCTCGAACAAGTCTTGAGCCACATCGCTCACGAGGACACCGGGAAGCATGGTGTCATAAGCACATCCTTTCCAAACATGGTTAACGAATTGCAAATTTAGCCACCATTAATATCACTCAGGAGATTTAGCTTTTGGCTGTAAAATGCGGAAAAGCCCGAAGGTTTTGGCCTCCGGGCTTCGTTGACGCCGGTCTTCCTGTGGTCTGGAAGTCTTAAAAGCAGGCGAGGAAAAGCGCCTTGGTATTCTCCATCGTCATGGTGACGGGGTTGCCGCCGCAGCTGGGGTCCTCCATCGCCATGGCCGTCAGCTCATCGATTCGGTCGGGCTTGATCCCCATCGCGGTGAGATTTTCGGGCACGCCGAGTTCCGAGCGCAACGACAGGACATAATCGTAGAACCCGTCGAACCCGCCGGCGATGCCGAGATAGGCCGCGGCGCGGGCGATCTTCTCCTCGATCGCCGGCCGATTGAAGCGCAGCACCGGCGGCATGACGACCGCATTGGTCATGCCGTGGTGGGTGTTGTAGACCGCGCCGATCGGATGCGACAGCGAATGGATGGCGCCGAGCCCCTTCTGAAAGGCGACCGCCCCCATGGCTGCGGCCGACATCATGTTGGTGCGGGCTTCGAGATCCGCCCCGTCCCTGTAGGCGCGCGGCAGGAACTCCTTGACCAGCCGCATCCCTTCGAGCGCGATCCCGCCCGACATCGGGTGGTAGAAGGGCGAGGAATAGGCTTCCAGGCAATGGGCAAAGGCATCCATGCCGGTGCCGACGGTGATCGCCTTCGGCATGCCCATCGTCAGTTCCGGATCGCAGATCACGACGCCCGGCAGCAGTTTCGGGTGGAAAATGATCTTCTTCACATGGGTGGTGGAATTGGTGAGCACCCCTGCCCGGCCGACTTCCGAACCGGTCCCGGCCGTAGTCGGCACGGCGACGATCGGCGCGATCTTCGAAGCGTCGGCGCGGGTCCACCAGTCGCCGATATCCTCGAAATCCCAGACCGGCCGCGTCTGGCCGGCCATGAAGGCGATCAGCTTGCCGAGATCGAGGCCCGAACCGCCGCCGAAGGCAACGACGCCGTCATGACCGCCGTCTCTGTAGGCTCTGACGCCGGCGTCAAGGTTGTTCTCGTTCGGGTTCGGATCGACATCGGCAAAGATCGCCCGGCCGAGGCCAGCCTCTTCGAGCACGTCGAGCGCGTGGCCGGTGATCGCCATCGAAGCCAGTCCCCGGTCGGTGACCAGGAGCGGCTTGCTGAGGCCGAGCGTCTTGCAGGCGTCCGCCAGTTCCTTGATGCGTCCGCGGCCCAGCTTGACGGCGGTCGGATAGCTCCAGTTCGCGACGATATTCATTTCGTGACCTTCTTCAGGTGGTAGGATTTCGGGCGGGTCAGGTTGTGGAAACCGAGGACGGAGAGCGAACCGCCTCGCCCGGTTTCCTTGACGCCGGTCCAGACAAGCGCCGGATCGAGATAGTCGGCGCGATTCATGAACACCGTGCCGGTTTCGAGCTGACCGCCGATCCGGTTGGCCCGGTCGACATCCGGCGTCCACAGCGACGCCGTCAGCCCGTAGCGACTATCGTTCATGTAACCGATCGCCTCGTCGTCACTCTTCACCTTCATGATGCCGACAGCCGGGCCGAACGTCTCTTCCCGCATGATCTCCATGGAATGATCGACGTCAACCAATACTTGCGGCGCAAGATAGGCGCCACCGTCGTCGGCCGGGAAAAGCTTCGGATCGATCAGCGCCCTGGCGCCGCTGGCCATCGCGTCGGCGATCTGCTGGCGCACCACCTTGGCAAAGCGCTTGTTGGCCATCGGCCCCAGCGTCGTTTCCTTGTCGAGCGGGTTGCCAAGCTTATAGTTCGACACCCAGGCGACCGACTTCTCGACGAAAGCGTCGTAGAGCGATTCGTGCACATAGATGCGCTCAATGCCGCAGCAGCACTGGCCGGAATTATAGGTCGCGCCATCCATCAGCGTATCGACGGCTGCATCCAGATCGGCATCCTCCATCACATAACCGGGGTCCTTGCCGCCGAGTTCGAGGCCAATGCCGGTAAAGGTACCGGCAGCGGCCCGTTCGATCGACCGTCCGCCCTCGACCGAGCCCGTGAAATTGATGAAGTTGAACATGCCCTCGGAAATCAGCTTGGCCGATGTCGCGTGGTCGAGGAAGATATTCTGGAAGACGTCTTCCGGAACGCCGGCCTCGATAAAGGCGCGCACCATGCGCTCACCGACGAGCAGCGTCTGGGAGGCATGTTTGATGACAACCGCGTTGCCGGCCATCAGCGCCGGAGCGACGGTGTTGATCGCCGTCATATAGGGATAATTCCACGGCGCGATGACGAACACGACCCCATGCGGCTCCCGTTCGATGCGACGTTCGAACGTGGCGCTGTCCTCGACGCGCAGCGGAGCGAGCGCATCGGCGGCGATCGAGGCGACGTAATTGGAGCGCTCGTTGAACCCCTTGAACTCGCCGCCGTAGCGCACCGGCCGGCCCATCATCCAGGCAAGCTCGGGCACCACTTCCTCGACCATCTCGTTGAGACGCGCGACGCCTTTCAGCACGAGCTGGACACGCTCCTCGAGCGGCCGATTCGCCCAGACCTTCTGCGCATGCCGTGCGCGCCCGATAGCTTCGGCGGCCGCTTCCGCCGACATGGCCGGACGCTCGGCATAGACCGAACCGTCGACCGGCGAGATACATTGGATCATTGTCATTGATATAGGCTCCAGAAATTCAGCAGGCCCCCGAGGGGTTAACAGGCGAGCGTGCGGACATAGCCCGCAGCGCCATAGGATAGAATAGCGCGGTCGCGCGTGATGATGGTCAGGTCGTGTTCGCGAGCGGTGGCGATCAGGATTCGGTCGATCGGGTCCTTGTGGATGGGTTGGGGCAGGAAGCAAGCGGTAACGAAGATCGTAGAGGTTACCGGATGCTCAACAAAGCCCCCATCTCGCAGATAGTCGCGATACCATTGCTCGGCATCCCGGGTTTCACGAATACGCCCTTTCGAAAGCAGCATGCCCATCTCCCACGCTGTCACGGAAGATACGAAAACCGGAATTTTCTGGGCCTTGCTTTCAGCCAGCGACTCCAATGCCATCGGCGCCAACGCCTCATTCTGCGACATCCAGATCACGAAGCACGTATCGAGCAGAAAGCGGCTACTCATTATAAAGCTTCTCGCCCCATTCCTCATCCCAATCCATCGGTGCGGTGAGATCGACGCCCGGCATGACAGTGACCGTTCCCGCCATGCAGCCGTAGGCGGGATGCAACTCTATGAGCGTCCCGTCCTCTTTTTCCATCCAACGCTTGCCATCCTTGTAGATGATATCGTCTTTCGTGAACATTTTGGCTGGCTGAGTGTCCAAGTAGCCGGTGGCGTCATAGCTGCCTTGCTTCGTCTCCTCAAATCCGAACACCTTGCCCCGCCGGTGCGCGGCCACCTCCTCGAGATTTATCCCGAGGAAGACGGCGATATCGTCCTGCTCATCTGCGCTCATCTTCCGTTCGCCCTTCAGCATCCGCGATACGGCACTGGGATCGAGCGACATGAAGCGAGCCAAATCGCGCAAGGATTTCTGTCCTTGATCAAGTTTCTGATAAAACCATTCACTGTCTATAGGGCTCATGACCATTCCCGCAGGTTGTGGAAACAGCTTAACATAATGCCATAATGACAACAAGCGCACCTCAGAGTTGCGATTATCTCAAGCCCTCTCGAAACCGCGTGCCACTTCCCAGTCCGTCACGCGGCGATCGTATTCCTCCTGCTCCCATTGGCCAGCGCGGACATAGTGGTCGATGACGTCGTTGCCGAAGGCGGAGCGCAGCAGTTCCGAGCCGTCCATGAGCTCGATCGCGTCACGCAGCGTTCGCGGGATTTCTCGAACACCCTTGCCGCCATAGGCGTCGCCGACGAAGGCAGGCTCGAGCGTCATCTTCTTCTCGATCCCGTCGATGCCCGCCGCAATCAGTGCCGCCATGGCGAGATACGGGTTCAGGTCGGAACCGCCGACGCGGCATTCGATGCGGATTCCCTTGGACGCCTCGCCGCAGAGACGGTAGCCCGCGGTGCGGTTGTCCTTCGACCAGACGGCCTTGGTCGGCGCGAACGTGCCGGCCATGAAGCGCTTGTAGGAATTGATGTAGGGTGCCAGGAAATAAGTGATCTCGCTCGCGTGGGCGAGCAGCCCGGCGATATAGTGTTTCATCAGTTCCGACATGCCGTGCTCGTTGTCCTTGTCGAAGAACAGCGGCGTCTTGCCGTCGGCGCTCCACAGGGACTGGTGGATGTGCGACGAGCTGCCGGCGGCCGAATAGTTCCACTTGGCGAGGAAGGTGATAGCCTTGCCCTTGCCCCAGGCGATCTCCTTGCACGCATTCTTGATGATCACGTGCCGGTCGGCCATGGTCAGCGCATCGGCGTAACGAACGTTGATTTCCTCCTGGCCGGCCGAAGCCTCGCCCTTGGAATTCTCGACCGGAATGCCGGCGCCCTGCAGGCCGGTGCGGATCGCCCGCATCACCTCCTCTTCCTTGGTGGTCTGGAAGATGTGGTAATCCTCGTTGTAGCCGCTCGCCAGCTTGAGATTGCGGTAACCGCTTTCGCGGGCCTGGTCGTAGGTCTGGTCGAACAGGAAAAATTCGAGTTCGGTCGCCATGAAGGCGGACATGCCCATGTCTGCGAGCCGCTGGACCTGTCTCTTGAGGACCGCCCGCGGCGAATGCGGCACGTCCGCATGGGTGTGGTGATCGAGCACATCGCAGAGGACCAGTGCGGTGCCTTCGAGCCAGGGCAGTTTTCTGAGCGTCGCAAGATCCGGCTTCATCGTATAATCGCCGTATCCCTGCTCCCAGCTGGTCGCCTTGTAGCCGGAAATGGTCTCCATCTCGATATCGGTCGCAAGCAGGTAATTGCAGCTATGCGTTTCCTGATAGGCGCTCTCGACGAAATATTCCGCCTGGAACCGCTTGCCCATCAGGCGGCCCTGCATGTCCACCTGGGCGGCGATGATCGTATCGATGCGACCGTCGGCGACATCGCGTTTCAGATCGTCGAAGGAGTAAATCGGGGTCATGCCTCACATCCGTTTCAAAAGGGTGAACCGCCACAACCTCTCGAGTGTCGTGGCGGCGGGATCATAGGGGCGTCAGCCCGGTCGCGCTTACTTTTCTCCGACAGCCGCTTCCGCAGCAGCGATCTCGGCCTGCCGCTTGGCGATGGCGTCGCCGATCGGCGGTCCCATGAAGCGCCGGTTCTCGAAGGCGAACCAGACGATTCCGGTCAGCACCAGGAAGCCGACGGTGATTTCGAGCGCCCAGTCGTTCGGCGGCTGGATGCCGATGAAGAAGATGACGATCATCGAGATGATCGCCAGGACTGCAACCAGCCTGTAGACCGGAATACCCATGTTCCAGGGTCCCATTTTCGGCCATTTCGCCGTGCCGATCGTGAACAGCCCGAGCGCGATCGGCAGGACGAAGGACAGGAACAGGAAGATGACCGTGCAGGAGACGACGATCGAATAGGCCGGCGTGCCGGCAATGGTGATCGCCGAGGTAAACCAGACGAACAGGACGGCGAGGATGGAGCCGGTCCAGATCGCCGCGACGGGCGAACGGTGTTTTGGGCTGACCTTGGCGAGCACCGACGACGCAGGCAGGCCCTTGTCGCGCGAGAAGGCGAAGATCATCCGCGATAGCGAGGTGACGGTAGCCAGTCCGCAAAGCAGCTGCGAGATGAAGATCAGGAAATACAGGATGCTCTTCACGGCCGGGTTCATCTGCGCGTCCATCGCCCAGAAGAACACGTTCCAACCCTGCTTGGCCGCATCGTCCATGTTGGGGATCATCAGTACGAACGCGCACAGCATGATGTAGCCGAACAGGGCGGACCACAGGACGGCCGAGACCATGCCGCGCGGCACGGATTCCGCCGCCTTGACGGTTTCCTCGGATGTGTGGGCCGAGGCATCATAACCGGTGATCGTGTAGATCGGCAGGAGCAGGCCGAGAAGGAATGCCATCAAACCGGAAACGCTCGTCGGCCAGACGAGCGCCGCCCCCTCCGTGCCGGTATAGTTGGCGAAAGTGAAGAGCCGCGCGAAATCGAAGCCGGGGGCTGCGATAAGGCATGCGATTGTGAGGAGAATCGCGGTCGCAAAGATCAGATAGCCGGAAAAGTCGGTGAGTTTCGCGGTCAAACCTATGCCGAAATGATTGATGCCGGCCTGTAGCCCGGTGATGATGGCAACGAAAACCACGCGGTGCGTCAGCGTATCCTCGATGCCGAAAGTCGGCCCGAAGGCGCCGAAGAAGAAATAGAACGTCCCGACATTGATGGCGCCGAGCACGGTGACGAGGCCGAGCAGGTTGAGCCAGGCGGAAAGCCAGCCGGTAAAGCGGTTGCCGAGGATCGATCCCCAGTGATAGAGGCCGCCCGCCGTCGGATAGGCCGATCCGATCTGCGCGAGCCCGAGCGCGAAGATCCCGGAAATCAGGCAGCCGAGCGGCCAGCCGATGCCGATCGCCGCGCCGCCGGCGCCGGCAGTCGCCTGGCCCAGCGAATTGATGCCGCCGGAGAGAATGCAAATGATGGAAAACGAAATTGCGAAGTTGGAAAACGAACTCATGCGGCGCTCGAGTTCCTGCGCATAGCCCATGGAATGCAGGATATGGATATCCTGCTTTTTATCGCCTTCGGTATAATCGGACATGACTTCCCCCTGTTGGCAGAAAGACCGCGCCATCGCGGCCATCCGGTTTGTCCTTCCCGCGGCGATCGACCGCGGGCATGCGAGCTGCTACTCCCCGGGTCTTATCTTTGGATGTCTGCGAGGCTTTCCCGCAGCAATCCTGTCAAGAAATCGGCCACGACCCCCTGGCCGGTTTCGTCTGTTATGAGATCGTTCCTGATTTCGATCATGACGTTGAGAAGCCCCGCCGGCAGGGCGTGGACTTCCAGCGTATGGGTTACGCCGTCCGCCGGCCCGTAAGGCTCGTTGCGCTCGACGCGATAGAGGTGCGTGTCGGATGCGGCCTGCAGCATCCGGTCGGCAAGCCGACTGTCGGTGTCGTGAAGCACGCCGATCTCGACGGGCCGCTCCTTGCCGAAATAGACCGGCGTAAAGCTGTGAATGGTGACGAGCACCGTCTGCAGCCCCCTTGCCCGCCGCGCCGCGATCTCCTCGCGGATACGGCCGTGAAACGGCAGGTAGAGTGCCGTGGTCCGGCGCGATTTCTCTGCCTCCGACAGGTTCTCGTTGCCGGGGATCCGGAAGATCTCGGACACGTCACGCATGGCTGCAGGCGAATCCGGCGGCCGGTTGCAGTCGTAGATGAGGCGCGAAAACCGCTGGTGGATCAGCGTCGCGCCGAGGCTCTTCGACATCAGCTGGGAGACGGCAAGCGCTCCCGGATCCCAGGCGATATGCGAGGCGAGCGCATCCGCGGAAAGCCCGAGATCGCCGTAGCGTTCCGGCAGGCGCCGCGAGGCATGCTCGCAGACGAGAAGCACCTCTCCCCGGCCGCCTGCATTGTCCACGGCAACGGGCTCGCCATCCGCCTCCGAGAAGAATTCCGACTGGACCAGCATGAACGCGTTCCGGGAAAAATCGTTTAAATTGGATTAAGAAGAGAATTCTTCACTTTCCGGCCGCCGTCAACGTGATTCTGAAAATTTCTCTTCAAACGCACCGTTGACTTCTCTGCAGAAACGATTGTTAATCTTCCGACAACCGGCGAAGACCGGAGGGAACAGCTTTAGTGCCACCAACTGCACGCACCGTATCGGATGTCATTCGTGTTCGTTACGACAGCCTGACGCGCGCGGAAAAACAGTTGGCGGACAGCCTATTGGAGAACTATCCGGTGTCAGGGCTCGGCAGCATCACTGTGATCGCGGAGAACGCGGGCGTTTCCACGCCGACGGTCGCGCGCATGGTGCAGAAGCTCGGCTACAAGGGCTACCCGGAATTCCAGTCGCGTCTGCACCAAGAACTCGAGGCGACGCTCTCCAACCCGATCGCCAAGCATGACCGCTGGGCGTCCAATGCGCCGGGCACGCATATCCTCAACCGTTTCGCCGACGCGATCACCGCCAATCTGCGCGACACGCTTTCGGCTCTCGACACCACGACCTTTGAGGGTGCGGCAGCACTTCTGCGTGATCGCGACCGCAGCATCTATTTCGTCGGCGGCCGCATCACCGGGGCGCTGGCCGAATACTTCTTCACGCATATGCAGGTCATCCGTCCCAGGACGACGCTGATCTCCACCAATTCCAGTTCCTGGCCGCAGCATGTTCTCAACATGAGCGCCGGCGACGTGTTGGTGATCTTTGACATCCGCCGCTACGAGCAGGAGATGGCGACGCTGGCGGAGGCCGCACGGGCCAACGGCGTCGTCATCATCTTGCTGACCGACGTCTGGGCCTCGCCCGTTGCCAAACATGCGCAGCATACGTTCAAGGTGCGGATCGAGGCACCCTCGGCCTGGGACAGCTCCGTTATTACTCTCTTCGTCGTCGAGGCGCTGATCGAGGCGGTCCAGAGCGCGACATGGGAGGAGACCCGCGAACGCATGAACTCTCTGGAAGGTCTTTTCGAGCGGACGATGCTGTTCCGCCGGCCGGGCCGCCAGAGCCGTCCCGACTGATTGTCGGGTCAAGAAATATGCCGGCAATCCGGGGGTTTATGAGCAAATGCTCATCCTCCGGGCTGTCACATACGATACATGAACTGGCTCTACGAGTCGCGCCGAAACGATCCGGACTACCTGAACCCCTAGGAGGATACCTTGCTCAACAAGACCCAACGTCTTCTTTCCCTGACGACCGCCATCGTCATCGCCTCCACCGCCATTGCCGCCGCCGAGCCGAGCGCCGAGCTGATCGCAGCCGCCAAGAAGGAAGGCACGCTGACCACGATCGCCCTGCCCCATAGCTGGTGCGGTTACGGCGACGTCATCGCCGGCTTCAAGGCGAAGTACGGCCTCGAAGTCAACGAACTGAACCCTGATGCCGGTTCGGGCGACGAAATCGAAGCGATCAAGGCCAACAAGGGCAACAAGGGCCCGCAGGCTCCCGACGTCATCGACGTCGGCCTTTCGTTCGGCCCGTCTGCCAAGACTGAAGGCCTGATCCAGCCCTACAAGGTCTCCACCTGGGATTCGATCCCGGCCGACGCCAAGGATGCAGACGGCTACTGGTACGGCGACTACTACGGCGTTCTGGCTTTCCTGGTGAACAAGGACCTCGTCAAGACGTCGCCGAAGGACTGGCCTGATCTCCTGAGGTCCGACTACGCCAATGCCGTCGCGCTCGCCGGCGATCCGCGCAGCGCCAACCAGGCCGTCCAGGGCGTTTTCGCTGCCGGCCTTTCCGGCGCCAAGGGCGACTCCGCCAAGGCCGGCGACGAAGGCCTGAAGTTCTTCGCCGAACTCAACAAGAAGGGCAACTTCGTTCCGGTGACCGGCAAGGCCGCGCCGTTCGCGCAGGGCACCACGCCGATCATCATCGCCTGGGACTATAATGCCCTGTCCTGGGGCCAGAGCCTGAAGGGCAACCCGCCCTTCGAAGTCGTGGTTCCGGCAACCGGCGTCGTAGCAGGTGTCTACGTCCAGGCGATCTCCGCTTTCGCTCCGCATCCGAACGCTGCGAAGCTGTGGATGGAATACCTCTATTCCGACGAAGGACAGCTCGGCTGGCTGAAGGGATATTGCCACCCGATCCGCTTCAACGATCTTGCCAAGAACAACAAGATCCCGAAGAACCTGCTCGACGCCCTGCCCCCGGCAGCGGCCTATGAGAAGGCCGTATTCCCGACGCTCGCCCAGCAGGCTGCCGCCAAGGAAACCATTACCAAGAAATGGGATAGCGTAGTCGGCGCCAACGTCGCAAAGTAATCGGAACAAGACTGAGCTCCCGCGCCGCCCGGCGTGGGAGCTTTCCCGTTTCCCCCTGGATGGCCAGCATTCATGACCACCGCTTCCACGTCATTCATCGATCGCCGGACAGTCATCGACTGGCTCGGCATCGTGCCGTTCATGGTATTCGCGCTTGCCTTCCTGATCGTTCCGACGCTCTACCTGATCGTCGGCGCCTTCTTCAATCCGGCCGGCGAATTCACGTTTCAGAACATTGTCGATCTCTTTTCGCCTTCCATCCTGAGCGCCTACTGGATCAGCATCCGGGTATCCGTCGCCTCGGCGCTGGGTGGCGCGTTGATCGGCTTTTTCCTCGCCTGGGCAGTCGTGCTCGGCGGCGTGCCGTCCTGGATCCGCTCCAGCCTGCTGACCTTTTCGGGCGTTGCCTCGAACTTCGCCGGCGTGCCGCTCGCCTTCGCCTTCCTGGCGACACTTGGCCGGACCGGGTTGGTCACGATCTTCATGCGGGACTGGTTCGGCTTCAATCTCTATTCGACGGGCTTCAACCTCCTCTCCTTCTTCGGCCTGACGATTACCTACATGTTCTTCCAGATCCCGCTGATGGTGCTGATCCTGACGCCGGCGCTGGACGGATTGAAGAAGGAGTGGCGCGAGGCGTCCGAAATCCTCGGCGCATCCACGTGGCAATACTGGCGCATGGTCGTGCTGCCGATCCTCTGGCCGAGCCTGATGGGCGCCACGCTCCTCCTTTTCGCCAACGCCTTCGGCGCGATTGCGACCGCCTTTGCGCTGACCGGTGCCTCGCTCAACATCGTGCCGATCCTGCTCTACGCCCAGATCCGCGGCGACGTGCTGCATAATCCCAATCTCGGCTATGCCCTGGCCCTCGGCATGATCGTCATCACCGGCATTTCCAACATCCTCTATATCTGGCTGCGCAGCCGCGCCGAACGGTGGCAGAAATGAAGGCGCACAAGATCTTCGCCTGGATCGCGATCGCCATCGGCGCCATCTATTTCCTCGTGCCGCTGATCGGCACGTTCGAGTTCTCGCTGCGCATGCGGCGCGGCGTCTATTCCTTCGATGCCTACCAGTCGGTGTTTACGGACGCTCAGTTCCGCGCCACCTTCGGCTTCTCAATGCTGATGGCGCTGGTGACGATCGTCGTCGGCATGTTCCTCATCGTGCCGACCGCCTATTGGGTCCGGCTGCGCCTGCCGCAGATGCGGCCGGTCGTCGAATTCATCACGCTCCTGCCGCTCGTCATTCCGGCGATCGTCATCGTGTTCGGCTACCTGCGTCTCTACAATTCCTCGTCCTGGATCCCGTTCACCGGCTCGACGCAGGGCACCAACATCCTGCTGACCTTCTCCTACGTGACCCTGGCACTTCCCTACATGTACCGTTCGGTCGATACCGCGATGCGGACCATCGACGTACGGACGCTGACGGAGGCGGCCGAAATTCTCGGCGCCAAATGGCCGACGATCATGTTCCGCTGCATTTTCCCGAACGTCATGTCGGGCGTGCTCTCGGGCGCCTTCATCACGTTTGCGATCGTCATGGGCGAATTCACCATGGCGGCCCTCCTCAACCGTCCGGCCTTCGGTCCCTATCTCCAGCTCGTCGGCGCCAACAAGGCTTACGAGCCTTCTGCGCTGGCGGTCATTGCGTTTGCGATCACCTGGCTCTCGATGGGTCTGATCCAGCTCGTTTCCCGCTTCGGCAAATTGTCGCCGGCCAGGCCTTAAGGAATTTTGATGTCGTTCCTCGTTCTCGAAAGTATCAAGAAGAGTTTCGGCCCGACGCAGGTCGTCAAGGACTTCAACATGTCCATCGAGAAGGGCGAGTTCGTCTCCTTTCTCGGACCCTCGGGCTGCGGCAAGACGACCGTGCTGCGCATGATCGCCGGGTTCGAAAGCCCGAGCGACGGTGCGATCTCGATCAACGGCCGGAACCAGAACGCGCTGAAGACCAATCAGCGCAATATCGGCATGGTATTCCAGGCCTATGCGCTGTTTCCGAACATGAACGTCTTCGACAACGTCGCCTTCGGTTTGAAGGTCGCCGGCAAGTCCAAGACGGAGATCGAAACGCGCGTCAAGGAAATGCTGAAGCTGATCAGCCTCGACCATCTGGCCGACCGTTATCCCTACCAGATGTCCGGCGGCCAGCAGCAGCGCGTGGCGCTTGCCCGCGCGCTTGCGCCAAAGCCGCAGGTCCTGCTGCTCGACGAGCCGCTGTCGGCGCTCGATGCCAAGATCCGCGTGTCATTGCGCGAGGAGATCCGTGAAATCCAGCGCCAGCTCGGCATCACCACCGTCTTCGTGACGCACGACCAGGAAGAGGCCCTGTCGATCTCCGACCGAGTCGTCGTCATGAATGCCGGCCGCGCCGACCAGATCGGCACGCCGTCGGAAATCTACAATCGTCCGACCACCCGTTTCGTCGCCTCCTTCGTCGGCACGCTCAACATCATCGAGGCGACCGTCGTCGATCCGGCGGCCAACACCGTCAAGGTCGGCGAAAACACCATCAGGCTGAGGGAATCGATCGGCGCGCTGAAGGGCGGCGACAAGCTGTCGATCGCGCTGCGCCCGGAAGCCGGTTCGCTCCTGGAAAATGCCAAGGGCGACACGTCGCTCACCGGCCAGGTCCTCTCCTCGCATTTCCTGGGCTCGGTCATCCGCACCAAGCTCGATGTCGGCGGAAACCAGATTTCCTTCGACATGTTCAATTCGCCGGACGCGGTCCTGCCGCAGTCGGGCGAAACCCTGACGCTGCGCTTCAACGCCCACGACTTCCTGATCATCCGCGACTGATCGCGGAGGACTGACGGTCCGCAGACGAAAACGGCATCCTCGCGGATGCCGTTTTGCATTTGAGCCGTATCTGGCGGCAGCCTCCTCAGGCCGCGTCGTCGACCGCATCCTGGCCGGACACCGGCACGTAGTTGAGGACCGGCCCGAGCCAGCGCTCCACTTCCTCGACCGACATTCCCTTGCGCTTGGCATAGTCCTCGACCTGGTCGCGCTCGATCTTGGCGACGCCGAAATAATAGGATGCCGGATGGCCGATATAGAGGCCGGAGACCGACGAACCGGGCCACATCGCGTAGCTTTCCGTCAGGACGACGCCGGTCGCCTCTTCCGCGTCGAGCAGCCGGAACAGCGTCGCCTTTTCCGTATGATCGGGCTGGGCCGGATAACCTGGCGCCGGGCGGATGCCGTGATACGCCTCGGTGATCAGCTCTTCCGCCGAGAACGTCTCGTCGGCCGCATAACCCCAGAACTCCTTGCGGACCTGTTCGTGCATGCATTCGGCGAAGGCTTCCGCGAAGCGGTCGGCAAGCGCCTTGACGAGGATCGAGGAATAATCGTCGTTCGCCCGTTCGAACCGCTCGGCGATCGCCACTTCCTCGATGCCGGCCGTGACGACGAAACCGCCGACATAGTCTTCCAGGCCGGTCGCGACGGGTGCGACGAAGTCCGACAACGCCACGTTCGGGCGGCCATCCCGCTTTGAAAGCTGCTGTCGCAGCGTGAAGAAGGTCGCGAGTTCTTCCGCGCGGCTTTCATCCGTGTAGACGCGAATATCGTCTCCCACCGTATTGGCCGGCCAGAAGCCGATCACCGCCCGCGGCCGGAACCATTTTTCCGTAATGATCTTGTCGAGCATCGCCTGGGCGTCCGCATAAAGCTGGCGTGCCGCCTCGCCCTGCTTCTCGTCTTCGAGGATCGCCGGGAAACGGCCCTTCAGTTCCCATGTCTGGAAGAACGGGGTCCAGTCGATGTATTTCGCCAGTTCCGCGAGATCGTAGGTCTCGAACACCTTCGTGCCGGTGAACTGCGGCTTCTTGGGCTGATAGGACGACCAATCAATCTTTTCGGCATTGGCCCGCGCACGCGCGATCGGGAGACGTGTCTTTTCCGCCTCCGAGCGAGCATGTGCGGCGGCAACCTTGGCATATTCCGCCTGTACCGTGCTGATATAGTTCGATTTTCCGTCCTCGGACAGAAGCGCGGACACGACGCCGACCGCGCGGCTGGCATCCGTCACGTAGATCGCCTGGCCGCGATTGTAGCGCGGGTGGATCTTGACCGCGGTATGCACGCGGCTGGTCGTCGCGCCGCCGATAAGAAGCGGAATGTCGAAACCCTGGCGCTCCATTTCCGAAGCCACATGCGCCATCTCGTCGAGCGACGGAGTGATCAGGCCGGAAAGCCCGATGATATCGACCTTTTCGGCAATCGCCGTTTCCAGGATCTTGGTCGCCGGCACCATCACGCCGAGGTCGATGATCTCGTAATTGTTGCAGGCGAGCACGACCCCGACGATGTTCTTGCCGATATCGTGGACGTCGCCCTTGACGGTCGCCATCAGCACCTTGCCGGCCGATTTTTTCTGGTCGCCGCCATTGAGGCGCTTTTCCTCTTCCATGTAGGGCAGAAGGACGGCGACGGCCTGCTTCATGACGCGGGCGGATTTCACCACCTGCGGCAGGAACATCTTGCCCGAGCCGAACAGGTCGCCGACCACGTTCATGCCGGCCATCAGCGGGCCCTCGATCACATGCAGAGGCCGCTCCGCATTCTGACGCGCCTCCTCGGTATCGCCCTCGATGAACTCGTTGATGCCGTTGACGAGCGCATGCGAAAGGCGCTTCTCCACCGGCCATTCGCGCCAGGCGAGATCTCTCTCCTTGGCTTCCTTGGCCCCGGTCCCGCGATAGCGTTCGGCGATATCGAGCATCCGTTCGGTGGCGTCGTCGCGGCGGTTGAGGACGACGTCCTCGCAGGCCTCGCGCAGGTCCGGATCGATGTTCTCGTAGATCGCCAGCTGGCCGGCATTGACGATGCCCATGTCCATGCCCGCCTGGATGGCGTGATAGAGGAACACCGCATGCATCGCCTCGCGCACCGGCTCGTTGCCGCGGAACGAGAAGGAGAGGTTCGAGACGCCGCCTGAAATATGCACGAGCGGCATGCGCTCGCGGATGGTCTTCGTCGCCTGGATGAAGGCGAGACCGTAGCTGTTATGCTCTTCGATACCCGTGGCCACCGCAAAGATGTTCGGGTCGAAGATGATGTCTTCCGGCGGGAAATCCGCTTCCTCGGTCAGGAGCTTGTAGGCGCGTTCGCAGATCGCCACCTTGCGCTCGTAGGTGTCGGCCTGGCCCTGCTCGTCGAAGGCCATGACCACGACGGCCGCGCCATAGTTGCGCAGCAGCTTGGCCTGGGCGATGAACTTCTCCTCGCCCTCCTTCATCGAGATCGAATTGACGACCGGCTTGCCCTGCACGCATTTCAGGCCCGCTTCCATGATCTCGAACTTGGACGAGTCGAGCATGATCGGCACCCGGGCGATATCCGGCTCTGCGGCGATCAGGTTGACGAATTCGACCATCGCCCGCTGCGAATCGATCAGGCCTTCGTCCATGTTGATGTCGATGACCGACGCGCCGTTTTCCACCTGGTCGCGGGCAATCGCCAGCGCCGCGGTAAAATCCCCGGCGGTGATCAGCTTGCGGAATTTGGCCGAGCCGGTGACGTTGGTGCGCTCGCCGACATTGACGAACGGCACATCCTTGGTGAACTCGAAGGGTTCGAGGCCCGCAAGCGACATGAACGGCCGGTGTTCCGGCACTTCGCGCGGCTTGTGCGGCGCGACCGCTTCGGCAATCGCGCGGATATGCTCCGGCGTCGATCCGCAGCAGCCGCCGACGACGTTGACCAGGCCTTCCGCCGCAAACCCTTCAATCTGGCGAGCCATGTCATCAGGCGATTCGTCGTAACCGCCGAACGAATTCGGCAGGCCGGCATTCGGATAGGCGGAGATGAACGTGTCGGCGACGCCCGAGAGTTCCTGCAGGTGCGGCCGCATCGCATCGGCGCCGAGCGCGCAGTTGAGGCCGACCGTGAAGGGCTTCGAATGACGGATGGAGGACCAGAAGGCCGACGGCGTCTGGCCGGACAGCGTGCGGCCGGAAAGGTCGGTGATCGTGCCGGAGATCATCACCGGCAGGCGGATGCCCTTCGCCTCGAAACGCTCGGCGCAGGCGAAGATCGCGGCCTTGGCGTTGAGCGTATCGAAGATCGTCTCGATCAGGATGATGTCGGCGCCGCCGTCGATCAGCCCGTCGAGCTGTTCGCCGTAGGCTAGCCGCAGGTCGTCGAATGTCACCGCCCGGTAACCGGGATTGTTGACGTCGGGCGAGATCGAGGCCGTCCGGTTGGTCG
The DNA here is from genome assembly GCF_002968675.1 of Neorhizobium sp. T25_13. Classification (NCBI taxonomy): domain Bacteria; kingdom Pseudomonadati; phylum Pseudomonadota; class Alphaproteobacteria; order Hyphomicrobiales; family Rhizobiaceae; genus Neorhizobium; species Neorhizobium sp. T25_13. Next base: position 284,080 of record NZ_PVBI01000004.1, read on the forward strand.
GGCCGATGGCGCCGGCCACGAAACGGCGGCGACCGTCTTCCTTCTGCGCCCGAAGCACCGCACGCCGGGCCAGCCGCGCACCGTCACGGTTCAGGTCGTAGACCGCGTTCTCCATCTGATAGTCGGCCTGGGCGATGCGGGTCGACGAGAACGTATTGGTCTCGATGATATCGGCGCCGGCCTTGGCGTAGCGATAATGGATTTCCTCGACCGCCTGCGGCTGCGAGAGAATCAGGAGGTCGTTGTTGCCCTGCTGGTGGCAGGCGCATCCGGCAAATCGCTCGCCGCGAAAATGGCCTTCGTCAAAACCCAGGCCCTGGATTTCGGTGCCCATCGCACCGTCGAGGATGAGGATGCGCTCACGAGCCGCGGCCTTGAGTGCCGAGAGAATCTCCGCGCCATCGCGCGCGGCGGCTTCGGGACCAAAGAGTTCGTCGAACATGGCACTGCCCTTCATCATTTCCGGATGGCTCAATAACCGCATAAAGATATGTTTATGTCAATATATAACCAGCATGTCGTGCGATATAGAATAGTCGATGACATGAAACCGGCCGGGCGTTATAGGCGTTCTGATCCCAATGCGCCGCCGTAGCGATTCCGAGGTTTTCATGAGCGACACCGGTCAGACAGAAGCCAAGTGGGCGAGCCTTCCCTATCATCGTCGCTGGCTCCTGAACGAGGCCGACGGGCTCTTCGATTTTTTCCAGTACCGGGCGATGAACCCAAAGGGCGGCTTCTTCGATCTCGACGACCAGGGCTTGGCCCTTGGCGGCGCCAATCCGACGCGGGGCATCCATGCCTCGGCGCGTATGGTCCATTGTTTCTCGATCGGCTACCTGCTCGGCCGGCCAGGCTCCGGCGATATCATCGACCACGGCATGCGCACTCTCTGGGAGCGCCATCGCGATAGCGAATATGGCGGTTATTTCTGGCAGGTCAACGATGACGGCGCAGCCGATTCGGCCAAGCAGGGTTACGGCCACGCCTTCGTGCTACTCGCCGCCTCCTCGGCAAAGGTCGCCGGCCATCCTCTCGCCGACAAGATGCTTGCCGACATAAGCGAGGTCCTCGAAACTAAGTTCTGGGAACCGCGCCATGGCGCGATCGCGGAAGAATTCGCCCGCGACTGGTCGCCGATCGACGGCGGCAGCTATCGCGGCCAGAATTCCAACATGCACCTCACCGAAGCGCTGATGGCCGCTTTCGAAGCGACCGGCGAGAAGGCCTATCTCGACAAGGCGGAAAGCATCGCCGACCTCGTCATCCGCCGCTCCGCCGGCAGCGTCGGGTTCCGGGTCGCCGAACATTTCGATCCGGAATGGACGATCGACAAGGACTATTACCACCCCGACGAGATGTTCCGCCCCGCCGGCACCACGCCCGGCCACTGGCTGGAATGGTCGCGCCTCTTGCTGCAGCTCTGGACACTCGGGGACAAGAAGCACGGCTGGATGCCGGATGCGGCGAAATCGCTGTTCATCCAGTCCATGTCACTGGGCTGGGACAAAGAGAAGGGCGGCTTCTTCTATACGCTCGACTGGAACGACAAACCCGCCAAGACCAACAAGCTCTGGTGGCCGATCTGCGAGGCAGCCGGTGCCGCGCATTTCCTCAATGAGCACCTGCCGGCCGACGATTTCTACGAGGACAGCTACCGGCGGATCTGGGGCACGATCGCCAACCGTTTCATAGATCACAAGAACGGCGGCTGGCACGAGGAACTGACCGAGGATCTCGTCCCGGCCCACACCCTCTTCCCCGGCAAGGGCGATATCTATCACGCCCTGCAGGCCTGCCTCATTCCGCTCTTTCCGGCAAACGGCAGCCTGACGAAGGTCATCGCCGAGGCCGAGGGGCGTATCTGAGGCATGCCGTCACGTCACCCCGTGGTGACGGAACTATCCATGCCTGCGTCAGTTTCCCGTGTCACCGAGTTGTAACATCGGGATATCGTGAACCATGCTCAACGTTCTCGCGGAAGAGTTTTCGCACGAGGCGCCCGTTGCGATCGAAGTGCTTCTGGTGAGGCTGGTCGGCGCAACACTCCTCTGCGGCCTGATCGGCCTGGAACGCGAGTTCCGCAACAATTCCGCCGGCCTGCGCACCAACATGCTGATCGGCCTCGCATCCGCCGTGTTTACCCTCGCCGGCCTACAGATCATGCATGAATTCGGAAACCATCCCGATACGGTCCAGATCGACCCGATCCGTCTTATCGAGGCCGTCACCGCCGGGATCGCTTTTCTCGCCGCCGGCGTCGTCTTCCAGATGCGCGGCGACGTGAAGGGCCTGACCACCGGCGCCAGCATGTGGCTGTCGGGCGCGATCGGCCTTTGCGTTGGCCTCGGCATGTGGATCGTCGCAGTAACGGCGACCGGCGCCGGCATCATCGTCCTCTGGCTGCTGCGCAAGACCGAAGTGGCCGCGGGCTTGAAAGACGAATAGCGGCAAGGCATCGGAGATAATGCGGATCACTCGCCCGAGCGCGGCGTCACCATTGCCCGGATGCGGGTCGTCAGCAGTTCGTAGTCATAGGGCTTGGTAATCAGCGCGGTATTGCCGAGCGTCTCCGATCCCGGCACGTTGCGGTCGCCGGTCGCGAAGATCACCGGCAGATCGGCCAGCGTTTCGCGCAATTTCAAGGCGAGCTGCAAGCCGCTCATTTCCGGCAGATGGACGTCGGTGACGAGAATGTCGACGCGATCGCTAGCGGCCGCGGCAAGCGCTTCGGCAGCCGATCCGGCCTCGATCACGGTCATGCCCGCATCCTGCAGGAAATCGGCCGTCGAGATGCGGATCAGCGCCTCGTCCTCCACCAGCAGAACGGAGATCGGTAAGTCCGGCGCCGATGGTTGTTCGACGGCAGGTTTGGCCGACGCTGCCTCGGCCGAACTTGCATCGGCCAAACCCGCCCCCGAAGCGCTTTCCGGTAAGCGCGGCTGTGGAGCCTGCCGATTCTGATCGATCACCTGGCGGATTTTTCGGGCGAGCGCCTCCCGCGTATAGGGCTTGCTCAGGAGATTGACGCCAGGGTCGAGCCGCCCGCCATGCACGATCGAATTTTCAGTGTAGCCCGAGGTGAACAGCACGCCGAGATGCGGCAGCCGCTCCTTGGCTCTTTTGGCGAGATCGCGGCTTTTCAACCGGCCCGGCATCACCACGTCCGTGAACAGGCAGTCGATCGGCACACCGCTTTCGATGATCGCGAGCCCGCTGTCGGCATCCTTGGCCCGCAGGACCCGGTATCCCAGTTCGGCAAGCAGGCTGACGGTGATTTCCCGAACTGCTTCGTCGTCCTCGACGACCAGGATCGTCTCGTTTCCGCCGAGGGCAGCGCCACCGGTATTTTCGGCGACCACATCCTCGTCCTCCATCGATCGCGGAAGATAGATCCGCACCGTGGTGCCGTTTCCCGGCTCGCTGTAGATCCGTATATGGCCGCCGGACTGTTTGACGAAACCGTAGACCATCGACAGGCCGAGCCCCGTCCCCTTGCCCTCCGGCTTGGTGGTGAAGAAGGGATCGAAGACCTTGCTCAGAATGTCGGCCGTCATGCCCGTACCGGTATCGGTGACCGCCAGCATCACGTATTGGCCGGCCTCGATGTCGAACGTGCGGCTCGCATATTCGTCATCGAGGTAGGCATTGCCGAGTTCGATCGTCAGCTTGCCCTGCCCGTTCATCGCATCGCGTGCGTTGATCGCGAGGTTGAGGAGCGCATTCTCGACATTGCTCGGATCGACAAGCGTGTTCCACAGCCCTCCGCCCACGATCGTGTCGATCTCGATCGCTTCGCCGAGGCTGCGCCTCAGGAGATGGTCCATCTCGCGGATCAGGCGGCTCAGATTGATCACCTTCGGCGAAAGCGGCTGGCGGCGGCCGAAGGCGAGAAGCTGCGAGGCAAGCCGGGCGCCGCGCGAAGCCCCTGCAAGCGCGCTGTTCAACCGCCTTTCGGCAACTTCGTTGCCGGCAAATTCCCGGCCGAGGAGCTGGAGATTGCCGGTGATCACCTGCAGGAGATTGTTGAAATCGTGGGCGATGCCGCCTGCGAGATTGCCGATCGCCTCCATCTTCTGGCTCTGGCGAAGCACTTCCTGCGTCCGCTCGAGCTCGATCGTTCTTTCCTCGACGCGGTGGCCGAGGGTTTCCGCAAGGCTCGAAAGCTCCGATTCTGTCTTCTTCTGCTCGTCGATATCGGTATTGGTGGCAACCCAGAGGGTGATCTCGCCCTCGGCATTCTTGATTGGCACCGCGCGGCTGATGAACCAGCGATAGACGCCGTCGTGGCGGAGAAGGCGGATTTCCGTCTCCAGCCGGCTTCCGGTGCGCAAGGCCTCGCCCCAGGCAGCGGCAATCCGGGGCGAATCATCCGGATGGAGCATCTCGGAGCGCCGCTCCCTGTCGAAATAGAAGGACTCCAGGCCGCTATAGGTGAAGATCTGGTCGTTGCACCATTGCATCCGGCCATCCGGCGTCGCCGTCCACACATGTGTCGGCAAGGACTGGGCAAGCGTCCTGAAACGGTCCTCGTTTTCGCGGGCCGCCTCCTGTGCACGGCGAAGCTCCGTAACGTCCTGGCCCTGCACGAAAATGCCGCTGACCATCCCGTCGTGATCGCGGATCGGCTGATAGACGAAATCGAGAAAGCGCTCTTCCGGCTGAACGCTTTCAGAGGGCTGGAGAACGACCCGCGCGCCATAGGCGCTATAGGGAGTACCCGTCCGGTAAACCTCGTCGAGCAATTCGTAAAAGCCCTGGCCGGCAATATCCGGCAGTGCCTCGCGCACCGTCTTGCCGATCAGGTCCTCGCGGCCGACGATCGTCCGGTACGACCTGTTGACGATCGAGAAAATATGCTCCGGGCCGCGCAGCACGGCCATGAAGCCGGGCGCCTGCTCAAACAGCATGCGCAGATATTCCCGCTCCTCGCCGAGCGCGGCATTCTGCCCCTGAACCGCATCGGCCCGGCGCATCAGATCCGTATGCACCTTGAGTACGCCGTCGCCCGCGGACCGGCTGCGCAGCAGGTGAAGTTCGGTTACGTCCACCGTATGCTGCAGGATAAAGATCAGCCGCCCCGCCTCGTCCTTGATCGGCGTATGGGTTGCGCTCCAGTAACGATCCTCGAGCTCTCCATCAGGACCTGGGATCGGATAGGGAATGAGCGGCAGGTGATCAACCTCGGCGGTGGAAAGGACCTTGGCGAAGGACTGGCGCAGCAGCCGGCCCGGGACAGAATCCGGTTCGCTTGGAAACGCATCGAACATGGTACGGTCGACAAGCTCTTCACGGCTGCGCCCCGTCACCGCCAGATAAGCGTCGTTCATTCCGACAAGCCGCAATTCCCGGTCGAGTATGACATAGGGATTGGGTGAGAGATTAAACAACTGATTCAGATCGATTTCGGAAAGCTCCGTCAGTCTGAACATGCGCCGTCCCTGATGCCAATGCATCACAGGTTATAGGGCTTCCGCTAATATTGACAATTGAAATCAGGAGGGTTGAGGAAATCTCCCACGGGATTATCGCGATACGCTAAAAGACACCTAACGCCCCGATTTTGCTCCCGGTTTCGGCACTGCCTGGTGCCGGAGGAGGCGAATTATTTGGTCCCGATACGCCGCCTTTCCATCGGCTGGACGAAGAGCCGGGCAACCTCCTCGGCCGGCATCGCCTTGCCGTAACGATAGCCCTGCCCCGCCTCGCAGCCCATCAGGCGAAGCGCCGCCTCCTGCTCCTCGGTCTCGATACCTTCGGCAATCGTCTTCAACCCCAGTTCCTTGCTAAGCATGATCATCGCCCGGGTGATGGCGGCATCGCGCGGTTTGGTCAGGAGGTCCCGAACGAAGCCCATGTCGATCTTGAGCGTCGTCAGCGGATAACGCTGCAGCGAGCCGAGCGAAGCATAGCCCGTGCCGAAATCGTCGAAAGCAATGCCGACGCCGAGTTCGCTCAGCGCCTGGATCGATTCGAGCGACTGATCGTCGTCGTTGAGCGTGACCGTTTCGGTGATCTCGATCTCCAGGAGCCTCGGATCGAGGGCATAGCGCGCAATCAGGTCGATGACGCTGCGCGCCAGATCGCCGGCCCGGACCTGCGCGGGAAACAGGTTGATGCCCATCTTGATCGGCGGATACCCGGCCGCATTCCAGGCGGCCATCTGGCGGCCCGCCTCGTCCAGCACCCAGAAACCCACGTCGAGCGCGATCGAACTCTGCTCCAGAGCCGGGAGAAAGGCCGCCGGCGACAGGAGCCCGCGCTCCGGATGCTGCCAGCGGATGAGCGCCTCGACGCCGAATACCTCGCCGGTGTCTAGCGTCACCTGCGGTTGGTAGTGCAGCACCAACTCTTTCTTGTTCAGCGCCCGCAGCAGTTCGTCCCGCAGCATTCGCTTTGCCAGGGTCTCGTTGCGCATCGACTGTTCGAACATGCGCACGACCCGGCCGCCGGCCTGCTTGGCCCGGTAGAGCGCAAAGTCGGCACTGGCGATGAGCTCCTCGCAATCGGAACCATGGTTCGGCGCGAGCGAAAAGCCGACGCTCGCCCCGACGCGGAACGTGTGCCCGGCAACCTCGAACGGTATCTTGAAAGCCTCGATGACCGCATTTGCAGTTTTCTGGGCGACGAGAGGATCCCCGGTTCCGGGAATGAGAATGGCAAACTCGTCGCCGCCGAACCGGGAGACCGTGACGTTGCGGTCGAGAACGGCCGGCAATCTGACACCGATCGCCTGCAGCAGGGAATCGCCGATGCCGTGCCCCAGCCGATCATTGACGTCCTTGAAACCGTCGAGGTCGAAGAGCAGCACGGCGAGCGGCCGGTTGCGCGCCAGTTCCTCGCGCAGAAGGTCTTCGAAACGAGGCCGATTACACAAGCCGGTGAGCGTATCCTGGCTTGCCAGCCTCAGGAGCCGAACGTCGCGGTCGCGGCGTTCGGATATGTCCTTGATGATGGCGCCCACGCCGACGCCGCGCTGATCGTGCCAGATCGAAAGCGCCATCTCGACCGGGAACTCCGAGCCGTCCTTGCGGCATGCCGAAATCTCGACGGTCTTGCCCTTGAGCATGGAATTGCCGCCCGCGGCCACGCGCGCGAGACCGGCGTTGTGAGCGGCGCGGAAACGTTCGGGCACGATCAGGTCGAGCGAGCCGCCGACCATCTCCTCCCGACTGAAACCGAACATATCGAGCGCCGCCTGGTTGACGAACTCGACCCGGCCGGTGGGATCGACGGTGATCAGCGAGAGATCGGTGGCATCCGCAAAGTTGGCAGCCGTCGCCTGCGGTATGCCCTCGCGACGCAATTCCATGTGCTCCATGACCATGGCGGCAAGGCCGGCGAGCGTCCGCCTTTCCCGTTCGGAAAAGCTTTCCCGCACCTGCGTGTCGGCGATGCACAGCGCTCCGAGCCGGAAACCGTCCGGCGAGATCAGCGGCGCACCGGCATAAAACCGGATGAATGGTTCGCCTGTGACGATCGGCAGGCCGGAGAACCGCACATCGAGCCGGGCGTCGGACACCACCAGAACATCGTCCGTGCGGATCGTGTGATCACAAAAGGATTCGGATCGGTCGGTCTCCTGGATATCGAGACCCGAACAAGCTTTAAACCATTGCCGATCCTCTTCGATCAGCGTCACGAAAGCCATGCGCGTGGAAAAAAGCTCGGAGGCAAAACGGCAGATTCGGTCGAAGCGGTTTTCAGGCCCGGAGCCCGCGATGCGGTAGTTCGCCAAAGCGTCGAGCCGTCTGCGCTCCGCAATATCGATGCTGTCGGCGTAAGACATCTCTGCTCCAGAGGAGGGCGGGTAGTAGGACTACCATAGAAATCCATCCATTAGAGAAAGCATAACGGGGCGCCCCCAAGAAATGAATGGTGTTTGACGGGGTCCTCGCCCGTTCGGCCCGATGTAAGAGAGCTTTCTCGACTTAAAATGAAAAACCTCCCGGATTTACATCCGGAAGGCTGCTTCGGTAAGGCACAATGTCCCGAAATGGATCATCCTATCGGGGAAGATAGTAACGGCCGCGCTCGTCGCGCTCCAGCCCCTTGGAGCGAAAGGTGTCGAGTTCGCGGACGACCTCGCGGCCATCGCGGCTGCCGACGGCGGCCATCAACTCCTCGAAATGTTTGGCGCCATCCTTCAAAGCCGCTTCGAGCGACGGAAAACGCTTGCCGGGATAGGACGGAGCCTGCGGCGTGACGAGCTCCCAGCTATGGGCATGCTGCATCGGCCAGGTCAGGTCGTAGCCGGCCTTGGCGCCGGAGCGGGAGCCGTGAAGCGACGGATCGAGCGGCGACAGCCGAACGCCGGTGGCGATCACCAGATCCCGGTCGGCCTGGAAGCGGGTACCGAACGCCCATTCCATCTGGCTGTCGTCGAAGATGTCGATATCCGGATCGACGACGAAGACGTTCTTGACGCCGACGGCGCCGAGAACCGCATAGAGTGCCGAACGGGCCTCGCCCGGATAGGTCTGGCGGATGGAGAAGCGCATGCTCATCGAGCCGCCGGCGGCGACCGGCGCATAGACGGCGACCGGCTGGCGCACGACGTCGCGGAGCGTCTTCCAGACGTTCATCTCCATACGCAGCGCTTCAAGGTTGGAGGTATCGGTGAAGTCCATGCGATTGCCGCTGATGGTCGCGGTCTGGAAGAGCGCGTCCCTGCGGTGGGTGATGGCGGTGACATGGAAGACCGGATTGGTCTTCACGACGCCGTAATAGCCGAGATATTCGCCGTAGGGCCCTTCCTTCTCCACGTAACCGCGCTCGTCGAAATAGCCTTCGATGACCATTTCCGCGTCGGCCGGGACCATGATGTCGTTGGTGACGCATTTGACGACCGGCAGCGGCGCCCCGCGCAGGGAGGAGATCAGTTCCAGTTCGTCGACCGGCTCCTTCATGGTGGCCGACACCATGTCGATCGGATGGCAGCCGACCACATAGGCAACGTTCAGCCGCTCGCCCCGCTCGGAAGCGGCCATGTACATGACGCGCAGGTCGCTCGGCGCAATCAGGTCGACGCCCGCTTCCTTTGGGCCGCGCAGCATCAGCCGGCGCATGCCGCAATTGTAGCGGCCGTCCTTCGGGTCGATCGTATAGTCGATCGTCGCGGAAATGTAGGGCGCGCCATCGAGCGCGTGCTGCACGTGGACCGGCAGCTTGAGGAGGTCGGCGTCCGCGCCGGATAGCACCACCTGCTGCACGGGCGCCTCGTCACCGGAAAGCTTCACCAGTTCCGGCTTCAGCGACAGGCGGCGGCGCATCTCGAGCGCCACGTCGCCGGCGGGCACCCCGAAAGCCTTTGCGAGACGGGAGCGGCTGCCGACCACGTTGCCGATCAGCTGCTGGCCTTCGGGGCCGGCATTTTTGAACCAGACGGCCTTCGGGTTGTTCTGCAGGATCGCCGCGACATCGGCCAGATCGACCTTCTCCTCACGGATCTCGAGCTCGTCGGCGCTCAGGCTCTCGACGAAATTCTTCAACCGGAAACGGTCGAGATCAAGCGCGGCGGCGGATTGAGTTGTCGTATTGGCGGTCATTCTTCCTCTCCCGAAAACGCGTTTCTGCGTAGGACGGTTTTTAGCCAGAACAGTTGATTAAATCAAATATAATTATACAATGTTGTATCAGGTCGCATCGGGGAGGTGTGGCCGACCGGCGTCGACTGCGAGACCTGGTCATCCATGGGAGGAAGTTCATGCAGACTGTCACTCGTCGTTTCATGCTTGCCGCATCGGTCGCCGTTGCCGGTAGCGCCCTCGGTCTTTCGCCGGCCGCGGCCCAGGCGGATTATCCAAATCAGACCATCAGCATGATTTGCGCGTTCCCGGCCGGCAGCGGCGCCGACGTCATCGTCCGCTTTTTCGCCGAGAAGATCGCCAAAGTCTCAGGCGCCACCATCATCGTCGAAAACAAACCCGGCGCCGGCGGCAACATTGCCGGACAGTACGTCACGCGCTCCAAGCCGGACGGCTATACGATCTTCTTCCACACCGGCAGCGCCGTTGCCGGCAACATGCACATGTTCAAGACGCCGCCCTTCGACGTGGTGAAGGACCTGCAGGTCGCGGCCACCGTCAACAAGCAACCGCACATGATCGCTGTTCCGGTATCGAGCCCGATCAAGACCATGAAGGAATTGACCGAATACCTGAAGAAGGAAGGCTCGAACGCGAGCTATGCCGTCAACAACACGTCGGGCAAGGTGCTGGCAGCCATCTACAAGCAGGAAGCCGGTCTCGAAACGGTCGAGGTCGCCTATAAGAGCAGCGCCGATTCGATGAACGACATTTTGAGCAGTGCGATGGCCTTTGCTGCCCAGGATCCGGTCTTCTCCCTGTCGCAGTTCCGCGAGGGCCGCTACCGCCTGCTGGCCGTCAGCTCAGCGAAGCGGATTCCGGGCGCTCCCGACGTTCCGACCATGACCGAAGCCGGTTATCCGATGGATCAGGTCGGCTGGTTCGCGATGATGGTTCCCTCGGCGACCCCGAAGGATATCGTCAACAAGATCAATGGCTGGACCAGGCAGGTCCTCGGCCAGGAAGACGTCAGGAAGTTCGTGACCGATCAGGGCGGCGACGTGTTCGTCTCGACGCCGGAAGAAGGTCAGGAGTACCTCAAGAAGGAGGTCGCGGCCTGGGCCGGCTACGTCAAGGTTGCCAATATCCCGCAGCAGTGAACCCTTTGGCCTCGCGGTTCGTTGCATAGGCGGAAGCGGCGCACCGTCGCCGCTTCATTCGTGCCGGCATCCGCCCGCACGTCGGCACAAATAAACGCGCAAAAGTATATGCTTTTTAACCTACAACCGCTTCCGCCGTTGGACGCCGCATCCGCGCGCATGCTAGAACGAATTCGAGGATAGGCTGTCAGGTTTCAGATGCACACAGGAATGGGGTTCCTCCTGCAGACGATCGGCTTCGGGTAGGCATCATGGCTTCCAAGACGTTCGCCGAGAAGAAGGATGACTATATTCAGTCTTTCTTGAGTCGTCGGTTTTCCCCCGCCGAGGTTTATGTCATTGCGACCGTCGGCGTGCTGATCGCGTTCGGGCTGCGCATTTCGCTGCATGGCGTCCTCGACGAAAGGGCGCCTTTCACGTTCTTCATTCCGCCGATCCTGGTCGCCGCCCTTATCGGTGGCCTGCGGGCCTCGCTTTTCGCGGTGGCCCTTTCCGTTCTGGCAGGCTACATCATCAAGGAGTTGACGCCGCGGGGAGCCGTTTTTTCGGAAATGGCCATGCTCAGCTTCATTGGCGTGGTGATCGCGCTGCTCGGCGAAATCCTTCACTCCGCCCGAAAGGCGATCGGAAAAGCCCAGGCCAGGGCTGATTCCCGCGAAGCCCATCTTCGCTCCGTCCTCGACACCGTTCTCGATGCCAGCATCGTCAGCACAAGGGACGGGACGATCGTCTCCTTCAACGCCGCTGCAATCCGCCAGTTCGGCTACAGCGAAGAAGAGGTGGTCGGCCAGAACCTGCGCATGCTGATGCCGGAACCCTACCGCCGCGAACACGACGGCTATATGGAAAGGTATCTGAGGACCGGCGAGAAGCGAATCATCGGCATGGACCGCGTGGTCGTCGGGCGACGCAAGGACGGCTCGACCTTCCCGATGAAGCTTGCTGTCGGCGAGACCCATACCGGCGGGGAAACCTTCTTCACCGGCTTCGTCCGCGACCTGACCGAACGCGAGGAATCGGCCGCGCGCCTGCAGGAGATCCAAGGAGAACTCGCACGGCTCGCCCGCCTCAACGAAATGGGTGAAATGGCATCCACCCTCGCCCACGAACTGAACCAGCCCCTCTCGGCGATCGCCAACTATGTGCATGGTTGCGCACGCCTTTTGCGCGACATGGACGAAGCCGTGGCGGTGCGCATGCGCGAAGCGCTGGAAGAAACGGCGCATCAGTCACTCAGGGCAGGCCGGATCATCAAGCACCTCCGGGAATTCGTGACCAAGGGCGAGACCGAAAAGGCGCCGGAGAACATCCGGCGCCTGGTAGAAGAAGCCGGAGCCCTGGCGCTGGTCGGTTCGCGCGAAAAAGGTGTTCGGGCGATTTTCGAGTTCGCGCAAGGACCGGAAATGGTCACCGTTGACCGCATTCAGGTCCAGCAGGTGCTTACCAACCTGATGCGCAACGCCATCGAGGCGATGCGCGACAGCCCGCGGCGGGAACTGGTCATCCGCACCCTCCAGGAGGACGAAGACATGATCCAGGTGATCGTCCAGGATACCGGCCCCGGCATTCCCGAAGAGATCGCCGGGCAGCTTTTCAAACCCTTCGTCACCACCAAGGCCGGCGGCATGGGGATAGGGCTTTCGATTTCCAAGCGCATCGTCGAAGCGCATGGCGGCGAGATGACGGTGACGCGCAATGAGGCCGGAGGAGCGACGTTCCGTTTCACACTCCCGATCGACAAGGAGGAACGCGAGAATGCAGACGGGTGACTACACGATCCATATCGTCGACGACGAGGAGCCGGTCAGAAAGTCCCTTGCCTTCATGCTGACCATGAACGGCTTTGCCGTGCGCATGCATGAAACCGCCTCGTCCTTCCTGCAGTTCGCGCCGAGTGTGCGAAACGGCGTTCTGGTCACCGACCTCAGGATGCCGGACATGACCGGCGTCGAACTGATCCGCAAGCTGACCACCAGCCGGACCGGCATTCCTTCGATCGTCATCACCGGCCACGGCGACGTGCCGATGGCGGTGGAGGCGATGAAGGCAGGCGCCGTCGACTTCATCGAAAAACCGTTCGGCGACACGGTCATCATCGAAGCGATCCAGCGGGCGGCCGAGCTGCTGTCGGATAAAATGCTCGATACGGACGACCTGGCAGAGGTTCAGACGCGGCTTGAAAGCCTGAGCGACCGGGAGAGGCAGGTGCTGGCCGCCGTGGTGGCCGGCCTGCCGAACAAGTCGATCGCCTACGATCTCGACATAAGCCCCCGCACCGTCGAGGTGCACCGCGCCAACGTGATGGCCAAGATGAAGGCGAAAAGCCTGCCGCAACTCGTTCGCATGGCGATCGCTGCCGGTTTCGGCCCCAATTGAACGGCGGAAAAATATTGGAATTTCTTGATCTATCGCAAAGCGCCACTCCCCAGGCAGGCCCTAGATATCTGATTTGAGCGGCTCTCCGGCTGCCCCCACCCGCGCGGGAAGTTTGGTGTTATCACAAGCGAGAAGCATAGTCGTCATCGCGCCCGATCTCGGTCTCAGGCAGTCGTTGACATTCGCACTCGAGGTAGAGGGCTACCGGGTCGAGGCGCATGAATCCTGGCGCAAGAGCGCCGCCATCCTCGGTCCGACGCTTTGCATGATCATCGACGACCAGGTACTGCGCTCCTCGAGCGATATCCTGCAGCGCCTGCTCCAGTCGGGCCAGGCGGTGATCCTGCTCACCGACGGCATGTCTCCACCTATCGAAGGCGAGGCCGGCCCGGTCCTGAGCCTCGCCAAGCCGTTCAACGGCGCCGATCTTCTGGGTCTCGTCAAGAACCTTGCGCTCACGGCCTGAGCCGGATCGAAGCTGTCCTGCCACCCGCCCCTACGTAAATCCCCCTAGTGATACAACCCAATTTTTTCCCTGCACGTCTTCTGTCATCTTGAGACTACAGCAAGGGGAGACGTGAACATGCACACCGCAGCCGCTCATGCCACGAAGTTGGAGCTCACCAAGAGCCAGATCGTGATCGCACCCCAGGCCGCGGGTCTCTTCCGGGCCAATACCGTGACGACCTTCAATGCCGGTGCCGAAATCTACGCTCCCGGCGACAAGGCAGGTACATTCTATCACGTCGAATTCGGTGCCGTGCGGATCCACCGCCTGTTGTCGGACGGAAGGAGGCAGGTCATCGCCTTCCATCTGGCCGGAGAAACCTTCGGGTTCGAGGCTGACCGGACCCATAGTTTCTTTGCCGAAGCCATCGCCCCGACGGGCTTGCGTGCCATCAACCGGGCTGCCAACGACCAGGCCTTGCCGGAACTGCTTTCTCTGGCGCTGCGCGGCATGCTGCGCGCCCAGGAACATATCATGATGATCGGCCGCCAGACGGCGGTGGAACGGATCGCCGGCTTCCTCGTCGACATGGCGGAACGCCAGGGCGGGCTCGAATATTTCGACATACCCATGACCCGGCTTGATATAGCCGACTATTTAGGCCTGACGATCGAAACGGTGTCGCGCGTTTTCGCAAAACTCCGGACGGCCGGCCTTATCAAACTGCGGAGCATTCGTTGCATCGAGATCAAAAAGCACGAAGCACTCCGCAGCCTCTGCGCATGACAGTGAACGAAAGTGCATAGCAGTGCATGAGCGGACGGTGGCGGCCGTCCGCTGACCATGGAAGTGCCTATCTCCTCAATTTCGTAACATCCTCCCTCACTGCTAAGCGGCAGGTCATCGTCCCCCGGCGACCTGCCGCAAAGTCGTGCCTGCCGATCAGAAGACGATTGAGAATCAGTCCCGCGCCACTTCCAATTCGTCGAGCAAACTGCGCATCTGCCGGACGATCTCGCTGCTCGTCTCATGTGAAACAGGCGCCTGGAACCCGAAGGCAACGGCGCGTTCGTCCGTGCTTCCGACGGGCCGGCGGCAGGAGCTGTGGACCTCGTGCACGCCGGTTTCGCGAACCACCCGTTCGACAGTCGACAGATTGATGCCGCCGCCGGGCATGATCGACACCCTGTCCCGCGCCCGCTCCACCAGCATCTTCAACATCTCGGTACCATCCGGCCCACTGACCTTGAGGCCGGAGGTCAGGATGCGTTCGACACCGAGCGCGACCGCCTGTTCCAGGGCCTCGAACGGATCGGGCACCAGATCGAAGGCGCGGTGAAGCGTCACCCCAAGGCCTTGTGAATGCGCCATCAGTCGTTTGAGCAAGCCCATGTCGAGCGCCATGTCCGCTCGGCTCGCGCCGATCACGACGCCTGCAAGGCCCGCCGCCCGCACCGCATCGATATCCGCCATCATCGCCGCCTCGTTGTCGGCGTCGTAGACGAAGCTGCCGGCGCGGGGCCGGATGATCGCATAGACCGGGATCGGCGCCTTGGCGGCAAGCGCGATCATGCCCGGCGGCGGCGTCAGTCCGCCGACATCGAGTGCCGCGCAGAGTTCGATGCGGTTTGCGCCACCGGTAATGGCAGCCGCCAGACCTTCGGGACTATCGACGCAGACTTCGAGCAGGATGGACAGGATCAGTCTCCTTGATGACCGGCACTCTTGTAACAGCAGGCGCCGCTGAAAGGCGCTTTAATGACCTTGAACGGCACTCTCGCGACCGTAGCCGGCGCTTTGATGGCCGAGCACGGCGGCCCCGACCAGCCCGCCATCCTCTTGCCGGAGCGCCGGTGTCACCAGCGGGTGATCGAAGCGGTTGAGGATGCGCTTGCGCACCGCCCGGTCGAGCGCATCGATGAGCGGCGTGACCGAGGCAAGCCCGCCGCCGACCGGCACGATCGAGGCGCCGGTGACATTGACCGACAGCGCCAGCGGATCGGCGATCAGTTCGAGATAGACGGCGACGGTCCTTGCCGCCCTCGCCTCGTCCACCTGCCAATCCTCGAGGATCCGATAGCTCGTCTCCTCGCAGCCATGCAGGAAATGATGCAGCCGTTCGATGCCGCGCGCCCCACCGATCGTGTCGACGCAGCCGGACTGGCCGCAGCCGCAGGAAAAACGCGGAATATGCAGCGTCTCGCCGTCAAGCTCGACTGTCGTGTTGAGGATCGGTCCGTGACCCCACTCGCCGGTGACCCCGCCGGCCCCGCGCACCAGCCGCCCGTCGATCGCAAGCCCGCCGCCGATGCCGGTGCCCATGATGGCGCAGAAGACGACCGCATGGCCTCGCCCTACCCCCTCGTTGGCCTCGGCGAGCGTCAAACAGTCCGCGTCGTTTGCGGCCAGCACCGGCCGTCCGAGGATGGCAGACAGTTCGTCGCCGATCCGCCGCCCGGTAATGCAGGGTATATTGGCCGAGGTCGCGATGCCGCTTCTGGGATCGATGAGACCGGCAATCGACAGCGCCAGCGGCGAAGCCGGATCACCCGCCTGCGCATTGCGCTCGATAAGCGTCGCGAGAGAAGCCGCAAGATCGTCCCAATTGGCGGCAGGCGTCGCCACCTTCTCCAACGGCACCAGCGCGCCCGGCGCCGGCGAGACCGCAAATTTCATGAACGACCCACCGATATCGACGCAGAAGACCGGCTTTGCCGGCCCGACGCTGCCAATTGCTGGCTGGCCTGTCGTGCGGGGTGTGGCGGCGATGCTCATTTGCGCGGATCCAGAAGATCGCGAAGACCGTCGCCGAGAATGTTGAAGCCGAGCACGGTGATCATGATCGCAAGACCCGGAAACAGCGACATCCAGATGTTGAGGCCAAGATAGTTGCGGCCGTCGCTCATCATCGCACCCCACTCGGGAAGCGGCGGCTGGGCGCCGAGGCCGAGGAACGACAGGCTTGCAGCCGACAGGATGACCGTGCCGGCGGTCAGCGTCGACTGCACGATGATCGGCCCGATCGCGTTGCGCAGGATGTAATGGCTCATGATGCGGCGGCGCGAGATGCCGAGCGAGACGGCGGCTTCGACATAGTCCATGCGCTTCAGGCCCAGCGTCAGGTTTCGGCTGAGCCGGGCGTAGACCGGCACGGAGAAAATGGCAATGGCGATCAAAAGGTTGATCAGACTGGTGCCGAGCACGCTGACGATCAGGATGGCGAGCACGATGCCCGGAAAGGCAAACAGGATGTCCATCGTCCACATGATCGCCTGGTCGACATAACGGCCGCTCATGCCCGACAGGATGCCGAGCGGCACGCCGACCAGCACCGCCAGCCCGACGGCGAGAACCACCTCGGCCAAGGAAATGCGCGCTCCAAAAATGACGCGGGCGAAGATGTCGCGACCGTTGTCGTCGGTGCCGAACGGATGCGCCAGCGACGGCGGCTCCATGGTCGCCAGCAGGTCCTGCATATAAGGGTCCGCGGGTGCAATCAGCGGCGCGAAAATCGCGGCGAGTACGATGATGCCGATCAACAGGCTACCCAACGTGATGCTGCGATGCGTCGCCATCCAGCGAAGTCCCCGCAGAAGCGCCGACCGGCGCTGTACGATATCGGTATCGATAGACGCCATCAGTCGAACCTTATCTTCGGGTTGAGGACGGCGATCAGCAGCTCGGCGAGAAAATTCATCATCACCACGCCGGTGACCGCGACCAGCGTCACGCCCTGGATGACCGGATAATCCCGGTAGCGCACCGCATCAACGAGGAAACGTCCGATACCCGGCCAGTTGAAGACCGATTCGGTCACGACAGCGCCGCCCATCAGGCTGCCGAAATTCAAGCCTACGATGGTGATGATCGGGATGAGCGCATTGCGCAGCGCATGGCTCCAGTAGATGTTCCTCGGCAAGACGCCCTTGGCATAGGCGGTGCGGATATAATCCTGGCTCATCACCTCGATCATGCTGGAGCGCGTCATGCGGGCGATGACGGCCGTCGGCAGCACGGCAAGCGTGATCGACGGCAGGATGAAGCTTTTCCACGAGCTGGCGCCGAGCAGCGGCAGCCAGCCGAGCTGTACGGAAAACGTATTCATCGCCATCAGCGCCAGCCAGAAATTGGCGATCGAGGCGCCGGCAATGGCAAGAATCATGACGAACTGGTCCGGCCAGCCGTGCCGGTAGATCGCCGCAATCATCCCGGCCGGCACGCCGATGCCGATGGCGATCAGATAGGCGGTGATCGCGAGCCCGATGGTGAACGGCAGGCGCTCGGCAATTTCGGCGACGACCGGCAGTTTCGACTTGATCGAGGTGCCGAGGTCGCCTCTCACCGCTCCATAGGCGAACGAGGCATATTGCGCCGGCAGGCTGCGGTCGAGGCCAAGCCGGACGGTCATGTTGTCGACCGCCTCCTGGGTCGCCTCGGGTCCGGCCATCAGCCGCGCCGGATCGCCCGGCAGCGCGCGGATGGCCACGAAGACCAGCAGCGAAACGCCGACCAGGATCAACGGCAGAGCCAGCAATTTCTTGAGGATATAGGCTTTCATGCGCCTGTCCTGGAGCCCGGTTTCCCGGCCCCATGTTTCATAAAAGGAAACGGCGGACGGATTTCTCCACCCGCCGTACTGTTGATATTACTTCTTGGCGTCTTTCACGACGATCAGGCCGCCCGGAATGACCCAGGCACCCTTCACGCTGGCGCGCGTCGCGAACAGGTCCTGCTTGGTATAGAGCAGAACATGCGGAGCCTGCTCGTTCACTTGCCTCTGGGCATCGACATAGATCGCGTTGCGCGCCTTCTCGTCGAGCGTAGAGGCGGCCTTGTCGATCAGTTCGTCAAGCTTTGCGTCAGTGAAGAAGCCGAGGTTGGCGCCGGCCGGCGACGCGCTCTTCGAGTAATAGAGCGGGCGGAACTGCAGGTCGGCGCCGTTGACGCCGGAAGACCACGAAGCGATCGACGAACCGATATTGTCCTTCTCCTTGCCGGCCGGATCCTGGAAAGCCGCCTTCGACCAGACGCCGCCTTCCATCTTGCGCACGTCCAGCTTGACGCCGGCCTTGGCCCACATCGCCTGCAGCAGTTCGCCGATGCGCGATTCCTGCTCCTGCACGATGGTCGACATCGCGAAACCATCCGGATAACCGGCCTCCTTCAGGAGCTGCTTGGCCTTCTCGATATTGTACGGATAGGGATTGAGCGTCTTGTCGTAACCGGGAGTGACCGGGGCGAGCGGCGAGTTGGCCGGCGTCGCATAACCGTTCATGAACGCCTTGACGAGGCCCTCGCGGTCGGTCGCATAGTTCAGCGCCTGGCGGACGCGAACGTCGTCGAGCGGCTTCAGCTTGGTGTTGAGCGAGACCCAGAACACGGCCGACCCGTCGGTCGTCGAGAGCTTCATCTCGGGGTTTGCCTTGACTTGTGCGGCAAAGGCGGCCGGGAACGGGTTGATCACATCGGCGTCGCCCGTCTGCAGGGCCATGTTCATGACCGAAGGCTCGCCGGTCCAGGTCCACTTGATCTGGTCTTCGCCCTTCGGCGCGCCGCCCCACCATTCGGAATTCTTGGCCTGCAGCACATATTCGCCGGACTTGTATTCCTGGAGCTTGTAGGGACCGGTGCCGACCGCCTTGGAGCCGACCGTGCCAGCGGCATCGGCGGTCGGGCTGACCATCAGGCAGGGACCGGTCGTGAGTAGCGCGAGGAAGGCCGGATATTGTGTCTTCAGCTTGAACTGAACAGTCGTCGGGTCGACGGCGGTGACACCTTCGAGGAAGGTGCGCAACCGGCCGCTGGCGGCAAGGCCGCGCTTGGTATCGAGGTGGCGGGCGAAATTCTTGACCACGGCGTCGGCATCGAAGGCCGTGCCGTCATGGAATTTTACGCCCGGACGCAGCTTGAAGGTCCAGACCAGACCGGAAGCGTCCGCCGACCATTCGGTGGCAAGCGCGGGCTTCAGCGACAGGTCGGGATCGCGCTTGACGAGGCCTTCATACATCGGGTCGAGCAGGGCTGCGGTATAGGTCGCGGTCTGGTCACCCGGATCCATGGAACGCGGAGCTTCGGTCTGCATCACGTTGAGCGTCGCGGCACTGGCCGCAATCGGAAACACGAGGTTGCCGGCAACCGCGCAGGCAAGCGTGAAATGACGGCTTTTCAGGAACATGGTCATGGTCGTTCACCCTTGGTTTTGTTGACACGAGGGCGGTCATTGCCGCCTTAGATCATTTTTATAATTTATTGGCGTTGATTTGTTCATTTTCTGAACTTAGTGTCAACCCACCTTCACAAACAGAAAAACAGCCGCCTTGAACGCTCTGCTCACCTCCTCCCAGCGCCAGCTTGTGCGCGTCATCAGCGAGTCCGGCCCGCTCAGCCGGACCGAGATGGCGAACCTGCTAGGCCTCAGCAAAGCGGCAATGAGCGGCATTGCCCGCGACCTGATCGACCTCGGCGTGCTGCACGAGACGGAGACGGTCTACGGCCAGGGCCGCCCGTCGGTGCGGCTCGACCTGCATCCGGAATGCGCCTTCTTCGTCGGCATCTCGCTGCTCGAAGACCCGGCGCCGATGATCCTCAGCGATCTCAACGGCAAGATCATCGCCCGCCAGTCGATGCCGTTGTCGCGCGATCCGCATGTCATCGCCGAAGCGATCACCGAGGGCCTGCCGAGCCTTCTCGAAGCCCATCCGGACGCCCGGGAAAAACTCTCGGGCATCGGCGTCGCGCTGTCGGGCTTCGTCGATGAATCCCAGGCCAATTGCGTGCAGTCCACCCTGCTTGGCTGGCAGGACGTGCCACTCGCAAAGATCATCCGCGAACGCTCCGGCGTCGAAACCTTCATCGAGAACGACGCAAAGGCTGTCGCCGTCAGCGAAAAGCTGTTCGGCAGCGCCCGCGAAATCCAGAGTTTCAGCGTCGTCTCGCTCGGCGATGGCATCGGCTGTGCCCATTTCATCGACGGCAAACTCTATCGCGGCAATCACGGCGGCGCCGGCGAGATCGCCCATTGCACCATCGAGCCCGGCGGTTCCCCCTGTCGCTGCGGCAAGCGCGGCTGCCTCGACACCGTCTCCTCCATGAAGGCGATCAAGGAAATGTCGCGCGCCGAGGGGCTCGAATGCACCTCGCTATCGGATATCGAATACGAGGCCTCGACCGGCAACGCCGCGGCGATCCGCATCCTGCACCGCGCCGGCTCGGCGCTCGGGCTGGCGATCGCCAACCTCATCCAGATCAACGACCCCGGCCTGATCCTGATCACCCATGTCGAAGGCTCGTTCGACGGCCTGTTCGGCACGGTGGTCAACCAGGCCATCGAAACCAACGTGCTGCCGCGTTACGCCGGCCAGACGCCGATCCGCATCAAGCGCGTCGATGGCGATGTCTGGGCGCGGGGCGCTGCCAGCATCGCGGCCCATAATTTCCTGATCGGCCCCAACTCCAACTGAGGTTTCCCATGCGTATCGCTGTCGGCGGCATCCATATCGAATGCAGCACCTACAATCCCGTCCTCAACGAGGAAAAGGATTTTCGCGTCGTGCGCGGCGACGACCTGACGGCAGCGCCCTATTTCGCCTTCCTCAAGGATTACGACGCCGAATTTCTGCCGACCATCCATTGCCGCGCCATAGCCGGCGGCCCGGTCTCCCGCTCCACCTATGAGCGCTTCAAGGCCGAATTCCTCGATCGCCTGAAGCCGTTGCTGCCGCTGGACGGTCTCTATCTGGCCATGCACGGCGCCATGTATGTTCAGGGCATGGAGGACGCCGAGGGCGACTGGATCACCGCCGCCCGCGATCTGGTCGGCCCGGACTGCACGATCTCGGCCAGCTACGACCTGCACGGCAATGTCAGCCAGCGGATCATCGATGCGCTCGACATGTATTCCACCTACCGCACCGCGCCGCATATCGATGTCGAGGAGACCATGCGCCGCTCGGTAAAGATGTTGGTCGAAAGCCTGAAGACCGGCGTCAAGCCGGTGCTGCTCTGGGCGCCGATCCCGGTCGTGCTGCCGGGCGAGCGCACCTCGACCGTCGATGAGCCGGCCAAAAGCCTCTACGAGATGATGCCGGAAATCGATGCGATCGACGGCGTCTGGGATGCCTCGCTGATGGTCGGCTACGTCTGGGCCGACGAACCGCGCGGCACCGCCGCCGCGATCATGACCGGCACCGACCGCGCCGTGCTTGAGCGGGAAGCCAGGCGCGTCGCAAAAGCCTATTGGGATGCCCGCGAAAAATTCGTGTTCGGCTGCGAGACCGGCTCGATTGAGGAGTGCGTCGACAAAGCGATCGCCGCCAAGACTGCTCCGGTGGTTCTTG
This sequence comes from Neorhizobium sp. T25_13, assembly GCF_002968675.1. Classification (NCBI taxonomy): domain Bacteria; kingdom Pseudomonadati; phylum Pseudomonadota; class Alphaproteobacteria; order Hyphomicrobiales; family Rhizobiaceae; genus Neorhizobium; species Neorhizobium sp. T25_13. The sequence goes on from NZ_PVBI01000004.1 coordinate 305,927, forward strand.
CCGAATCCGGCGACAATCCGACCGGCGGCGGTGTCGGCGATCGCGCCGAAGTGCTGGCCGACCTGATCGCGAAAAAGGCAACCGGCGTCATCTTCGCCGGCATCGCCGACAAGGCGGCGACAGAGGCCTGCTATGCCGCCGGCATCAGCGCCGAACTCGATCTCTCGATCGGCGCTTCGCTCGACACGATCGGCAGCAAGCCGGTTCAGGCCAGAGTGAAGGTGCAGTTCCTGCACGAGACGTCCGAGCTTGCCGACCGGCAGGCCGTTGTCACGATCGGCGGCATCGAACTGGTCCTCTCCGCCAAACGCCGCCCCTACCACTACATCGCCGATTTCACCCGCCTTGGCCTCGATCCAAACGGCGCCAAGATCATCGTCGTGAAGTCGGGCTATCTCTCGCCCGAACTGGCGCCGATTGCCAACCCGAACCTGATGGCCCTGTCGCCCGGCGTCGTCGACCAGTTCGTCGAGCGCCTGGAACGCCACCGCAAGCTGAAGCCGACCTACCCCTTCGACAAGGATTTTGCCTACGAGCCGCAGGTGTTTGTCTCGGCGCGTTCGGCGGGGCGGTGACTTTAGAGGCCTGCCGACCAGATCGGCAATCTGCGGAGTTCTCGGTCGTTCAACCAGCCGCCGCCACACACTCCCTCATCCCTGTGCTTGTCACAGGGATCCAGTGCACCCAAGTCCTTGGGTGCGAAAGACTCTTCTCACGGCGCAGACGCGCCGTGGCTGGATTCCTGTGACAAGCACAGGAATGAGGAATTGGAGGCTGGCGCTCAATCACCAAAGGTGACGCAGAAAGTGCCTTGGCCTTGCTCACTTGCCCCGACGATCCAAAAGGTACCCAAAGAATAGCGCCCCAAACGGGGACACTTTCGGCGCCTCCTAAAAATTCCCCTACCGGCATTCAAGCACTTAGCCTCATTCGCTTCCCCGTCCGTCCCCGCGTCCCGCAACGACCCGCATAATCCTGCCGTCATCGGATGGGAAACCGGGTTCGCGAACCGGCCGCATCATCCGGCTCGCAAGGTCCGGTTTCCGGTGACGGTCGAGGAAGCGGCTTAAGGGGCCTGACAATCCCCGGAACCGCAAAACGGCCGGGGCAGGCGGACAGCCTGAATACCCAATACTCCGAAATACCCCGCCTGCCCCACTCCCGCAGAACGCAACCGCCGGATTTTCATCCGCGCGGCCAAAAGTGCTGTCTGGAAAAGAGGTGGTGACGTCGACGGCCGCCTACTCCCCGGCCGTCGCAAACACGGCGCTGGCGTCGCTGACGATCGCCACATGCGAATAGGCCGCCTGCCCTGCCGCAACCGCATCAGCGCGCATGATCGCCATGACGACCTGGTCATGCTCTTCATAGGATTTCGCAAGGCGTCCCGGCAGGCGGAATTGCGCGCGGCGGAAAGGGGCGAGCCGCGCCCGCGTCTGGGTCACCATTTCGAAGACGTGGTCGTTATGGGCGCCGCGATAAAGCCTTGTGTGGAATTCGGTATTGTGCGCGGCGTATTCCTCTTCCGCGCCTGAATGCACCAGCCGCATCGAGCCGCGATGGTCGAGTTCCAGCGCTCGCCGCTCGTCCACCGTCATCCGCTCCGCCGAGAGCCGCGCGCAAATACCTTCGAGCTCGGCCATCGCCTCGAACATCGAGTGGAGATGGGTCTCGGTGACGTTGGTGACGACGGCGCTGCGGTTCGGCTCGCGCCCCACAAGCCCCATGGCACCGAGTTCGCGCAGAGCCTCGCGCACCGGCGTGCGGGACACCTCGAAGCGTGAGGCGAGCGAGATTTCGTCGAGCTTCTCGCCCGGCAGGAGGGCGCCGGTGACGATCATGTCGGCAATCGCCCGCACCATCTGCTCGACGGTGGTTCCGGTACGGATGACTTCTCTGCGCCTGGCCTGCTTCACGGGACGATTCTACTTGACCTTACAATTTGCATACAGATGACGTTCCGGACTCCATAAGTCAAATAACGCCGCCAACGTCACGGTAACTTTCAGCTTTCCGATGTTGGAAAGGCACCACCGGCGATTGCCGTATTGCTCCTCTGGAGGATTGCTGAACAAATAATAACTATTGATTATTTCTTAAGCGAAAATGCGATGAATCTGTATGCACTTTTCATCGCAGAGTTTTGGTGCTTTAAAATTTCCGTTCAATAACAATGACTTGTGTTCTGGCACGCACATTGCATGCACTTTACTGTACCCGTTCGAAACCGGCCCAGAGCCGCAAGGAGCATGCCGATGACCAAACTCCTTCCCATGAACCGCCGCAATTTCCTCCAGGCTTCCGCCGCCGGCCTGGCTGCTGGTGCCGTCCCCGGCCTGATCGGCTCGCAGGCCATGGCGCAGACGGCGCTGACCGTCGGCTTCATCTATGTCGGCCCGAAGGACGACTATGGCTACAACCAGGCGCATGCCGAGGGTGCCGCCGTCATCAAGAAGATGCCGGGCATCACGCTGGTCGAAGAGGAAAACGTTCCGGAAACCGTCGACGTCCAGAAGACCATGGAGTCGATGATCAACCTCGACGGTGCCACCCTGCTCTTCCCGACCTCGTTTGGTTATTTCGACCCCCATATGCTGGCGATGGCCGCGAAATACCCGAAGGTGCAGTTCCGCCATTGCGGCGGTCTGTGGACCGAGGGCAAGAACCCGATGAACACCGGCTCCTATTTCGGCTATATCGGCCAGGGCCAGTATCTGAACGGCATTGCCGCGGCCTATGCGACCAAGAGCAAGAAGATCGGCTTCGTTGCCGCCAAGCCCATTCCGCAGGTGGTCCAGAACATCAATTCCTTCCTGCTCGGCGCCCGTTCGGTCGATCCGACCATCACCTGCCAGGTGATCTTCACCGGTGAATGGTCGCTCGCCGTCAAGGAAGCCGAAGCCACCAATGCGCTGGTCGATCAGGGCGCCGACGTCATCACCTGCCATGTGGACAGCCCGAAGGTGGTCGTCGAGACCGCCGCCCGTCGCGGCGCCTTCGTCTGCGGCTACCATGCGGACCAGAGCGCGCTTGCCAAGGACAAATACCTGACCGGCGCCGAATGGGCCTGGGGCAATGTCTATACCAACTTCATCAAGGCGGCCCAAAGCGGCGGCAAGCTCGGCAATTTCGTCCGCGGCGGCCTGAAGGACGGCTTCGTCAAGATGAGCCCGCTCGGACCCGCCGTTTCCGCCGAGGGTCGCAAGAAGTTCGAGGCGACGCTTGCCGAAATCATGACCGGCAAATTCTCGGTCTTCAAGGGCCCGATCAAGGACAACAAGGGCAATGTCGTCGTCACCGCCGGCAAGTCGTTTGCCGAGGATGCAATCGAACTCGAAAGCATGGGTTACCTGGTCGAGGGCGTCGTCGGGTCCACGTCCTGATCTCGAGGTGAAGGAGAAGCGCATGACCGTCGAAGCGAACGATCCGGGACTATCGATAGCAACGGGGAGCGGTGCTTCGCTGCGCCCCGTCCTCGAATGGCTGGCGCGACGGGCTGAACCCGTGGCGATCGGGCTCGTGGCGATCCTGATCGGCCTGGCGCTTTTCTCCCTCTTCATCCTGGCGATCGGCAAGTCGCCGGTCACCCTTTTCCAGCTGATGTACACGGGCGGTTTCGGAAGCTGGTTCTCGATCCAGAACAGCCTTTCCCGCGCTGCCCCCCTGCTGCTGACCGCGCTCTGCGTCGCGCTGCCGGCGAGGCTCGGCCTCGTCATCATCGGGGCGGAGGGCGCCGTCGTGCTGGGTGGCGTCGCGGCGGCGGCCAGCGCCATGCCCTTCATCGGCATCGTGCCGCCGATCGTGCTCTTCATCTTCATGGGGTTTGCCGCCATGGTGGTCGGCGGTATCTGGATCGGCTTTGCCGGTTTCCTGCGCCACTATCGCGGCGTCAACGAGACGATCTCCTCGCTGCTTCTGGCCTATATCGCGATTGCCCTGATGAACCAGTTCGTCGAAGGGCTGCTGCGCGATCCCGCGAGCCTCAACAAGCCCTCCACCAAACCTCTGCCGAAGGAATACATGCTCGGCCAGATCCCCGGCATGGATGTCCACTGGGGCCTCGTCATTGGCGTCGTCGCCTGCATCCTCTCCTGGGTGCTGATCGAGATCACCAGCTTCGGCTTTGCGGCCCGCATCGCCGGCGGCAATGTGCGGGCTGCGCAGATCCAGGGCCTGCCGGTCGGAAAGCTGATCGTCGGCTTCACCGCCATTGCCGGCGGTTTCGCGGGCCTGGCGGGCATGATCGAGGTCGCGGCGGTGCAGGGCAGCGCCAACGCCTCGCTGGCCGCCGGTTACGGTTATACCGGCATCCTCGTCGCCTTCCTGGCACGCCACAATCCGCTGGCGATCATCCCGGTCGCCATCCTGCTCGGCGGCATCGCCGCGTCGGGCGGCCTGATCCAGCGGCGGATGGGCTTGCCCGATGCGACCGTGCTCGTGCTCCAGGGCACGCTGTTCATCGTCATCCTCTTCTGCGAGACCTTTTACGGCCGCTTCAAGATCTTCAATCCCGACCTCTGGAAAAGGAGCCTCTGATGGAAGACACAGGTATCGGCCTCTGGGGCGTGCCGCTGGCGATCTTCGCAGGCGCCATCCGCGTTTCCACCCCGTTCATCTTCGTCTCGCTCGGGGAGACGATCACCGAGCGCTCCGGCCGCATCAATCTGGGGCTCGAAGGCACCCTCGTTTTCGGCGCCATGACTGCCTATGCGGTGGCTGTGATGACCGGTTCGCCGACCTTGGGCGTGCTGGCGGCGATGGCGACCGGCGCCCTGTTCGGCACGATCCACGGCTGGATCTGTAAATGGCCCAAGGTCAACGACATCGCCATCGGCATTGCGATGATGCAGTTCGGCCTGGGCCTCGCCTTCTTCCTGGGAAAATCCTTCATCCAGCCGGTGGCGCCGAAACTGCCCTCCATCCCGCTCGGCGGCTGGTCGGCGACACCACAGGTGCAGGCGGCCCTCAACATCAACGTGCTGTTCTTCATCGGCGCCGCACTCGCCCTCTTCCTGTTCTGGGCCTTCAAGAACACCCGTATCGGCTTGATCCTGCGCGTCGTCGGCGACAGCACCGATGCCGCGCGCGCCATGGGCATCAGCCCGGACCGGGTGCGGCTGCTGGCGACTGCCGCCGGTGGTTCGCTGGCGGCGATCGGCGGCGCCTATCTGTCGCTCTATTATCCCGGTTCCTGGAACGAGGGCATTTCCTCCGGACAAGGGTTGATGGCCGTGGCGCTGGTGATCTTCGCCCGCTGGAACCCGATCGGCTGCTTCCTCGCCGCCCTGCTCTTCGGCGGTGCCGGCGCGCTTGGGCCTGCCCTGCAATCGGTCGGCGTCACGCAGGGCTATTACCTGTTCTATGCGGCGCCTTACGTGCTCACCCTCATCATCCTGATTGCCACCTCCTCGCCCACCCGCTCGCTTGCCGGCGCGCCGGGCGCGCTGTCGCTGACGAAATAAGGGAGACCGGTCATGAACGGGCATATTCTATGAACGGGCTCGGCGGCCTCAACAAATCGGAGCACGGCGTCGGTATCGGCCTCGTCCAGCTCCAGCTTCCGGTGACTGTCACCAGGGCGGATCTCGCCCGGCAGACACAGGTGATCGTCGATCTCGTCGCCAAGGCCCGGCGCAACCAGCCTGGCATGGATCTCGTCGTCTTTCCCGAATACGCGCTGCACGGGCTTTCGATGGATATCAATCCGGAGATCATGTGCACGCTGGACGGCCCGGAAGTCGCAGCGTTCCGGAAGGCCTGCAAGGAAAACAGCATCTGGGGCTGCTTCTCGATCATGGAGCTCAATCCCGGCGGCATGCCCTACAATTCCGGCATCGTCATCGACGGTAACGGCGACTTGAAGCTCTATTACCGCAAGATGCACCCCTGGGTGCCTGTGGAACCCTGGGAGCCGGGCGATTTCGGCATTCCGGTGATCGACGGACCGAAGGGCGCAAAACTCGCCCTGATCATCTGCCATGACGGCATGTTCCCGGAAATGGCCCGCGAGTGCGCCTACAAGGGCGCCGAGATCATGATCCGCACCGCCGGTTACACCGCGCCGATCCGCGAGAGCTGGAAATTCACCAACCAGTCGAACGCCTTCTGCAACCTGATGGTGACGGCGAGTGTGTGCATGTGCGGTTCGGACGGCACGTTCGATTCCATGGGCGAAGGCATGGTCTGCAATTTCGACGGCACGATCATCGCCCACGGCACGTCCGGCCGCGTCAACGAGATCATCACCGCCGAAGTGCGGCCCGATCTGGTACGCGAGGCGCGGCTCGGCTGGGGCGTCGAGAACAACATCTACCAGTTCGGCCATCGCGGTTACGTCGCGGTCGCAGGCGGCGCCGGCGATGCGCCCTACACCTACATGCACGACCTGATCGCCGGGAAATACCGGCTGCCCTGGGAGGACGCGGTGAAGGTCACCGACGGCACCTCCTGCGGCTTCGACAAACCCGTGCGGTCTTACGGCGAGACATTCAAGCTGGCTGGCGAATAGGAGAGACAATGATGGACGCGATGGTTGAAACCAAAGGGCATTATATCGACGCCGATCCCTATGCCTGGCCCTATAACGGCGACCTGAGACCTCAGAACACCGCCCTCATCATCATCGACATGCAGACCGATTTCTGCGGCAAGGGCGGTTATGTCGACCACATGGGTTACGACCTGTCGCTGGTGCAGGCGCCGATCGAGCCGATCAAACGCGTCCTCGCCGCCATGCGCGCAAAAGGCTATCACATCATCCACACCCGCGAGGGCCACAGGCCCGATCTCGCCGACCTGCCCGCCAACAAGCGCTGGCGCTCGCAGCGCATCGGCGCCGGCATCGGCGATCCCGGCCCCTGCGGCCGTATCCTCACCCGCGGTGAGCCCGGCTGGGATATCATCCCGGAACTCTATCCGATCGAAGGCGAAGTCATCATCGACAAGCCGGGCAAGGGCTCCTTCTGCGCCACCGACCTGGAACTCATCCTCAACCAGAAGCGCATCGAAAACATCGTGCTGACCGGCATCACCACCGATGTCTGCGTCTCGACGACGATGCGCGAGGCGAACGACCGCGGCTTCGAATGCCTGATGCTCGAGGACTGCTGCGGCGCCACCGACTACGGCAACCACCTCGCCGCCATCAAGATGGTCAAGATGCAGGGCGGCGTCTTCGGCTCCGTCTCCAATTCCGAAGCACTCGTGAAGGCCCTGCCCTGATGCCTTCGCTGCGTGCCCACGTCTATCGCATATCCGCCGACGGCCCGGACGATGTCGCCGGCGTCGAGGCGCTGTTTGCGGGCGGCCTTGCGGCGAAGAACGTCGTTGCGGTGCTCGGCAAGACCGAAGGCAACGGCTGCGTCAACGATTTCAGCCGTGGATACGCGACCCGCAGCTTCGAAGACCTGTTCCACAGGCATGGTGTCGATGGGGTTTTGACCGTCATGTCGGGTGGAACCGAAGGCGCGCTGTCGCCGCACTGGACGATCTTCACCCGCGAAACTGTGGAAGCGCCCGGCGAACGAGCGCTTGCAATCGGTGCCTCCCGCACACCCGTTCTGCCCACCCATCATCTCGGACGCCGGCAACAGGTTCTGCTCGTCGCCGACGGGGTCAGGGCGGCAATGCGGGATGCCGATATCGACGACCCGGCGGATGTGCATTTCGTCCAGATCAAATGCCCGCTGCTGACGTCGCGCCGGATCTCCGAGGCGGAGGCCGCGGGCGCCACCGTCGCGACCCGCGACACGCTGAAGTCGATGAGCCTGTCGCGCGGCGCCTCCGCGCTCGGCGTCGCGGTGGCGCTCGGCGAGGTCGACGAAGCGGAAATCGCCGATGCCGATATCGGTATCCGTTTTGACCTCTTCTCGAATTGCGCCTCGACTTCGGCCGGTGTCGAACTGATCGACCACGAGATCATCGTCCTCGGCATGAGTTCCCGGTGGTCCGGCCCGTTCGCGATTGATCATGCCGTCATGGAAAACGCGATCGACGCACGTTCCGTCCGCTGGGCGCGTGAACGCTTGCCGGAAAACAGCCGCCTTGCAGCGGTTCTCGCCAAGGCCGAGCCGGACCCTTCCGGCAAGATCGGCGGCAAGCGCCATACTATGCTGGACGATTCCGACATTTCCGGCACCCGCCACGCCCGCGCTTTCGTCGGCGGCGTTCTCGCGGGCGTTTTCGGCATGACCGACCTCTACGTCTCGGGCGGCGCCGAGCATCAGGGACCACCCGGCGGCGGCCCCGTCGCTATTATCGTCGAAAAGGAGACTTGAAGTGAGCATCGTTCGCGATACCCCACTCCCCCAGGCCGGCAAGGCGGTCGGCATCGAAACGCTCGGCATGACCATGCGGTTCGGTTCCTTCACCGCGCTCGACAACGTCTCGATCAGCGTGCCCGCCGGTTCGTTCCATGCTCTGCTCGGCGAAAACGGCGCCGGCAAGTCGACGCTCGTCAAATGTATCATGGGCTTCTACCACGCCACATCCGGCTCGCTCTCGGTCGACGGCCGGGAAGTCTCGGTTGCCTCGCCCAAGGATGCCGCCACTTACGGGCTCGGCATGGTCTACCAGCATTTCACGCTCGTCCCCTCGCTGACCGGCGCCGAAAACCTGGTGATCAGCCGCACCTCCGTGCCCTCGGTGATCAACTGGGCGAAGGAGCGCAAGGATCTCGCCGCCTTCATGCAGCGCATGCCGTTCCAGATCCCGCTCGAACGGCCGGTGAGCGAGCTGGCGGCCGGCGAGAAGCAGAAGCTGGAGATCGTCAAGCAGCTCTATCTCGGCCGTTCCTTCCTCGTGCTCGACGAACCGACCTCCGTGCTGACGCCGGCCGAAGCCGACGAGATGCTCGGCATCGTGCGCGGCATGACCGAGCGCGGCGAACTGACGGTGCTGATGATCAGCCACAAGTTCCACGAGGTGACGAAGTTCGCCGATGCCGTGTCGATCCTGCGCCGCGGCAAGCTGGTCGGCACCGGCAAGGTCAGCGAACTTTCCACCTCCGACATGGCGGGAATGATGATCGGCGACGTCAAGCTTGCAGAACTCGACAGCCGCCTGCCGGTGCCCGAGGCTGCGAAGTCGGTATTGAAGGTCGAACAGGTCAAGGCGCCGGATCGCTCCGGGCTGAAGACGATCGAGATCGACAACCTGACGGTCCGATCCGGCGAGATCGTCGGCATCGCCGGCATTTCCGGCAACGGCCAGAAGGAGCTGACCGAAATCCTCGCCGGCCAGCGCCCGACCGACCGAGGCACGGTGACCGTCAACGGCGAGACTTATGGCGCGACCCGCCCAGAAACCCGTAGGAACAATGTCCGCTTCATTCCGGAAGAACCCCTCCAGAACGCCTGTGCGCCAAAAATGACGGTCAGCGAAAACCTTGCCTTCCGCACCTTCGACCTCAAGGGCGACGGCAAGGATGCGATCTGGCTGAACAAGGGCGAGATGAAGAAGCGCGCAACCTCGCTGATCTCGGATTTCAAGGTCAAGACCGCCTCGTCCTCCTCACCGATATCAGCCCTTTCCGGCGGCAACGTGCAGCGCGCGGTGCTCGCCCGCGAACTCACCGGCGACGTCGATCTGCTGATCGTCTCCAATCCCTGTTTCGGCCTGGATTTCTCAGCCGTCGCCGAAATCCGCGCCCGCATCATGCGGGCCCGCAATTCGGGCACCGCCGTGCTGCTGCTCTCGGAAGATCTCGACGAACTGCTGGAAATGTCGGACCGCATCATGGTGATCTCGGAGGGTAAGCTGGTCTACGAAACACCGATCCGCGCCGCCGATATCGGCGTCATCGGCGCCCATATGGCGGGGCATCACTGATGGCCGAGGGGATAATCGAGATCAAGGCAGAACCCTTCGCTTTCCCGGCGAAACCAGGTGCGCTGGCGCTCATCGTCATCGATATGCAGCGCGATTTCGCCGAACCTGGCGGTTTTGGCGCCAGCCTCGGTAACGATGTCGGCCGCATCACCAAGATCGTGCCGGACGTCAAACGCTTGATCCAGGGTTTTCGCGATGCCGGCCTGCCGGTCATCCACACCATGGAGTGCCACAAGCCGGACCTTTCCGACCTGCCGCCCGCCAAGCGCGACCGCGGCAATCCAACGCTCAGGATCGGTGATGTCGGCCCCATGGGTCGGGTGCTGATTTCAGGCGAACCGGGTACGGCGATCATCTCCGAACTCGCGCCGATCGGTGGCGAGGTGGTGATCGAAAAGCCCGGCAAGGGCGCCTTCTACGCCACCGAACTGAGTGACGTGCTGAAGGCGAAAGGCATCAGCCAGCTCGTCTTTGCCGGCGTGACGACGGAAGTCTGCGTCCAGACGACGATGCGCGAGGCGAACGACCGCGGCTACGAATGCCTGCTCGCCGAAGAGGCGACCGAAAGCTATTTTCCGGAGTTCAAGGCGGCGGCCATCGCCATGATCCGCGCCCAGGGCGCCATCGTCGGCTGGACCGCCCATGTGGACGACATTCTGGAAGGGATCGCGCCAAAGGGGATCACCAATGCCTGAATCAACCCGCGAACTTCTGACGCTAGGTGGATGGAAAGACTTGGAATTCGAGCCCTTCCGCGACGAGGTCACGATCCACTGGATCCGCCCCTTCGAAGGCGACCAGCCGGGCGTGGCGCTGCTGAAATACGAGGCCGGCGCCGGCGTTCCCCGCCATCGCCATGAAGGCCTCGAAACCATCCTGGTGCTCGAGGGCGTGCAATCCGACGAGGCCGGCGACTACGGTCGCGGCAGCTATATCGTCAATGCGCCCGGCACCGAACACTCCGTCTGGAGCGATACCGGCTGCGTCGTCCTTATCCAGTGGGACCGGCCGGTGACAATACTGGAAGAGGAAATGGCATGAGCTTGCCGGAACAGACGCCCGCCTTCGACATCGCCTCGCTTCACGCGTTCTACCAGGATGGCGGCAGTGTCGCGCAGATCGTCGAGGCGGTTTTCGCGCGGATCGCCGAGGTCGATGATCCCGGCATCTTCATCCACCTGGCCGACAGGGAGACGGCGCTAGCGGAAGCCGCAAGCCTTGGCGCCTTTGATCCGGCGAAACCGCTCTTCGGCATTCCCTTCGCGGTGAAGGACAATATCGACGTCGCAGGCATGCCGACCACGGCCGCCTGCCCGGACTATGCCTATATGCCCGAGAAGGACGCGACCGTGGTCGGCCTGCTCAAGGCAGCCGGTGCGATCGTCATCGGCAAGACCAATCTCGACCAGTTCGCGACCGGTCTGGTCGGTGTCCGTTCGCCCTATCCGATCCCCAAAAACGCCATCGACGCAAGGCTCGTGCCGGGCGGCTCATCTTCCGGGTCGGCGGTCGCGACCGCGCAGGGCATCGTCAGCTTCGCTTTGGGCACCGATACCGCCGGCTCAGGCCGCATCCCGGCCGGCCTCAACAATATCGTCGGACTGAAACCGAGCGTTGGCGCGCTGTCGACCAGTGGCGTGGTCCCCGCCTGCCGCACCCTCGACTGCGTCTCGATCTTCGCGCTGACTACGGACGACGCGTGGACGGTATTCTCCGTCGCCGCGAAATACGACGAGACGGACGCCTATTCGAAGGTCGTTCCGGCGACCGGATTCGGCTCGGCGCAGCCGGTGCTGACGATCGGCATCCCTGCCAAGGCCGACCTGCAATTCTTCGGCGATGCCGTGATGGAGGCAGCCTATGGCGATGCAATATCGATGCTCGCAAGGCTCGGACACCGGATCGTCGAAGTGCCGTTCGGCGAGTTCTACAAGGTCGCCAACCTTCTCTACGAAGGCGCCTGGGTGGCCGAGCGTTATGCCGCGGTAAAACCGTTCTTCGACACCAAGGAAGAGAGTTTCCACCCGGTGACGCGAAAAATCTACGGCGGCGCCAAATCGCTTTCCGCGACCGATGCGTTCAAGGGTTTTTATGCGCTGCAGGCCCTGAAGAAGACGCTGGCGCCTCTGATCGCCTCCGTCGATCTCTTCTGCGTGCCGACCGCGCCGACCCACTACACGCGTGCGGACCTCGATGCGGAGCCGATCCGGGAAAACTCGCGGCTCGGCACTTACACGAATTTCGTCAATCTGCTCGACATGTGCGGCATCGCCGTGCCGACCGGCACCCGTGCCGACGGCCTGCCGGCAAGTGTCACGCTGCTTGCACCTTTCGGCCGCGACGGTCTCACCGCATCGGTTGCCCGTGACCTTCACCAGGCGAGCGGCCTTTCGCTAGGCGCCACCGGCTGGCCGCTTCCCGCACCATCCGAAACGCCTGTCGCAATCGCCAGCGACGACCTGATCGACGTCATCGTGGTCGGTGCTCACCTTTCCGGCATGCCGCTCAACCATCAGCTTACCAATCTCGACGGCACGTTCTCCCGGGTCGCGAAAACCTCGGCCGCCTACAAGCTTTATGCGCTGGCCGGCACGGTGCCGCCGAAACCCGGCATGGTCCGCGTCGCCGAAGGCGAAGGCGGCGAGATCGAGGTCGAGGTCTGGAAATTGACGCCGGCGGGCTTCGGCCTGTTCGTCGCGGCGATCCCGCCCCCGCTCGGCATCGGCACCGTCGTGTTGTCGGACGGCACTTCGGCCAAGGGGTTTCTGGCCGAACCGTTCGCACTTCAGGGTGCGCTCGACATCACCGCCTATGGCGGCTGGCGGGCCTATCTCAAGGAGTTCGCGTCGCTGCCGCGGGTCGGCAACGTCGGCTGATCTGGGAACGCCTTCCCCAAGCAGAGGTAGAGCCTAAACCGCCCTGCCCTTTACATCGCCCAGGTCTCGCTGATGCGGCGAATGCATTGCAGCAGGTTGACCGTCGGCGGCGTCATCAGGCCCTTCTTGCGGCGGTACACGCGAAAGGTCCGTTGCCAGTCGAGTTCGGGCACGTTGACGCGTGCCATGTTGCCCCGTTCCACCTCCTCGCGCACCAAGGGCAGCGGCATCCAGCAGAACATCGCCTCCGAGAGAACCGCGGCTTTCAGAACCGGCACGGAGCGGGAGACGATCGACGGCGCGTTTGGCTCCAGCGCATTGTCATGGAACCGCCGCTGCCACTCCCTGACGGTCGGTGTGCCTGGTGGAGGCATGGCCCAGTCGAAGCCCGCCGCCTCGGCAAGCGCTACATGCTCTCGGCTGATGATCGGATGATCGGACCTTGCAAAAACCGACACCGTGTCGTGCATGATATCGGGCGTCGCCATGATGATGTCGTCGTCCAGATAGGGCTCCGGCGAAATCGCGATATCGATCGTTCCGCCCTTCAGCCCTTCCAGCACCCGGTCCTCCAGGTCCTCGATGACCTGGTACTGCACTTCCGGATGCTGTTTGCGCATCTCGCCGATCACCGCGATGATGAAACCGCCGACAACGCTCGCCACCCCGCCGATCCGCACCACGCCGCGGCTGGCGCCGCGCATCTGCTGGATCACGTCTGTCGCATTGCCGATCTCGGAAACGACCAGTTTGGCATAGGGAAGCAGGGCATCTCCGAAGACGGTCGGCACCACGCCGCGCGTCGTGCGCTCGAAAAGAGGAACGCCGTAGCTGTCCTCCAGCCGCTTCAGCATGCGTGTGATTGCCGGCTGCGTCATGTTCAAGGCGGTGGCGGCCGCGCCGAGGCTACCGCGCCGCGCGCATTCCAGAACGATTTGAGCCGATCGCACATCCAAAGTCATGCCTTGATGTAATGGATTATTGGAAATTCTTCAATTCCAAGAGAGGGCGCTATCTGCGACACTTCCCACGACAAGACATGCGCTCAGGGTGGGAGCCCTGAAGGCCGGGAGGAGGCCTCGAAGCTATGAACAAGATGTCGCTGGATTTCCTGTCCAGCAGCACGAAGCTGCGTGGACAGACCGTAAGTGAGGCGGTTTTCGACTTTCTGAGGCAGAAGGGCATCGACCGCATTTTCGGCAATCCGGGCTCCACCGAACTGCCGATGTTCGTCAACGTGCCGGAGGATTTTTCCTATGTGCTCGGCCTGCAGGAATCGATCGTCGTTGCGATGGCCGACGCCTACGCACAGGCGAGCCGCAAGCCGGCCTTCGTAAACCTGCATTCCGCCGCCGGCCTCGGCCATGCGCTCGGCAATATCTACACGGCCTATCGCAACCGCGCGCCGCTGATCATCACCACCGGTCAGCAGAGCCGCGAACTGCTGCCCCACGACCCGTTCCTGTTCGCCGAAAATCCGACCGAATTTCCGAAGCCCTATGTGAAATGGGCCTGCGAACCGGCCCGCGCCGAAGACGTGCCGGCAGCGATCGCCCGCGCCTATTATATGGCGATGCAGGCACCCCGCGGACCGGTTATGGTGTCGGTGCCCCTGAGCGACTGGCAGGCGCAGGCAGCGCCGATCGCCATCCGCGACGTGGAAACGGTGATCAGCGCCCCTGCCTCGGCGATCGACGATCTCGCCCGCCAGCTGAACGATGCCAAGGAGCCGGTGCTCGTTGTCGGACCGGGCGTCGATATCGACAATGCCTGGGACGCCACGGTACGGCTGGCCGAAATCCTGCAGGCGAAGGTGTGGGTAAGCCCGCTTTCGTCGCGCTGCAGCTTTCCGGAGCGTCATCCGCTGTTTGCCGGCTTCCTGCCGGCCTTCCAGCCGAAGCTCGCGAACTGCCTGCATGGCGCCGATCTCGTGCTGGTGCTCGGCGCGCCGGCCTTCACCTATCACTTCGCCGGCTCCGGCCCGGATATTCCGGCAGGTGCGGAACTGTGGCTGATCACCGACGACCCGGCCCAGGTCGCGAGCGCCATCGTCGGCAACGCCATGGTCTCGAACCTGCGCGCCGCCACAGAAAGCCTCGTCTACCGCCTGCGCTGCCGTCCGCAGCGTCCTGGCGGCCCCGCCCGCACCATTCCGCGCCTGAAAACACCGAAGGGCATCACCCAGGAATTTTTCTACCAGACGCTCGCCGACGTTCGCTCGCCTGATAGCATCGTCTTCGAGGAAGCCCCAAGCGGCCGTGACGCGCTGCACGACTTCTTGCCCATCGAACGGCCCGGCGGCTTTTTCGCCACCGCCAGCGGCGGGCTCGGGTATGCCCTGCCCGGCTCGGTCGGTGCGGCCCTGACCAGGCCGGAACAGCCGGTCATCGCCGTCATCGGCGACGGATCGAGCCTCTATTCCATCCAGTCGATCTGGTCCGCCGTCGAATACGATGCCGATCTGATGATCGTCATCCTCAACAACGGCGGCTACAAGGTACTGAAGGCGATTGCCGAGCGGAGCGGTTCCGGCCGCATCGACGGCGTCGACATCGGCCACATGGATTTCGTGCAAATCGCTGAGGCGCAGGGCTGCAAGGCCGTTCGCTGCGAAAAGGGCGAGGAACTGTCGTCATGCCTGCGGGGCCTTCTCAAGATGAAGGGGCCGCGGCTTTTGGAAATCATTCTATCCGAGGAGGAGACTGAAATGAATGTCGCTGTCAGAAACGAACAGGTCCTGAAAACCCCCGAAAAGTTCTTCATCGGCGGCGAATGGGTCGCCCCGCTCGGCACCAACAAGCTCGACGTCATCTCGCCGGTGACCGAAGAAGTGCTGATGAGCTATCCCGAAGCCAGCAATGCCGATATCGACAAGGCCGTTGCCGCCGCCCGCGACGCCTTCGACAACGGCCCCTGGCCGCGCATGACCTTCAAGGAACGTGCCGGATACCTGCGCAAGGTCGCCGACCTCCTGACCGCCCGCCTCGACGAGATCGCCAATGCCTGGACCACCCAGGTCGGCGCGCCGATCTTCCTGACCAAGAAGCTCGTCGGCCAAAACCCCGGCCTCTACAACTATTATGCAGGCCTGATCGAGAACGACGAGTTCGTCGATCAGCGCAAGCGCGCCGATGGCGGCGAAGTCCGCGTCGTGCGCGAGCCGGTCGGCGTCTGCGCCGCGATCACGCCGTGGAACGCGCCGATGGTGCTCCTCAACTACAAGGTCTCGGCAGCGCTTGCCGCCGGCTGCACGATCGTCGCCAAGCCCTCGCCGGAAACCCCGCTGGACGCCTATCTTCTGGCCGAATGCATCGAACAGGCCGGGCTGCCCAAGGGCGTCTTCAACCTCGTTCCGGCCGGCCGCGAAGGCGGCGACTACCTCGTCCGCCACCAGGGCGTCGACAAGGTGTCGTTCACCGGCTCGACCATTGCCGGCAAGACCATCGCCGCCGCCTGCGCCGACCGCCTTGCCCGCGTCAGCCTCGAACTCGGCGGCAAGTCGGCAGCCGTGCTTCTCGACGATGCCGACTTCGCCAAGGCCCTGCCGGCGCTGATGGTCTATTCCATGCCGATCACCGGCCAGGTCTGCTTCTCGCTGACCCGCATCCTGGTGCCGGAATCCCGCAAACAGGAATTCATCGACCTCTATGTCGGCGCGGTGAAGAACATCAAGGTCGGTGATCCAGCCGATCCGACCACCCAGATGGGCCCGCTCACCATGGCCCGCCAGCTTGCCCGCGTCGAAGGCTATATCGCTGCCGGCCGCGCAGGCGGTGCGACGGTTGCCTGCGGCGGCGGTCGCCCGGCCGGTCTCGACCGCGGCTACTTCATCGAGCCGACCGTCTTCACCGACGTGACGATGGACATGAAGATCGCTCAGGAAGAAATCTTCGGCCCGGTCGTGTCGATCATCAGCTACAAGGACGATGACGAAGCCGCAAAGATCGCCAATGACACGACATACGGCCTGTCCGGCGCGGTCTTCAGCTCCGATCCGGAGCGTGGTTATGCGTTTGCCCGCCGCATGCGGACCGGCAGCGTGACGGTCAACGGCATGATCGTCGACATCCATCATCCCTTCGGCGGGTTCAAGCAGTCCGGCATCGGCCGCGAGGGTGGCCCCGAAGGCCTCGAAAACTACTTTGAGGTCAAGACGATCCACATGGCCTGAGGCCATAGAGCTCAAACAGAAAGGCCGCCGGGTTCATGATCCGGCGGCCTTCTTGTTTCGAAATGTCTGGTGGATCAGAGCACCTCGAAAACCCCGATCCTGACCGCATTTGCCAAACGCTCGCCGGTGCCGATGAACATGGTGTGGTTGAGCCAGGCATATCTCGGGTCGCCGGTCTGCAGGCGCGGCGTCGTGCGCATGTAATAGAGCGCCGGATCGACCGCCTCGCCCGCCGCCAGCCTTGCCAGCACGTCCGGCGGCCCGTGCCGGAAACCGAAATTGCGGATGTCGATCATCGCCCCGTCATGGGTCTCGATCACGTAACGCGTGTCGAGTTCCGCGTAACCGGCATCATAGACGCTCTGCCAGTCCGCGCCGAGATTGAGGACGCGCCCGGAAAGGCGCTCCCCTTCCACCACGCCGCCGATGATCGGGATGATCCGCCAGCGGCCGCCAGGGCCGCCTCCCTTCTCGATCGGCGCGCCGAGTTCGGCGCGGATTTCGCAAAGCTGTCTGAGGCTCGGTGCCATCATGTACGTTATCTCATCGTTTGCGGCAGCCAGAGCGAGATCACCGGGAACGCCACCAGCAGGAAAAGCCGGATGATATCGTTGAGAATGAAAGGCATGACGCCGCCGTAGATCGTGGTGATCTTCACGTCCTTCGCAATCGAATTGATCACGAAGACATTGATGCCGACGGGCGGCATGATCATGCCGAGCTGGCAGGCGACGACGATGATGATGCCGAACCAGACCGGGTCGAAGCCAAGATGGCTGACGACCGGGAACACGATCGGCACGAGCAGGATGATCATCGCCATCTCGTCCATCAAAGCCCCGGCAATGAGGAAAATGACCAGGATCAGCGTCAGCGTCCCATAGGGCCCGAGATCCATTCCGACCAGCAGTGCTGTCAGCTTCTGCGGCGACTGGGTGATCGCCAGGAAATAGCCGAACAGGATGGCGCCGATCAGCACGCTGAACAGCGAAACCGACGTCCGGAGTGACTCCACGAGGCTCGCCATGATGGACCGATAGTTCAGCCGGCCGCGCAGCAAGCCGATAACCATGGTCATCAAGGCCCCGACCGCCGCCGCTTCCGTGGCTGTCGCAACGCCGAAATAAATCACCCCGATGACGGCGATGAAGAGGAGCAAAACGGCCCAGACGTCCCGAAGCGATGCGAGAGCTTCCCTCAGCTCGAACGGCTTTCCGGGCGGCAACCGCTTGCCATGGGCGATCAGCACCGTCGCCATGTACATGAAGGTCGCCATGATGCCGGGGATGATGCCGGCCATCAGCAGCTGCGCGACATCCGTCTCCGTCAGAAAGGCGTAGACGACCATGATCACCGAAGGCGGGATCAGAATGCCGAGCGTGCCGCCTGCGGCGATAACGCCGGTCGAGGTGGCATCGGCGTATTTCGCCTTGCGCATCTCGGGCAGCGCGATCCGGGTCATTGTCGCGGCGGTCGCGATCGAACTGCCGCAGATCGCCGCAAATCCGGCGCAGGCGCCGATCGTGGAGAGGGCGAGCCCTCCCCGGAATTGCCCGAGCCAGGCATTGCCTGTCCTGAACAATTCCCGCGACATGCCGGAATTGGTGGCAAAGGCCCCCATCAGGATAAAGAACGGCACGAGCGTCAGGTTGAAGTCGGTAATGACGCGGATCGGCGATGTCGTCAGCAGGTTGAGCGCCGGCGACATGCCGCGCATGGCGGCAAAGCCGAATATGCCGACCAGCCCCATCGAAACGCCGAGCGGAACGCGCAGGCCCATGAGCACGAACATGGCGACAAAGCCGCCGATAGCGACGAGATCAGCGGTATTCATACGCCATGGCCCTCAAGCGGATCGATATCTTCGGGTTCGCGCCGAACGAAAGGCGCGATCGCGGTGGTGACGACAGCCGATGCGCAGCCGAGCCAGATCAGGCCGATCAATGGCCAGACGGGGATGCGCAGATCGAACGTCGCTTCATTGCTCCGATAGGCGCTGGCGAGGCGGAAGAACATCATGTAGGCGAGCATGGCCGTGAAGACGAGGAGCAGCGCCCAGGCGATGAAATTGAGGACGCGGCGCCCCCGCGGCCCCATCGGCTCGTAGAGCAGGTCGACCGCGATGTGCCCGCCGCGATAACCGAGCGACGCCAGGCCCCACATGATGCAGGCGCCGATCAGATAGCGCGAAATATCGAAGGAGTCGGGGATCGGCCACGCCAGGACATAGCGGCCAACGGTGGAAGCGACGATCAGGATGGTACATAGCCCCAGCAGGATGCCTGCCACAAGATCGACCACGTCGCTGAAGCGTTCCAGATAGCGGTTCATGGACAGCACTCGATGAACGGATGGAAAAGGGCGGGCGCCGCGACAGCACCCGCCTGCGAATGGTCCTGCGCGGGTTATTTCACGTCGGCGCCGTATTTCTTGAGCGTCTCTTGCAGGCTCGCCCAGGCCGCCTTGGCGTCTATGCCGGCCTTGGTGGCTGCAGTCTCCCATTCGCCCTGCAGCGAACCCGTCGCCTTTTTCCAGAGGCCCACCTCGTCCGGGGTCGGCTTGTAGAGGGTGTGGCCTCCCGCATCGATCATCTTCTGGCGCCCGGCCGCTTCCGCATCGGCCCATTTGCTGGCCATCTTCTCGGCCCATTCGGGCGTGCAGTGATCGTCGATCACCTTGCGGTCGGCGGCGGAAAGCCCGTCGATCTTGGCCTTGTTCATCACGAAGGCGAAGGTCGTGGCGTAGAACGGCAGGTCAAGATGATGCTTGGTCACGTCCTGCAGACCGAACGTGTAGATCGAGTTCCAGGGCGAGGCGGTCATGTCGGCACCTCCCTTGGAGATCAGTTCGCGCATTTCGCCAGCCGGCACCTGCACCGATGCGGCCCCGAGCGAGCTCACCATGCGGGCCATGGTCGCGTGCGCCGGGCGGATGTTCTTGCCCTTCAGGTCGGCAGGAACCTGGATCGGTCCCTTGACGCCGTGCAGCGTTCCCGGGTCATGCAGATGTACCATGCAGACGTAGACGTCCTTCATTTCCTTCTGGGCGTACTGCCCATACCATTCGTCGAGCGCCCGCGACCCGCCCTTGGCATTGGCGATCAGGAAGGGAATTTCGCCCGCCGCGATGATCGGGAAGCGCCCCGGCTGATAACCCGGATTGATGAAGCCGATATCGACGATGCCGTCGCGCGCCATGTCGTAATGATCGGGTGCGGCACCGAGCTGAGAGGCGGGGTATATGGTGATGTTGATGCGCCCGCCGGACGCTTCCTTGATCGATTTCGCCCAAGGCTCCATCCCGCCCGGCTGCAGCGCATGGGTGGCGGGTACCCAGTGCGACAATGTCAGTTCTACGTCGGCGGCGTGAGCGGGTGCAATCAGCGCCGCGAGGCAGGCCGAAGCGAGCAATGCCTTCAGTTTCATGTGTTTCTCCTCCCTTTGAGATCAGAGGCCGGCGAGGCTCCCTCCCCGCTGCGGCCAGCGAATATCGCGGTCAACCCACCGGGAGAGTTCAAGCTCCGGCGGGATCGACAAAGTCGTTGGAAATTCCGTGACGAGCCGCAATTGCGGCGCCCATAAAAACGGCCGGCGAAAGGTCGGCAGCGGCGCGGCCGCGCGTCATCTCAGCAGCCGAAACCGAACCCACCATGTCTGTGGCAGATGCAACTGTCCCGGCCATCTGTGTATACATCGATTTCCTCCCATGCCCGGTCTCCCAAGGTGACGCCGTCCTCCCGACATCGCCTACCCGAACGTTCGAATTTCAACACATCCAGGCTGAAACGACAAGCTTCCATTTCGTTTTGGGATACAAAAAATCAGGGCTCCTGAGATTTCTCCGATAGGCACTTCAACCGCAGTTCAAACCGTCTAGAATGTCGCGACAGCACTTCATGCATACACGGCAGGAAGAATGGGGTAACAAGGCGGGGCTGGGAGACCCTAATCTGAAGGAGGGAATGTTCGGCCGGGAAAAACTGCCGGCCGATCGGTTGGGATACGGTATCGGCGTCCAAAACCGTTGGCGGAAACGCCGGGACGCACCAAGATTTCCGGCCCCGGTTGCTTTGGATCCGTACCGGATCGAGGGGCACGATTATTCAAGTCATCATTGCGGCATCAGGGAGGAAGAAAATGGATGATCTCGTCACGCCGGTCGGTCAGGCGATTGCGAAACTCAAAGGCATTCTCGGCGACAGGCTTGTAACGTCGGCGGCCGTGCGCGAACACCACAGCCACGACACGTCGCGGCTCGCCCCTCACCTGCCCGATGCCGTCGTCTTTCCGCGCACCGAAGAAGAGGTGCAGGCGATCGTTTCCGCCTGTGCTGCGCATGGGGTGCCGGTCGTGCCCTTCGGTGCGGGGTCCTCGATGGAAGGCCACACGATCCCGATCCGCGGCGGCATTTCACTCGATACCCGCGAGATGAACAGGATACTCGAGATCCGGCCCGAGGACCTGCTGGCCGTCGTCCAGCCCGGCGTCACCCGCAAGCAGCTCAATGTGGACCTGCGCGAAACCGGCCTGATGTTCTCGGTCGATCCCGGCGCCGACGCCTCGATCGGCGGCATGGCGTCGACCCGCGGCAGCGGCACCACTTCGGTCCGCTACGGCACGATGCGCGAAAACGTGCTGGCTCTCC
The DNA here is from genome assembly GCF_002968675.1 of Neorhizobium sp. T25_13. Classification (NCBI taxonomy): domain Bacteria; kingdom Pseudomonadati; phylum Pseudomonadota; class Alphaproteobacteria; order Hyphomicrobiales; family Rhizobiaceae; genus Neorhizobium; species Neorhizobium sp. T25_13. Next base: position 327,446 of record NZ_PVBI01000004.1, read on the forward strand.
GGGTGGTGACACCAGACGGCGAGGCGATCCAGACCGGCTCGCGGGCCAGAAAATCCTCGTCGGGCTACGATCTCACACATCTCTTTGTCGGCTCGGAGGGCACGCTCGGCGTGATCACCGAACTCACCGTCCGCCTGCATCCCATTCCGGAAGCCGTGTCGGTTGCCTTCTGCCCTTTCCCGACTGTCGCAAATGCCGTGGAAGCAGTGATCGAGGCGGTGCAATATGGCATTCCGGTCGCCCGCGTGGAGTTTCTGGACGAAGTGGCGATCGCCAGCGTCAACAACTATTCCAAGCTAGACATGCCGGTCGCCCCGACGCTGTTTTTCGAATTCCACGGCACGTCCGCCTGGGTCGAGGAACAGGCGAAGCTGGTCGAAGAGATCACCAAGGGCCACAAGGCAATCTCCTTCCGCTGGACGGCCGATGCTGACGAGCGGGCAAAACTCTGGCAAGCCCGCCACGACCTTTTCTGGGCGACCAAGGCGATCATTCCGGGCTTTGAGCTCTATACCGGCGACATTTGCGTGCCGATCTCCAGGCTTGCCGAAAGCATCGTCGCAGCGCGGGCCGATATCGATGCCTCCTCGCTGACGGGCCAGATCATCGGCCATGTCGGCGACGGCAATTTCCACACCGCCTACCTGATCGACCCGAACAATCCGGAGCATCTGAAGGAGGCCGACGAAATGGCCGACCGCGTCGTCGAACGGGCGCTGGCCGTCGGCGGCACCGCCAGCGGCGAACACGGCATCGGCATCGCCAAGCTCAAATTCATGCGCCGCGAACACGGCAAGGCGGTGGATGTGATGAAGAAGATCAAGGCGGCTCTTGATCCCCTGGGGATCATGAACCCGGGCAAGATGGGGGATGCGGGCTAGTTAACTACTGGCTGTAGTCAAAATCTTGGAAGGGGTCAACTTCACCTTCCAAGGTCTGCCAGTTGAAATCGTATCTCGCAATTGCGGGTATGCTTTCAGGAAATTTTACCAGGAAGTAACTTCCAATACCATCCTCGAATTTGTCGATCGGTACATTGATGCTTGTGGAAAGCGATGTAGTAGATGAAAACACTCCATCGAGAAATTGCGATGAAAGTACGACTAGCAGGCCAGCCACCGCGTTCAACAGATTATCAAAATTTGCCTTGCGAAACTCGCTATGTCTGTCGTGTTTCGCTGAGTTATACGCCTGATACCAGGTTGGCTTGCCATCCTTTAACCAGTCGTTGAACGGATGGAAAATTTTGTTGTCGCCCCGCCACACAGGCGCCTTCACTTGGTATTCGGATAGGAAATGCGACTTTTCTATCTTCCTATAGTCCGAGATATCGAGACGCTTCGTCTTTTGATATTTATTCTCACGGAGTATCGCCTTGAAATTCGCCTCAATTTCAGTGCAAACGCGAAGCATTAATTCATGAATTCTGAATGAATACGTATCCTTATTGACTTCATCAGGCTCGATATAATCAAATAGATTAATTACATCTTTCTGAATTACCTCGAACGCTCGAAGGTAGTGAAGGGCGTCGGAACTGAATTTGGGATGGCGCATATACTGCCATCGGCCGCCTTCAGAATATTGACCATCTACGAACTGCCGAATAGTCCGTCGAAATGGCTTGTTTACAGACATGTCCCCTCCGATGCGCGAATGACGACTCTACAACAAACAGGACACAAAAATCGACTGACCCATCCAGCTGGTGCGCGCTTTTCCTAGCTCACCCTCAGTCAAAATACGAAAAACGGCGCCCGGAGGCGCCGTTCTCGTGCAACATCCTGGGAGGACAATCAGACCTTCTTGGTGCGCCAGCTTTCGGCATAGTTTTCGCGGGCTTCGGCGGCATAGGGGGTGGGCGAGACGCGGACGCGGATTTCGGCCTGTTTGTGGCCCTTTTCGATCGAGGTCTTGCCGGTTCCACCGTTCGGTTCGCCCCAGATCAGCGTCAGGACGTCGCCTTCCTGGACATCCGCGTCGACGACGCCGAGCGACAGCATGCAGCGTTCGTTGTAGCTGTAGCCGTTGAACATCGACATGCCGACGACCTTGTCGCCATGCATGATCCTGTCGGCGCTCGAAGACGCATAGTTCGGCTGCGGCAGGTCGATCCACTTGTAGGCCTCGCCGCCGGGAACGAAGTTCGATGCGATGACCTTCATCACGTCTTCCGCGTTCCACTCGAAGGTGACCTTCTTGCGCTGCGGCTGACCCTTCATCTTTTCCAGCGCCTCGCGGCCGACGAAGTCGTGGTCGAACTTGATGTAGATGCCGTAACCGAGTTCGTACGGATTGACGTAGTAGTCTTCGATATTGTCAGAGACGAGGCTGCCGCCGATCGAGCCGGTCGCTTCATAGCTGTCTTCCGTCAGCCAGTCGCGATAGCCCTGCAGTTCGGCGCCGGTGTAGATGCCCGGCAGCGGCGACGGGATCCAGCCGGATTCCAGCGTGTTGGTGGAATAGGCGCGCGCACCGACGAGATAGAGGTCGACGCCGGCATCCTTGGCGGCCTTGACGATGATCTCGCGGACTTCGTCCTTCTCGGCATAGGGACCCCAAACTTCGAGGCCGGGCGCGCCGGCCATGCCGTGGCGCAGGGCCTGGACCTTCTTGGAGCCGATATTGATCCAGTCGACATGGAAGAACTTGATGTCGGGGATCGGGCCGCCATTCATCTTTTCAAAGATCTTCGGAGCGTCCGGACCCTGGATCTGGAAGCGGTAGTGAACGCGATTGACTTCCTTGCCGTCCGGGCGCGACGGCGAACGCGGGTCGTGGGTAAGCTTGACGTCATGCTTGCCGAGCGAAGCGTTGTAGCGCAGCCAGTTGGCGGTCGGCGCGCGGCCAACGAGCACGAACTTGTCATCACGCTCGCGGAAGATGATCATGTCGCCGATGACGTGTCCAGCAGGCGTCACCGGAACGTAATGTTTGGCGCGATCGACGCCGAAATTGGCAAAGCTGTTGATCGCCAGGCTTTCCAGGAACCTGGACGCGTCCGGGCCTTCGACAATCAGTTCGTCCATGTGGTGGGACTGGTCGAACAGGACCGCCGAATGGCGCCAGGCCATCTGCTCGGTGCGCCAGTTCGAAAACTCCGGCGCGACGACCGGATAGATATACATGCCGATGCGCGAATTGCGCAGCATCTCGACAGTATTGCCCTTTTCTTTCAGGATCTGGGTCAGATTCTTCGGCATTTTCTTAACCTTCCCTCGGTTGCTCTCCTGCATGCCGCCCGCCGGCAAAGCCGGTTCGGGATACGATATGCATCGTCTCAAGATGTCTCATGCAATTGAGGGTCAGCGGTCTCCTCCCGCCATCTCCTCCCAACAGCCCGGTTCTCGAACCTCGCCTCGACGGCTCGGCGGAAATCGAGGCCTCCTCCCGGTCGAAGCAATTCATAGAGCAATCATTTTTGGGATACAATACCCGATTTTGGCCGCTCCGCCAAAAGTGCCGCGACAGCCCATTAGAATTGCGCCGTTGGTATAATATATGGTGATAATTGATGCGGTGCGGAAAAACAAACTGGATCCGGATTGCCGCTATCCGCGAACAAAATTGGCATTTTGGGATCCCAAACTGAATCGCCTCGCGCCTGCTAACGCCCCTAGTCTTCGTTTTCGTCCTGCATCGGGCCATTGATATGACCGGCCGGACTGTCGAGGTCGAAGATCGGCAGGATGCGCGAGCCGTCGATCGCGAAAAGCCCCTTGCTGATGCCAAGGCTGATCTTCACCCCTTCCCCATGCTCGCGGAAAAGGCTTTCGGCGCGGGCGCCGTCGCGGGCGATCAGCGCCGAAACCATGTGATGGTGCTGCCAGTGCGCGTAATGAAGATGCTGCGCCCGCTCCTTGCGGGTGATGTTGTCGAAGCGGATCGAATCCGGCGCGCCGAAGGGCACGCGGTCGAAAAGGCTGGTGAGCTGGTGCAGCAGGTTTCCCCCGCCGGCCTCGATGATCAACGTGTGGAAACGCAGGTTCATCGCCGCATAACGCTCCTCGTTGACCGGATCGTCGATACCGCCGTTCTCGAAGATATCGTCACCTTCGCGCAGGCAATCCTTGAGCTCCGCCACCAGCGTCGGCGACGGGCCTTCGCTTGCAATCTTCTTGGCCGCATAACCCTCGATCATCGAGCGCAGTTCGATCGCCTCGATCACGTCGGCAACCTTGTAGGCTCGGACACGATAGCCGCGGGCGCCAACCCGCTGCAGCACGCCCTCTTCAACCAGCACCGCCAGCGCATGCCGGATCGGCGTGCGCGACACGCCGAGCGCCTCGGCAAGCCCGGATTCGGAGAGTTTCTTGCGCGGATCGATCGTGCCGTCGCTCGCCCAGGTCCTCAACTTGTCGATCACGTGCTGCTGGCGGGTCTCCTGCTTCTCAGGCCCGGGAGGATTCTGAGTTCGGGTGCCTGTGGTCATGCTTGGGCCTCACCTGCGCCATATCGAAATGCGGACCACGCCGGCCGAGGAAAGGCCGGCGGGAACATCGCTTCAATATTGAATATCTGCGACAAAACGCAAGTTTTCCATATCGCCGGCCCAAACCCGAGCCGGATGGGCCAGGGGAGCCCCAGAACAATCAGTTCCGCACGGCCCAGGCAGCCTCCACGGGTGCGGCGACGGTGACCGGGCGGCCGATATCGACATTCGAAAGCGACGAAGCCTCGACATGCAGCGTCTGCGCCGGGGTCTTGACCATGATCGACCGATGCGAACCGCGGAAGATCGCCTGCGAAACCTCGCCTGACCACGAAAGATCGCCGTTCACCTGGCCCGCGTCCCGGACATGCAGGTTTTCCGGCCGCACCATGACCGTGACATCCGCGCCCTTCGGCATTTCGGTTGCCGCATGACAGTCGCCGGACCAGCCCTGGCCTTCGACCGAGAGCTTGTAATATTGCCTGCCGTTCGGGCGGCAATCCTTGACCGTCGCGTTCAGGAGATTGGGCGTTCCGAAGAAGGCGGCCACCTGGCGGTTTTCCGGCCGGCGGTAGATTTCCTCCGGTGCACCGACCTGCAAGATCTTGCCGCCATGCATGACGACGACCCGGTCGGACAGCGCCATGGCTTCCGCCTGGTCGTGGGTGACGTAGAGTGCGGTGATCTTCAGGCGCTGCTGCAAGGCGCGGAAATCGTCGCCCATCTGGGTGCGCAGGCGCGCATCGAGGTTGGAGAGCGGTTCGTCGAGCAAAAGCACTTCCGGCTCGAACACCAGAGCACGAGCGATCGCCACGCGCTGCTGCTGGCCGCCGGACAGTGCCGGCGACGGACGCTCGGCATATTGCTCCATTTCGACGAGGCGCAGCGCGTTCATGACGCGATCGTTGATTTCCTTGTCCGGGCGACGGCGGATGCGCAAGGGATAGGCGACGTTGTCGAACACCGTCATATGCGGCCAGATCGCATAGGACTGGAAGACCATGCCGAGACGCCGGCGTTCGGAGGGCACGAAATAGCCCTTCTCCGAATCCGACACGACATTGTCGCCGATCGCGATGCGGCCGCCGGTATTCTTCTCGAGACCCGCCACCATGCGCAGCGTCGTCGTCTTGCCGCAGCCCGACGGCCCGAGCAGCGTGACGAACTCGCCGCTCTTGATCTTCAGGTTCACGTTGTCCACGGCAGTTATCGCGCCATACATGCGGCTCACGTTTTCGAGCGTCACCGAAGCCATATTTCTCTTCCTTTCGGAGCGGATGCCAGGATCCGCTTAAACGACAACCAAAAATCGGCCGGCGGCCGCAGCCGCCGGGCCTGAAGCCTAAAGCTTGCTGATGCGGGCCTTGATGAAGCTGAGCTGGACCCAGCGGAATACGATGACCAGAAGCATCATCATCAGGCCGATGACGCTCACCTGCTCGGCATTGCCGTTGGCCCAGAGTTTCATCAGCACGACCGCCAGCGTTTCCGATCCCACCGAATAGAGAAGGATCGACGCCGACAGCTCGCGCATGATGCCGAAGAAGGTCAGCACCCAGCCGACGGCAAAGGCCGGCCAGGCAAGCGCCACCATGATCCGCCACATGGTCTGGAACCAGCTTGCGCCGTGAACGCGCGAACATTCTTCCAAGTCATAGGAAAGCTGGTGATAGGCGCCGGTCATCACCCGCACGGAAACCGGCGTGCCGAGCGCGATATAGGCAAGCAGCAGTGCCCAGACGGTTCCGTAGATCGGGATCGGCCCCGGCAGCATGGCAAACGCCCAGAGGAAACCGACGCCGAGGACCATGCCCGGCATCATCCAGGGAAGCCAGGCCATGCCGTCGATCAGGTTGCGACCGCGCCAGCGGGTGCGCACCGAGATGTAGGCGACAATCGCGCCGAGCGCCATGGTCGCGGTGGCGCCGAGCAGGCCGAGCATCATCGTATTGCGGACCGCCCGCCAGAATTCGCTGTTGGCGAAGACGGACCTGTAATGCTCCAGGGTCAGCATGTCATAGGTGTAGAAGCCGAAGAAACGGAAGAACGAGCCGAGCATCAGCTGCCCGATCGGCAACACCACCGTGATGAAGAAGAACAGCACGCAGAAGGCGAAGGTCACCCAGCGCCAGGGGCCGAGCTCCATGACGCTCGGGCGAAACCCCTTGCCGGTGACGGTCTGGAAGCTTTTGCCGCGCAGCATCCACCACTGCCAGATGACGAGCAGGAACATCAGCCCCATGATCGCGAAGGAAAGCGACGTCGCGTACTGGTAGTCGGGCGTCGCGCGGTGGTTGATCGACTCGTAGATGTCGGTGGTGATTACCTTGATGCCTGCGGGCAGGCCGAAGAACAGCGCCGACTCGAAGGTCTCGATGCCCTTGATGAAGCTCAGCATGAAGGAGCTGGTCAGCACCGGCAGCATCAGGAGCAGGGTGATCTTGCGGAAGGTCGTCCAGCGCGAGGCGCCGCACATGCGGCTCGATTCCTCGAGCGACGGGTCCATCGCCCGGAAGGCGTCGACCATGAAAAGGAAAAGGAACGGGATCGAATACTGGCACATGTGCCAGATGACGCCGCCATAGGAATAGATGTTGACGAGCGGATCGGTACCACCGGTCAGCCAGCGCCAGACCATGTTGATGACGCCCACCTGCGGGTTGGCGAGCATGCCCCAGGCCATGGCGGTCAGGATCGGAGGAATGAAGAACGGCAGCGTGATCAGCACTTCCAGCGTGCCACGGAAGGGCGTGTCGGTCCGTGCGACGATCCAGGCGAGAAACACCGCGATCGTCAGCGAGGGTATGGTTTTCGCAAGCGATATGCCGATCGTGTTGGCCAGAACGATCAGGTTCTGGGTGGTCATGATCGATCGGTAGCCGTTCAGATTGAACTCGCCGGCCATGCCGGGCGGCGTGGAATGCAGGCTGCCGTAGAGCAGCATGGCGAGCGGATAGATCGTCAGGAAGCCGAGGATCAGGATCAGCACCAGCATGCCGATCAGACGCCACAGCGATCCGCCCGAAAAGGCGCGCGTGAAAGCATTGCCGGCAATCGTCGGCGCAGTTTCGGCGATGTCGTCTAGGGGGCGATTGTGGATAATCGTCATGGGATCCTCGCGGCTCCGGGTATGAAAAACGGCACCGCCGGCCCGAACATCGGACCGGCGGCGGCCTGGGAGGCTTACTTGAAGATGTCCTTGGACTTGGCCAGCATCTCGTTCTGGCGGGTCGTGTCCGTCGTGCCGTAGAGCTTGGCTTCGGAAATCGCCTTGACGTCCGCCGGCAGGCCTTCGGTCATGCCGGGAAGGACGGGACCGTAGCCGAGGCTCGCGTAGATTTTCTGCACGACCGGGCCCTGCATGAAATCGAGATAGAGCTTGGCGGCGTTCGGGTGCGGAGCCTTCTTGAGCATGACGTTGCCGTAAAGAACGTAAGGAACGCCCTCCTCGGGAATGATGAACTTGACCGGCAGCCCCTTCAGATCCGAGAAATCGGTCATGATCACGGGCATGTAGATCGAATATTCGCCGCGTGCGGTGCGGCGCTGCGACTCGCGCTGGTCGCGGGTGAAGACGAGCTTCTGGCTCGCGACCTTCTTCAAATAGTCTTCGCCGATCTTGTCATGGGTCGAGAAGAACCAGAGGTAACCGGCCCCGATCGCACGCGGGTCGTCGGACAGGATCTTGCCCTGCCACTTGGGATCGGTAATGTCTTTCCAGCTCTTCGGCTCGTCGGCTGGCTTCACGAGGCCGGTATTGATCATGATCCCGTAGGGAATGGTCATGACCGAGGCCATCGGCACCTTGAGCTTGAACTTGTCGCCGATCTTTTGAGAATTCGGGGTCGCCGGCAGCGGATCGACGGACTTGTCCTCCTTGTCGTAGAGCATGGTCTGCCCTTCGCTGGTGAACATCACGTCGGCGGCAAAGCGGCCGGCGGCCTGCTCGACACGGACGCGCTCGCGGATCTCGGAGGCGCGCGCTTCAAGCACCTCGACGGAAATCCCGTATTGCTTGGTAAAGGCCTCGGCGATCTGCTTGGTGCTCGGCTGGCCGACGAGCGCGGTATAGAGGACGAGCGAGCCCTCCTTCTTGCCCGCGTCGATCACCTTCTGCCACTCGGCATCCTGCGCGAAGGCAGGAAGGCCGGCCGCCGCCGAGATGGCAAGGCTGCCCGCAGCCGCCATGAAAACCCGGCGCGACCATTTTTGAATGGCCGAAGCCTTCTGAATGGCCGAAGTCATGGATGTGTTTGTCGTCACGTGTCTCTCCTCCCTGGAACCGACGATCGAGCATCGCGCCCGGGACCCGATCCCGGCATTCGACGCTCAAAATTTCTGCGGCCACCGACCGCGATCTCCCTTTTCACCGCAAGCGGTGGCGTTTTCCCGAACAGCTGCAACCGGGCCCAAAACCCCGGCTCAATCCCGACCGCTCACCGGTGTTCCAGAAACGATCTGGCGCGCACCTTGCAATTGACAAGGTCCCTGATAAGCACCGCATGATGCGGAGCATTCAGGCCTTCGGTTCGGACAGGATTGGCCTTGGCCAACTGCAAACTCCCTTTTTGGATTCCGATCCATGACCGGCTCTCCCAGCCAGTCGCGGCGATGCCACCCGGCACCGGAATTCCCTCTTCTGTTAGATTGACCTTTTCCCGTGCAGGGGAAAAGCACCATTTTTTTACATTCACTTTTCTCGAAAATAGAAAGATGAATTGTGTTACCGTTTATGCGGAGGGCTGCCTGACAGGGCAGCATGGGAGACCTAAGACATTGGATACGCTTATCAATATCCGCACGTTTCTGGCGGTTGCCCGGTCCGGCAGCTTTTCGGCGGCGGGCCGCCATCTCGGCGTCGCACCCTCGGTCGTGACCAAACGCATCAGCCGGCTGGAAGACCAGATGCGGGTGAAACTCTTCGTCCGCTCGACCCGCCAGATCATCCTGACGGAGATCGGCGAGCGCTACCTGCCCCGCTACCAATCCCTGGTCAAGGAGATCGACGATGCCATCAGTGGAGCGGCGGCCGTCGCCCAGCGGATCGAGGGACATTTGAGGATAAAGGCGCCGACGACGGTGACGATCGCCTTCCTCGCCCGCATCCTGAGCGACTTCCAGCAGGAGAACCCGAACGTCACCATGGATCTTGCCCTGGTCGACCGCTCCGTCAATCCGGCGGAAGAAGGATACGACATCGCGCTCGGCGCCCTGCCCGCCTCCTATTCCAACGTCGTCGACGAACCGCTCTGCCCCTATCCGCGAAAACTCTGCGCCGCTCCGGACTATCTCGAAAACCGCGGCCTGCCGAAACATCCGCGCGATCTGGTCAATCACATCTGCCTGACGTTCCACGCGACGGGTTCGACCTGGTCCTTCCGCAGCCCAGGCGGACCGATCGACGTCGAGGTGCGCTCCTCCTTCAGCGCCAACGATACCCAAATCCTGCACGACCTGGCGCTGCGAGGCCGTGGCGTCGCAATGGTGGCGAATTACGTGGCGGAAGAATCGATCCGGACGGGCAAGCTGATCGAGCTCCTGCCGGACTATCCCGTGGCGGAACTCTGGCTGAAGGCGCTCATCCCCCAGACCCAGGCGCGCAAACCGACCGTGCGTGCGCTGATGGAATGGCTGCGCATCCATATGCACGCGGCTCTTGTTCCGGGTGATCGAGCAGCGTGAGCGCCACGCCTTTGCTCCAGGAGAAAAACTGAAAGCCGATTGGCTTTCTCGAATCGAGAAAGCCGCTACGATGAAAAAGCATATTCTCTTGGCTCCCCGTGCCGCTTACCCTCCCAAATCGAGGAAACGCATCGCTGATGCGAGGTTGGCCGTCGCCTGTCGACGCGCCGCTCGGGAGTGAGGTTCAGGTCCGCCGCGAAACGAGCGGCCGGACCGACAGACAAGGGAGGTTTTAAGCGGTGGATACTGCTGTGACCCAGCAGCGCCCTGTGCTTTCGCAATTGGGCGCGATCGATTGTGACGTTCATCCGGACGCGCCGGGGCGAGAGGATCTTCTTCCCTATTTCGACGATTACTGGCGCGAGATCGTCACGACGCGCGATGTCGACCGTCTCGAGCTCACCAATTTCCCGACCCGCACCAAGCCGTTCTTCCGGGAGGACTGGAAGGCGACGGAGGGTAAGGGCGTCGAAAAGCTGCGGAAAAACCTGCTCGATCCCTACGGTCTCAAATACGCGATCCTCAACTGCATCACCGCCGTGCATGCGATCTACGATCCCTATCTCGCCACCGCCGTCTGCCGCGCCACCAACGACTGGCTGAAGACGGAATGGCTGGATCGCGACCCGCGCCTGCGCGCCTCGCTCGTCCTGCCGATGCAGAACCCGGAAGCCGCCGTCGAGGAGATCGAGCGCTTCGCCGATGACAAGCGTTTCGTGCAGGTGCTGACGCTCTGCATGGGCGAGATGCCGCTCGGCCGCCGCATCTACTGGCCGGTCTACGAGGCCGCCCAGCGCCATGGTTTTGCGCTCGGCGTGCATGCCGGCAGCGCCTACCGCCACGCACCGAGCCAGAGCGGTTTCCTCTCCTATCTAGCCGAGGATTACGCCCATCAGGTCCAGGGTTTTGCAGCCCAGGTCGGCAGTTTCGTTTCCGAAGGCGTGCTCGGCAAGTTCCCCGACATGAAGATCGTGCTGATCGAATCCGGCGTCTCCTGGCTGCCCGGCCAGATGTGGCGGATGAGCAAGGACTGGCGCGGCGCCCGCATCGAGATCCCCTGGGTCAAGGAACCGCCGTCGGCGCTCGTTCGACGCCAGATCCGCATGACGACCCAGCCCTTCGATGCGCCGCACGACCCGGCCGAACTGGAACGCATCATCGAACATCTCGATTGCGACGACATGCTGTTGTTCTCGACCGACTACCCGCATGCGCAATTCGAAGGCGACGCCGCGATTCCCGCCGGTTTCCCGGAACGGCTGATCGACCGGCTGGTTCGGCAGAACGCGCTCGCCACCTATTCGCGACTGGAGGACTAAGCCATGAACCAGGCCGTTCTGGACAAGGAGGCCAAAACCGAAACCAGGCTCGGGATCGTCGATTGCGACATCCATCCCGCCTTCGGTTCGCCCGCCGAACTTGCGAAATTCCTGCCCGTCCGCTGGCGCGACCATCTGGCCGATTACGGCCAGCGCAGTGCCAATCCGGTGGTCGGCACCCTGCCCTATCCGCGCATGACGCCCGGCAACGGCATGCGCCGCGACGCCTGGCCGCCGAACGGCGGACCGCCGGCCTCCGACCTTGCCTATCTGCAGGAGCAGCTGCTCGACCCGCTCGGCATCGAATACGGCATCCTGCAGCCGCTCGCCGCGGGATCCTCAACGCTGAACCAGGAGCTCGGCGCTGCCATGTGCGCCGCCGTCAACGACTGGCAACTCGACAAATGGACAGGCCCGGACCCGCGCCTGAAAGCCTCGATCTCCGTCACCCAGGAAGACGTGCCGGCGGCGCTTGCCGAAATCGAGGCGCGCATCGGTGATCGGAGTTTTGCCCAGATCGCCATTCCGCCGCGCACAATCGAGCCGGCGGGACGTCGCCGCTACTGGCCGATCTACGAGGCCGCAGAGCATTACGACATGCCGATCGGCATGCATTCGGCCGCCTATGGCCAGCATGCGAATAGCGGCGCCGGCTGGCTGAACTTCTATATCGAAGAGCACTACGCCTTCTCGCACAGCCTGCAGAGCGTGGTCACCAGCATGGTCTTCGAGGGCGTCTTCGAACGCTTCCCCAAGCTGAAGCTGATCGTCGTCGAAGGCGGCTTCGCCTGGGCGGCCCCGCTGATGTGGCGGCTCGACAAGCAGTGGGAGCGGATGCGCTCCGAGGTGCCGCATGTGAAGCGGCGGCCGTCCGAATATATCCGCGAGAACGTCTGGTTCACCACCCAGCCGATCGAGGAGCCGGAAAACAACCGCCACCTGCTCGACACACTGCGCTGGGTCGGCACCGACCGGCTGATGTTCTCGACCGATTATCCGCACTGGGATTTCGACGATCCGCGCTACGCCTTCAAGGTGCCGCTGTCGCCGACGGAGCGCGCGCAGATCTTTCGCGATAACGCAAAGCGCGTCTACCGCCTGCCCTGAACATGGGAGTGCTCACATGAATGAAATGGTGAGATCGCTGGGCAACGAGCCTGGACTGTCGACCATCGGCGGCATCGACTGCGACCTGCATCCGGCCTCGCCGGCGACCGCGACGCTGCTGCCCTATCTCGACGACTACTGGCGCGAGACTTTTGTCATGCGCGGCGTCGACCGGATGAGTCTCGCGATGACAGCATCGCCGCCGCGCGCGCCAATCAATGTCCGTCCTGACTGGAAGGCCGCAAGCGGCTTTGCCGGCGATACGCTGGAGGCCGTCCGAGCCCAGGCGCTCGACCCGTTCGGAACGCGGCTGGCGATCTGCAACGTGCTGCACGGCTCGATGGTCATGCATTCCGACGACATGGCCGCAGCACTCTGTGGCGCCGTCAACGAATGGCTGACACGGGAATGGCTCGACAAGGAGCCCCGCCTGCGCGGTTCGATCATCGTCTCGGCCCAGAACGCGGAACTCGCGGTCGCTGAGATCGAGCAACGCGCGGCGGACCCGCGTTTCGTGCAGGTGATGATCCTTGCCCAGAACGACGAGCCGCTCGGGCGCCGCCGTTACTGGCCGATCTACGAGGCCGCCGCCCGCAACAGGCTGCCGCTCTGTATCCATGCCGGCGGCAGCAACCGTCACGCGCCGACCGCCACCGGCTGGCCGAGTTTCTTCGTCGAGGCCTATGTGGCTCAGGGCTCGATTTTCGAAAGCCAGCTCCTCAGCCTCGTCGCCGAGGGTGTCTTCCACAAGGTGCCGGACCTCAAGGTCGTGTTTGCCGAAAGCGGCTTCACCTGGCTGCCTTCGTTCTTCTGGCGGGCCGACAAGACCTGGCGCGGCGTGCGCGCCGAGACGCCCTGGGTCACCGAACAGCCGAGCGACATCGTCAAGCGGCATGTCCGCTTCACGCTGCAGCCGGTCGAAGCGCCGCTGGAAACGGATGCGCTGGCCCGTACGCTCGAACACATCGACTGCGACGATCTTCTGCTGTTTTCGACCGACTATCCGCATGCGCAGTTCGAAGGCGTCAATGCGCTCTCGGCCAGGTTCGGCGAAACGCTGGCGAAAAAAATCCTGATCGACAACCCGCTCGCCACCTATCCGCGGATCGCTGCGGATTTTGAGAAGGAGGCCGCACGATGACCGAAACCCAAACGCTCGAACGCCCGGTCGAGGCGAAGACCAAGTACAATCTGATCGACTGCGACATCCATCCGTCGATGAAGACGCCGGCGGAGATGCATCCCTATCTGTCGCAGCGCTGGCGGGATCACCTCGCGACCTATGGCGGCCATACCCGCCAGGGACTGTCCGAAACCCTGTCCCATCCGCGCATGGTGCCGGAGGTCTCGCGCGTAGACAGCTGGCCGCCGGCAGGTGGGCCTCCGGGTTCCGACCTCCCCTTTCTGCGCGAGCAGCATCTCGACGGGCTGGGCATCGATATCGGCGTGCTCGTGCCGCTGCGCTTCAACGCCAGCGGCCAGCGCCATCCGGATTTCGCCACCGCCATCGCCACAGCCATCAACGACTGGCAGGTCGGCAAATTCCTGGAGCCGGAACCGCGCCTGCGCGGCTCGATCATCGCCACCCAGGAAGACCCGCAAAGCGCCGTCGCCGAGATCAACCGCCGCGCCTCCGATCGGCGTTTCGTGCAGATCCTGCTGCCGCCGCGTTCGATCGAGCCGCTCGGAAAACGCCGCCACTGGCCGATCTTCGAAGCGGCCGTCAGCCATGGCCTGCCGATCTCCCTGCATGTCGGCGGCGTCGGCGGGCATCAGGCGACCGGCGCCGGCTGGCCGTCCTATTACATCGAGGAGCACCACAGCCAGGTCCAGACCATGCAGTCGGTGATCGCAAGCCTGATCTTCGAGGGCGTCTTCGAGCATTTTCCGGACCTGAAGATTTCCTTCGTCGAAGGCGGCTTCTCCTGGGTGCCTGCCTTCGGCTGGCGCATGGACAAGGCTTGGGGTGCGATGCGCGACGAGGTCCCGCATGTGAAGCGGCCGCCCTCGGAATACCTCAAGGCCAACATCTGGTTCACCACCCAGCCGATGGAAGAGCCGAACCCGGCCAAGAACCTCACGGACACGCTGAACTGGATCGGCACCGACCGGCTGATGTTCTCGACCGACTATCCGCATTGGGATTTCGACGATCCCCGCTACGCCTTCAAGGTGCCGCTGTCGGCGGCCGAAAAAGCGGCGATCTTCGCCGGAAACGCTATCAACTTCTATGGATTGAATTGAGCATGGCCCGTCACGTAATCGCCAAGGTCGATGAACTCGATATCGGCAAGTCCAAGCTGGTGAAGGTCGCCGGCCGCGACATCGCCCTTTTCAACGTCAAGGGCGAGTTTTTCGCCATTGCCAATCGTTGCCCGCACGAGGGCGCCGATCTCTGCCGCGGCCAGGTCGTCGGCCTCGCCGAATCCGACGAGCCGGGCAAATACCGCATGACGCGCCATGGCGAACTGGTCCGGTGCCCCTGGCACGGCTGGGAATTCGACATCCGCACCGGCAAGTCCTGGTGCGATCCGGCCCGCACCCGCGTCAAGAGCTTCGACGTGTCCGTCGCCAAGGGCGGGGCGCTTAGCGAAGGTCCCTACCAGGCCGAAACTTTTCCGGTCTCCATCGACGAGGACTACGTGATCGTCGAGATCTGAAACCTTTTCACAAGCGAATATCTCGGGAGGAAAAATGTCGCTCATCACCAAACTGGCCGCGCTCGTGCTCGGCGCGATGCTCTGTAGCCCGGCGCTTGCGCAGGATGCCGACTGGAACAAGGTGGTGGAAGCCGCCAAGAAGGAAGGCACCGTCACCGTCTACAATTCGCAGCTCGGCGCCCCGAACTTTCTCGCCGTCGTCGAAAGCTTTCAGAAGAAATACGGCATCAAGGTCGAGTCCCTCGACCTGCGCGCCAGCGAACTGACCGAGCGCCTGCGCGCCGAACAGGCCGCCGGCCGTTTCATCGCCGATATCCAGATGCATTCGGCGAACTCGATCGAGACCGGCGTCACCCAGGGCACCCTCGTACAGCCGCTCGGCACCATCCCGAACGTCGCCAATATCCGCGAGGACATGAGAAAGGAGATCACCGACACCCACGTGCCGGGTTTCCTGCAGGCCTACGGCATCCTGGTCAACACCAGCCTGGTCAAGCCGGAAGACGAACCGAAAAGCTGGAAGGACCTTGCCGACCCGAAATGGAAGGGCAAGATCCTCTCCGACGACATGCGCCCGCTCGGTTCCGGCGGCACGATGTTCGTGGTCTTCCACAAGGCCCTCGGCCAGTCATTCAACGAGAAGCTCGCCGAGAACAAGCCGGTCTTCAGCCGCGACCTGCGCAATGACGCAAAGCGTGTCGCCCGAGGCGAATATCCCGTCTACATTCCGCAGATGTTCGCATTCGCCAATGACCTGAAGGGCCTGCCGATCAAGGTGATCGTGCCGCCGGAAGGGGTGCCCTACGTCTCGATCCATTTCGCGATGATGAAGAACGCGCCGCATCCGAACGCGTCAAAACTGTTCATCAACCACTTCCTCGACATGGAATCGCAGGTCACCTACGCCAAGGCCTGGATGCTGCCGGTTGCCAAGGGCGTCGAAGACCAGCTCGACCCGGAATCCAAGCGCTTCGCCGGCGCCAAGCTGCTCGGCACCCGCGAGATGAACGAATACGGCCCGATGATGGATCTGGCCAAGAAAATCTATCCGTAAGGGTCTCCAAGACCCTAATGTCCTCTCTGCCTGGATAGACGGAAAGCGCGGCAATCCCTCTTGCCGCGCTTTTTGCTGCTCCTATCAAATCATTTCCAGCGCCAGCGCGATGCCCTGGCCGCCGCCGATGCAGAGCGTGACGACACCGCGCTTCAGGCCGTCGCGCTGCATCGAATGGAGAAGCCGCGTCGTCAGGATCGCGCCGGTCGCGCCGATCGGGTGACCGTGCGCCACCGCCCCGCCTTCGACATTGGCGATATCCTCCGGCAGGCCGAGGCCTTTCAGGACCGCGAGCGGCACCGCCGCATAGGCCTCGTTGATCTCGATCCGCTCGATATCGCCGATCGTCCAGCCGGCACGCTCCAGCGCCTGATTGACGGCCGGGATCGGCGCGAGCGCGAACATGCCGGGTTCGACGGCGGCAACGCCATAGGACACCAGCCGCGCCATCGGGCGCAGGCCCTTGGCTTCGGCAAACGCCCGGTCGGCGACGATCATCGCCGCCGCGCCGCTGTTGAGGCCCGGCGCATTGCCTGCGGTGATCGTGCCACCGTCGCGGAAGGCAGGCTTGAGCTTGGCAAGCGCCTCTATCGTGGTATCCGGCCTCGGCGTTTCGTCGGCGGCAAAACTTTTCACGCCACCCTTCACCGGAAGGTCGATGCCGACGATCTCGGCAGCAAACTTGCCTTCCGCCTGCGCGGCGCTGAAACGCTGCTGCGAACGCGCCGCCCAGCGATCCTGGTCCGCACGGCTGATCTGCTGCGATGTGATCATGTCTTCGGTATGCCAGCCGGAATGGCGGTCCGAAAACGCATCGTGCAGGCCGTCGAGCAGCATGCTGTCGAAAATTTCCGCATGGCCCATGCGATAACCCCAGCGGCCGCCGCTCATCAGGTAGGGCGCGCGGTCCATGTTCTCCATGCCGCCGGCAATGGCGGCCCTGGCATGGCCGAGCCAGATGTCCTTGGCCGCGCCGGCGATCGCTTCGGCGCCCGAGCCGCAGACGCGGTTGACTGTGACTGCCGGCACCGAGACCGGCAGGCCGCCATGGATCGCCGCCTGCCGCGCCGGGTTCATCCTGTTGCCGGCCTGGACGACGTTACCCATGGTGACCGAGGCCACCTCGGAAGCGGCAAGGCCGGAACGCGCGATCGTCTCGCGGATCACCGCAGCACCGAGATCGACCGCCGGTATGCCGGCGAGCGAGCCGTTATATTTGCCGATCGCGGTGCGCACCGGCTGGACGATGACGACTTCGGACATGGCGGTTCTCCCTAGATTGCGTTTTTGTCGAAGCGGCGCAGGATGACGCTGGCATTGACGCCGCCGAAACCGAAACCGTTGGACAGCGCGTATTCAACCTCTGCGTGACGGGCCTGCGGACCGATGAGGTCGAGCCCTTCGGCGAGCGGATCGGGATCTTCGAGATTGAGGGTCGGCGGCAGGATACCGTCGCGCAAGGCAAGCGCGGTGATGATCGCTTCGAGCCCGCCGGCCGCACCGAGCAGATGGCCGGTCGCCGATTTGGTCGAGGAGATCGCCGGACCGTTATTGGTGCCGAAAATCGCCTTGATGGCAGCCAGTTCACCTGCATCCCCGACCGGTGTCGATGTGGCATGTGCATTGAGATAACCGATCGCTTCCGGCGGAAGGCCCGCCATCTGCAGCGCCTGCCGGATCGCTCTCTGGGCTCCCGAACCGTCGGCCGGTCCGGCCGTCAGGTGATAGGCGTCGGCGCTGGTGCCGTAGCCAACCACTTCGACCAGCGGTGCCGCGCCGCGCGCCAGCGCGTGTTCGAGCGTTTCGACGACGACGATGCCGGCGCCCTCGCCCATGACGAAACCGTCACGCGCGGCATCGAACGGTCGCGACGCCTTTTCAGGCGTATCGTTGAAGGCGGTGGAGAGACCACGTGCCGCCGCAAATCCGCCAAGCGCCACGCGGTTGATGCAGGCTTCGGTGCCGCCGCAGAGCGCGACATCGACTTCGCCGCTCCTGATCATCCGCACGCCGTCACCGATCGCCTGGACGCTTGCCGCGCAGGCCGTCACCGGCGCGCCGATCGGCCCCTTGAAACCGTAACGGATGGAGACATGGCCGGCCGCAAGATTGACGAGGAAGGATGGGACAGTGAAGGGCGAAAGCCGGCCGGCGCCGCGGGCGTCCACCGTGCGCACAGCTTCGGCGATCGAATGGAACCCGCCGATGCCGGAGGCGATAATCGTCGCGGTGCGGTCCTGCTTTTCGTCGGTGTCGGCGACCCAGCCGGACTGCTCCAACGCCTGCCGCGAGGCTTCGAGCGCAAATGCGATGAAGCGGTCCATCTTCTTGCGCTCCTTGTGCGGCACCGCAAGGTCGATATTGAAACCGAACTCGTCCTCGTCGATGCCGGGCACCACGCCGCCGACCTTGGCGTCGATATCCGGCACCATTTCGTCGGACAGCCGGCGCAGGCCGGAACGGCCCTCGATGAGGCGTTTCCAGGTGGCTTCCACACCGCTGGCGAGAGGCGATACCATGCCCATGCCGGTGATCACTATTCTGTCGCTCGGTCTTGCCGGCATGTTTCACCTCGATTTAAATTTTGATCATCATTTATCTCCTTTAAATGACGATCCAAATATAAGAGTCAAGGTATTCGAAGGAGAAGACGATGAAGGTGAGCCGCCAGGAAGCCGAGGAGAACCGCGCCCGCGTGGTGTTGAAAGCGGGCGAACTGTTCCGCGAATACGGCTTTGACGGCATCGGCATCGCCGACCTGATGAAGGCGGCGGGCCTGACGCATGGGGGATTTTACGGCCAGTTCAAATCCAAGGTGGATCTGGCAGCCGAGGCGACGCGCCAGGCGCTTGCGCTCAACGCAGCCGCCTGGCGGCAGACGATCGGCCATACCCGCGAAAAGGCCCTCAAGGCGATCGCAAGCATGTATCTGTCCCGGCCGAACCTGATCTTCAAGGCCAAGGGCTGTACCCTCGCCTCTCTCTGCGCCGATGCCTCCCGGCAGGGCGAAGCGGTGCAATCCGTGTTCGCCGAAGGCATCGAAAACCACCTCCAACTGCTGCAGGAGATCGTCGACGGCGACGGCGACGAGGGCCGACGCCGCAAGTCGATCGTCGTCCTGTCCCAGATGGTTGGAGGGATGACGCTTGCCCGCGCCGTCGGCGATGCGCCGCTCGCGGAAGAGATCCTCGCCACCCTTCGCGACAAGCTGGAGACCCGGCACTAAGCCTTTATGGCGCAATGGAAAATTCACCTTCCACCCCTCCGCGCCCAAGAATTTGTTCCCGAATGCCCGAGAGAGGAATTTCCTGCCTGTGCGACAGTTCATTTCGCTGGCAATAT
Source organism: Neorhizobium sp. T25_13 (assembly GCF_002968675.1). Classification (NCBI taxonomy): domain Bacteria; kingdom Pseudomonadati; phylum Pseudomonadota; class Alphaproteobacteria; order Hyphomicrobiales; family Rhizobiaceae; genus Neorhizobium; species Neorhizobium sp. T25_13. The sequence continues at coordinate 347,042 of NZ_PVBI01000004.1, forward strand.
GCTGAAAAATGGCTGGATGCAGGAGAGAGCAATGACGATCGCCACCCTATCCCGACGGACCCTTTTGCAGGCGGGCGGCACACTGCTCGCCTCGACAGCTTTGCCGACTTTCGCCCTTGCGCAAGGCGCCGGCGGCCGGCTGATCGTCGCGGCAGATTCCGAACCTAAAAACCTCAACCCGGCGATCGTCGCGTCCAACGGCGTGTTCTTCATCGCGAGCAAGGTGGTCGAGCCGCTCGCCGAAGCCTCCTTCGACGGCAAGGACGGCTTGGCGCCGCGCCTCGCAATCTCCTGGGAGGGCTCGGCCGATGGCAAATCGGTAACCTTCAAGCTGCGCGAGGGCGTGAAATGGCACGACGGCAAGCCGTTCACCTCGGCCGACGTCGCCTATTCGGCGCTCAACATCTGGAAGCCGCTGCAGAACCTCGGCCGCCTCGTCTTCGCCAATCTCGAAGCCGTCGACACGCCGGATGCGACGACCGCCATCTTCAAGTTCTCGAAGCCGACACCGCTGCAGCTCATTCGCAACGCCCTGCCGGTGGTCAGCAGCGTCGTGCCGAAACATCTCTATGAAGGCACCGACATCGCCACCAACCCGGCCAATGTGAAGCTGGTCGGCACCGGTCCGTTCAAGTTCACCGAATACAAGCCGGGCGAATATTACCGCCTGACCAAGAACGCCGACTACTGGGGCAAGGGCGAACCGAAGCTCGACGAGATCATTTTCCGCGTCCTGCCGGATCGCGCCGGCGCAGGTGCTGCACTGGAAGCGGAAGAGATCCAGCTCGCCGCCTTCTCGGCCGTGCCGCTTACCGATCTCGCCCGTATCTCCAAGGTGCCGGGCATCAAGGTGATCTCCAAGGGCTATGAGGCGCTGACCTATCAGCTCGTGGTCGAGATCAATCACCGCCGCAAGGAGCTTGCCGACGTCAAGGTCCGACAGGCGATCGCCCATGCGATCGACAAGAAGTTCGTCGTCGATACGATCTTCCTGGGTTACGCAGCCGCCTCGACCGGCCCGGTGCCGAAGAACGCCCCGGAATTCTACGACGCCAACGTGCCGACCTACGCTTTCGACACCGCCAAGGCGAATGCGCTGCTCGACGAGGCCGGCTACAAGAAGGGCGCCAATGGCACCCGTTTCTCGCTGAAACTGCGCCCGGCGCCCTATTTCAACGAGACCAAGCAGTTCGGCGACTACCTGCGCCAGGCGCTTGCGGCAGTCGGCATCGATGCACAACTCATCAATGCGGATTCGGCGGCCCACCAGAAGGCGGTCTACACGGATCACGATTTCGATCTCGCCATCGGCCCGCCGGTCTTCCGCGGCGACCCGGCGATCTCGACGACCATCCTCGTCCGGTCCGGCATCCCGGCCGGCGTGCCCTTCTCCAACCAGGGCGGCTACGAGAACAAGGAGCTCGACGGCATCATCGCCAAGGCGGCGGAAACGGTCGATACCGCAGCCCGCACGGAACTCTACAAGCAGTTCCAGAAGATCGTCGCCACCGACCTGCCGCTGATCAACGTCGCCGAATGGGGCTTCATCACCGTGGCGCGGGATACGGTTTCGAACGTCTCCAACAATCCGCGCTGGGCGGTGTCGAACTGGTCGGATACCGCGCTGAAATCGTGATAGGCTTGATGGACTATTCGATTCAGAGGCGCTTTTTGGCGTGAACCGAGCCATTCGATTGATCCGACGTCGCGCGATCAGCAGCATTCCGGTGCTGCTGATCGTCGTCGTCCTGACCTTCCTCCTGCTCGAATCCGCCTCCGGCGATGCGGTGGATGCCTATCTCCTGTCGATCGGCGGCGGCGACGCGACCGTCGCCCAGTCGTTACGGCAGGCCTACGGCCTCGACCAGTCGATGCTCGCCCGGCTGTGGCTGTATTTTTCGTCGCTTGCAAGGCTCGATCTCGGCTGGTCGGTCGCCTTCGGACGACCGGTTCTCGACCTCATTCTTGAGCGCCTGCCAAACACGCTGCTGCTGATGGGCAGCGCCACGGCACTGTCTTTCGGGCTCGGTTCGGCGCTCGGGATCTTCGCTGGCGCAAAACCAGAAAGCATAATGGACAGAGCACTTTCCACCTGTTCCCTCATTCTTTACGCGATCCCGAGCTTCTGGCTGGGCCTGGTTCTCAGCATCGTCTTTGCGGTGCAACTGCGCTGGCTGCCGACCTCGGGCATCGAGACGATCGCCTCCGGCAAGGCAGGCCTTGCCCGCGCCATCGATATCACCCGGCACCTCATCCTGCCGGTGGGCGCGCTGGCGCTGATCTACATGGCGCTGTTCCTGCGGGTGATGCGCTCCGGCATGGCGGAGGCATGGACGCTGGATTTCGTGCTTTTCGCCCGCTCCAAGGGGCTGTCCCGCAGCCGCATCGTTCTGCGCCATGTAGCGCGCAATGCGATGCTGCCGCTCGTCACCATGCTCGGCCTGCAATCGGCCGCCATGCTCGGCGGCAGCGTCGTTATCGAGAGCATCTTTGCCATTCCCGGTTTCGGCCGGCTGGCGCAGGAGGCGGTCAGCGGCCGCGATGCGCCTCTGCTGATGGGCATCATCGTCGTCAGCGCCGTGTTGGTGATCTGCGTCAATCTCCTCGTCGATCTCGTTTATGCGGCACTCGACCCCCGGGTCGGTGCCTCGGAGCCCAATTCATGAGAGGGCGTGCATGAGGCTCCTACGCGATCTCGTCCGGACGCCGGAAGGCGTGATCGGGCTCGGCATCCTGGCGGCTCTGGTGCTCGTGGCATTGTTTGCGCCGATGCTGTCCGCCGGCGATCCGCTGCGCATCGCCGGCCGGGCGCTGCTGCCGCCCTTCACCGACCCCGCTTTTCCGCTCGGCACAGACCGGCTTGGTCGCGATGTGCTGGCCGGCATAATCCACGGAACCCGCACCTCGCTGGCGGTCGGCCTTGCGGCGGCGCTGGCGGCGATTGCCATCGGCCTATGCGTCGGGCTGACGGCCGGCTTTGCCGGCGGCGTGGTCGACGAAGGGCTGATGCGCGTCGTCGATGCCTTCCAGATCGTCCCGAGCTTCCTGCTGGCGCTCGCCTTCGTCAGCGTCATCGGCGCTTCGGTGCCGGTGGTGGTGCTGGCGATCGCGCTCGGGGCCTGGGCCGATCCAGCGCGGCTGACACGAGCGCAGGTGCTTTCGATACGCGAGCGGGATTACGTGGCTTCCGCCCGGGTGATCGGCATGCATCCCGCAGAAATCGCCCTCCGGGAGATATTGCCGAACGCCCTGCCGCCGGTGCTGGCGCTGTCCGCCATCATCGTCGCGGCGGCGATCCTCACCGAAGCCGCCCTTTCCTTCCTCGGCCTCGGCGACCCGAACGTCGTCACCTGGGGCTCGATGATCGCAGAGGGCCGCAACATCCTGCGCTCCTCGCCGTCGCTGTCGATCTTCCCGGGCATCGCGCTGGTGGTGACCGTCGTCGGCGTCTACCTCTTCAGCGAAGGCCTGACCAAGGCGCTTGGCGGCCGGAGGCTGGGGCCATGAGCACGCTTTGCGAGATCAGAAACCTCTCGGTCACCTATCGTGGCCAGACGCTGCCGGCGCTGGACCATCTCGACCTCGACATCGTCGCCGGCGAGCGGCTGGCGATCATCGGCGAAAGCGGATCCGGCAAAAGCACGCTTGCGCGCGCGATGGCCGGCCTCTTGCCGCCGGGTGCGAAACTGGCGGGCGAGATGCGCTGGTCCGCGGGCGAGCCGCCTTTGCCCGGCCGTGATCTCGGCTTCGTTTTCCAGGACCCGTCCTCCAGCCTGAACCCGGTTCTGACGATCGGCGAACAGGTGGCCGAAGGCGCCCGGCGGCATCTCCGGTTGTCTTGGAGAGAGGCTTATATCCATGCGCTAAAAATGCTGGAGCGAGTCCGCATTCCGGAGCCGGAGAAGGCGATGAAAGCCTTTCCGCACCAGCTTTCCGGTGGCCAGCGCCAGCGCGTCGCGATTGCCGCCGCCCTTGCCGCCAAGCCCGGCATCCTGATCGCCGACGAGGCGACCAGTGCGCTCGACATGGTCGTGCAGGCCGAGATCGTCTCGCTGCTCGACGAACTGGTTCGCGAGGCCGGCATGACGCTGATCTTCATCACCCATGACATCGCGCTGGCTTCTGGTTTCGCCGATCGCGTGGCAATCTTCAAAGATGGCAGGCTCGTTGAAACTGGCCCGACCGAACTTGTTCTCTCGTCCCCCAGAGAGGCCTACACAAGGACGCTGATCGCCAGCCATCGCGATCTCGCGACGCCTCCGCTCATTCGGGAGGCAACGCCGTGACGCTGCTCGCGATCGAAAATCTCTCGAAGCGTTTTTCGTCCGGCGGCCGTGAAGTTGTGGCGGTCAGCGATGTTTCGTTGACGCTAGGACCCGGCGAGACGCTCGGCCTCGTCGGCGCCTCGGGCAGCGGGAAATCGACCCTCGCCCGAATCCTGATGCGGCTGCTGCCTGCCGATGGCGGCGCCATCCGGTTCGAGGGCGAGGATTGGCTTTCGCTGTCCGGCGCCAATCTCCGCCATCGTCGCGCCAGGATGCAGATGGTGTTTCAGGACGTGCTGGGCGCCTTCAACCCGCGCGCCACCGTTGCCTCGGTCTTGAATGACCCACTGCGTATCCACAACATCGTGCCGAAAGCCGGGCGAGCGACGGAGATCGCAATGCTGCTCGATCGCGTCGGCCTGCCCGCGAACTATGCCGAACGCTCGATCCGCGAGGTTTCCGGCGGCCAGCGGCAGCGTATCGCCATTGCCCGTGCCGTCGCCACAAAGCCGTCGCTGATCGTGCTCGATGAGGCGGTATCGGCGCTGGACGTCTCGATCCGAGGCAAGATTCTCGAACTGCTGGTCGAGCTACAAGAAGAGCGCGGCATCAGCTATCTTTTCGTCTCGCACGATCTCGCCGTCCTGCGCGCCGTCTCGCACCGGATCGCCGTCATGGATGCCGGGCGGCTGGTCGAGACCGGGCCGATGCGGCAGGTGATCGAAAATCCGCAATCGCCTGCAGCCCGGGCCCTGGTCCATGCCGTACCGCGCCTTTTGACAGAACCAACGGAAGGACCCTCCCATGACGTTTGACCGCTGGAACCCGCTGAACGACGCGCCGTCCTTTCCCACTGCGCGTTATTCCACGATCGCCGACCGGATCGCCAAAATCCTGAAGACCCGCAACGACGTCCTGCTGATCCAGGCAGAAGCCGTCGTCGCGCTGGAAGCGGCCGCCCTCAGCCTCGCCCGCCCCGGCCTCAAGGCGATCAACATCGTCACCAGCATGTATGGCGGCTGGTTCGGCACCTGGCTCAGGCGTGGCGGCGCCGAGGTCGTCGATCTCGCCGCAGAGCCCGCCCGTCCGATCAGGCTGGAAGCGGTCGAGGCGGCGCTGAATGCACATCCGGACATCAAGGTCCTGGCCCTAGTCCATGCGGAATCGGCAAGCGGCATCCGCAACCCGTTGGAGGAGATCATAGCGCTCGCCCGCTCGCGCGGCATCGTCACGGTGGTGGATGCGGTCGCTTCGATCGGCGGCCATGCACTGAGCATCGACGAACTCGGCATCGACATCGCCGTTATCGGCCCGCAGAAGGCGCTGGCGGGACCGGCCGGGGTTTCGGCGCTCTCCGTCAGCCCGGCCGCCTGGAAACTGATTTCTGAACAAGGGGCGCCAAGGGATTCCATTCTCTCGCTTATCGACCAGAAAGCCTGGCTCGAAACCGGCCGCGGCGCGTTATCCGGCACCACCGCCCCGCTGGAATTTTTCGCGCTCGAAGCCGCCCTCGATCGCGTCGAGGCGGAAGGTATCGACGCGATCGTTGCCCGGCATGTCCGCGCCGCCCGGGCGACCCGCGCGGCACTCGCTGCCATGGGCGGCGAACTCTGGGTCGATGCCTTGCATGGTTCGAACCTGGTGACGGCGGCCAGGCTTCCGGCCGCAGCCGATCCAACCGCCGTGCTCTCCGTCGCCCCGCGCGGCATCGAGCTTTCGGCCGGCGTCGGTCCCGGCGCCGAACGGCTGATCCGGCTCAACCATACCGGCCAGCGCGCCCGTTTCGATATCGTGCTCGGCAACCTGACGGCCTATGGCATGGCGCTTCGCCGGCGGGGGTTCAAGGCAGACATATCCGCCGCCGTCGATGCCATCGCCCTGCATTACGGCGATTGATCAGAAGCCTTTTTCCACCAGCCAGTCGTGGGCGATCACCTCGTCCTCGGTGCCGATCCCGTGGTTGGCATCGAGCGTCCTGGCGGTAAGTTCCGCTCCGTCAGCGAGAAGTCGCTCTTCGAGTTCCCGGGCCAGCGAACCGTAAAAATCGTCGGTCGCGCTGAGCGACAGGACATGCGTGCCGGAAAGATCGACTGCCGGCCGATCTTCCAGGCAGTTCATCGACCGCAGCAGGATCGCTCTGCGGATCAGCTCCGGATGAAGCTGCATCACCGCGCCGATCATGTTGCCGCCGTTGGACCAGCCGGCAAAACTCGTCCGCGCCGGATCGACGCCGTAGGCTGGGCCGAGTTCCTCCACGAAGGCGACGAAGGCCTCCGCTTCCGAGACGATCTCCTTCTGATCGAACGTCGTCTCCGTGAAACGACGAAAATATCGCGGATGCCCCTCGTCCGTCGATCGTCCGCGCACCCCGATCAGCATGGCGTTCGGAGCGGCCTTGCGTCCGAAAGGCAGCATGGTCGTTTCATTGCCACCGCTGCCGTGCAGCAGCACCAGCGTCGAACCGTCCCAGCTCTCCGGCATGTGGATGCGGTGCACGAAAGGCAGGTCGCGATAAATGATGCGCTCCTCCCCCGGCAGGCCGAACTGCGGCAGCATCACACGCAGGACATCGTGATCTTCCTTGAAATGCGCTGGGATGAACAGCTCGGACCCGAGCGTTTCAACCGGCTCGTCGGCCGTGAAACCCGGCCCGTCCGTCGCAAGTTCGATCAGCGTACCGGACGGCTCGCGGACATAAAGCGAATGGAAATAATGCCGGTCATGCATGTTCATCTCGCCGGCATCCTCCGCCAGCAATCCCGCATGCACCGCCTCGACCTCGGGCCGATTGACGGCGCGAAACGCGATATGGTCGATCGTGCCGGCGCCGGGTGCCGCAGTCCAGAAACCGCCCGCACCGCGGACATCGACGATATCTCGCGCATCCGACACCAGCCGCTGGATATTGCCCTCCTTCGGCCCGAGCCTGAGGCCCATGTGCCGTGTTAGAAATTCCGCCGTCTGCTCCGGCTTTTCGGAAAGGATCGTCGCACCATGGATTTTTCGGATCGCATCCGCTTCGGTTATGCCGCCGCCGCTCCACCAGACCCAGGGCGTCGTGTCCTCGACGCCGACGAGCTTGACGATGATGCCGTCGGGGTCGGCCAGTCGCAACACCGGTTCGCCGAACTCCTGGGCGGGGCCGGAAAACTTGACGTTGAACTGCAGCGCCCGCGTCAGCCAGAAACCGACCGCGTCGGGCGCAATCGCAAAACTGATCTCGCTCGGCGCCCCATGCCCGACGCGCCCAAGCGAGCCATCTTCCCAGGCGAGGAAGGTCACCAGCGAGCCGGGTGTCGCAGCGCCATCACCGTAGAAGAGATGAAGCTGGCGGGCATCCTCGAAGCCCGCCGTCCTCTTGACGAGCCGCAGGCCGAGAAAGCCCGTGTAGAAATCGACATTCGCCTGGATCTTGCGGGTGATGGCGGTGATGTGATGCAGGCCGCTGGTCATGCGAAAGCCGAACCTTTTCCAGTGAGTTACGGCGCGACGATATCAGCCCGGAACCGAGCTTGCGATATGCACGGAGACAAAAGAAACCGCGGTCAACATCCGGATCCACATTTTCCTCCCTCATCCGCATGCTCAGGCATTGGAATACCGGCAGGCTCGTTGCTGAAAATTCAGGCGCCACACAGGTCAAAAATTCACCACTGCGGGCTCGGTTTTTGGTCCAAATCGGTTGACTGATTCAGCACCATTATGCAGGCTAGATCGAGGTCTCGAATCTTCATCTCATAATGGCCGTCTTTCCGGATATTTTTCCGGCTCTGTAATTCATTTTGGAATAAACCCGTGAGCAGCGATGCAACAGTTCGCGTCGCGAAGCCGTCGGCTTCGTTGGCGCTGGTGAATGCGGCAGGTTGGGGCAAAGGCTTCTCGATACTGACCCGCATTACCGTCATGGCCTTCCGTCATCCGTGGCAATCGAGCTTCGCGATCGGCGCGACCCTGATCGCCTGCGCCTTCCAGCTGATGATCCCGCGGCTGCTTGGCGAGGCGGTGGATCACACGCAGGTGGCGCTGACCGGGGGCGATGCCGGCCAGGCGGCTCAGGATGCGCTTCTGACGACTGCCCTGCTGCTCCTCGGCGCCAGCGTGCTCCGCGGCGTTTTCACCCTGTTCCAGAACTACTACAGCGAGGCGGTCGGCCACCATATGGGCTATCGCCTCCGGCTTGCCTGTTACGAAAAGATCCAGCGGCTCTCCTTCAGCTTCCATGACAGCATGCATTCGGGCGACCTGATCACCGTCGGCCTTCTCGACCTTGAAGGCGTGCGCATGTATTTCTCGACCGCGCTGGTGCGCATGGTCCTGTTGACCGTGCTGATCGGCATCGGCGCCTACCTTCTGCTGTCGACCGACGTGGTGCTCGGCCTGCTGGCCCTGAGCTTCGTGCCGTTCGTCGGTTGGCGGTCGTCGGTGACGCAGCTCCGGCTGCGCGCCACCTGGCTCGACCTCCAGGAACGGCTTTCGGTTCTGACCCGCGTGATGGAGGAAAATCTCGGCGGCATCCGCGTCGTGCGTGCCTTCGCCGCACAGGACCACGAGCTCGAGAAATTCGACACGGCATCGAAGAGCGCGGTGTCGCTGGCGCATCAGCGCGTCGGCATCCGGGTCGCCAATACCAGCGCCATGACGCTCTCCTTCTTCGCCTCCATGGGCCTGGTGCTCTGGGTCGGCGGCACCAAGGTAATGGCCGGCGAGATGACCGTCGGCACGCTCACCTCCTTCCTCACCTTCATGACCATCCTGCAGATGCCGGTTCGCCAGCTCGGCCTGATGGTCAACGCCTTTGCTCGCGCCTCTACCTGCGGTGCACGCCTGTTCGAACTGCTCGACCTCGATATCGCCATCAAGGACGAGAAAGGCGCCAAGGAGCTGAAGGTCACCGACGGCACGCTGCGGTTCGAGAATGTCGATTTCGCCTATCCGGGCGCCGAACAGCATCAGGTCCTGACCGGCGTGTCCTTCGAGGCCAAGCGCGGCGAGACGATCGGCATCGTCGGCCCGCCCGGCAGCGGCAAATCGACCATGGCCCACCTGATCCCGCGTTTCTACGATGTGACGGGCGGCAAGATCACCATCGACGGCCAGGACATCCACAGCGCTACGCTGCAATCGCTGCGCCGGTCGGTGGCCGTGGTCCAACAGGACAGTTTTCTGTTCACCACGACGATCGAAAACAACATCGCCTATGGCGACCCGTGGGCGAAGGAAGGACGCATCGAGCGTGCCAGCGAAAGTGCGCAGCTCCACAATTACGTGCTCGGCCTGCCGACCGGTTACGGCACGGTCGTCGGCGAACGCGGCGTTTCGCTATCCGGCGGGCAGCGGCAGCGCCTGTCGATCGCCCGTGCGCTGATGCTGCGCCCGGCCGTAATGGTGTTCGACGATTCGACCGCCGCGATCGATGCCGGCACCGAGCAGCGCATCCGTACCGCGATGCGCAGATATGCAGCCGACCGGGTGACGATCATCGTCGCCCATCGCCTGAGCTCGCTGATGCATGCCGACCGGATCCTGTTCATGGAAGAAGGCCGCATTGTCGAAAGCGGAACGCATGACGAGCTGCTGGCGCTCGGCGGCCGCTATAAGGCGCTTTACGATCTGCAGGTACGTCCGGGCGACGACGCGCTCAGCGCCTGAGGGAGGATACATGGCCGAGGAACTGGAAACCGAACGCTCCGACGTTCGCGACGACGGCAGGCGCCCGCCGCGCGCGGTGGTCGGGTCTCACCGCATCGAAGAGGAAATCTTCGGCAAGATCTTCGACAGCAACATCGTCAGGCGCATCTGGAGTTTCGTGCGGCCCTACCGCACCAAGATCTATTGGGCCGTGCTAGCGGTGCTGACCTTCACGGCCATGCAGCTCCTGATCCCGCTGATCATCCGTTACGCGATCGACCACGGCATGCAGGCCGGCGCAGACAGCCAGTCGATATTGATCTGGTCGATCGTTGCCTTTCTCGTGGCGATCGTCATCAATTTCGGCGCCAGCTATGCCCAGGAAACGCTGGTCGGCGGCGTCGCCGAAGACGTGCTCTTCGATATCCGCAAGGCGATGTTCACGCATCTGCAGCGCGTCTCGCTCTCCTGGATGGACAAGACGGAGGTTGGCCGCCTGATGTCGCGCCTGCAGGGCGACGTCAATTCCATGCAGGAATTCCTCGAAACCTCGGTTCTCTCGGTCGGCGATATCACTCTGCTGTTCGGCATTGTCTTCGTGATGCTGACGCTCGATTTCAAGCTCGGCCTCCTGACCCTCTGCGCGCTGCCCGTACTCTTCGTCGTGCGCCTCTTCTGGCTGCCGCGTGCGAGAAAATCGTTCATGGCGGCGCATGAAACCAATTCGATCGCCAACGGCGCGCTTGCCGAAGCCATCCACGGCGTGCGCGCCGTCCAGAGCATGGACCGCCAGAGCGTCAACTTCATGCTCTATGACGACAAGGCGCGCGCCAACCTCAACACGCATCTGAACGCGGCGAAATACGCCCAGGTGATGGTGCCGATCGTCGACTCTTTGACCGGCCTTGCGATGGCTCTCGTCGTCGTGGTCGGCGGTGCCCGCGTGCTCAACCAGGCGCTCGACGTCGGCGTCATGGTCGCCTTCCTGTTCTACATTCAGCGCTTCTTCGACCCGATCCGGTCGCTGACGCTGCAATATTCGGTGATGCAGCGCGCCATGGCGTCCGGCCAGCGCCTGACCGAAGTGCTGGACGTGCCGGTCGACGTCCGGGATGCACCGAACGCCAAGGTCCTAACATCGGACATGGACGGCTCGGTCGAATTCAAGGACGTGGTCTTCGGCTACAATCCCAAGCACCCGGTCCTGAAACATGTGAGCTTCAAGGTGAATCCGGGCGAAACGGTCGCGCTGGTCGGCCCGACGGGCTCGGGCAAGTCGAGCTGCATGTCGCTGATCCATCGTTTCTACGACGTGCAGCAGGGCCAGGTTCTGGTCGGCGGTCACGACGTGCGCGACCTGACGCAGGAATCGCTCGGCCGGCAGATCGCCATGGTGCTGCAGGAACCGTTCCTGTTCACCGGAACAGTGTTCGAGAACATCCGCTACCACAAGGCGGACGCGACACGGGAACAGGTGATCGAGGCCGCCAAGGCGGTCGGTGCCCACGACTTCATCATGCGCATGCCGGAGGGTTACGAAAGCATCCTTGGCCAGCGCGGCGGCAATCTCTCGCTCGGCCAGCGCCAGCTTCTGAGTTTTGCCCGCGCGCTTGTGGCGGACGCGAAAATCCTGGTGCTCGACGAGGCGACCGCCAATATCGACAGCTATACCGAAATGCTGATCCAGAAGGCGCTCGTAAAGCTGCTCGAAGGCCGCACCGGGCTCGTCATCGCCCATCGCCTTGCCACCATCCGCGAGGCCGACCGTATCATCGTGCTGCAGAACGGCGAGCTGATCGAGAGCGGCAATCACCGCGAGCTGATGAAGAACAAGAAGCTCTATTCGAAGCTCTACAACCTCAACTACTCGTCCTTCGACGATATCCCGGAGGATGTCATCGAAGAGGCCGTGACCGAGCAGGCGACCTGAAGCCGGTCTGGACCGCTCCACTCATCGCCCCTGGAAGCCGACGCGGTTGACAGGGCCAATCGCAAAAAAGCCCGGAGGCGTCTGACGCATCCGGGCTTTCGAGTTTCATCTGGCAATCTTGAAGGAAGGCCTCGCCTCAGCGGCGCTGGTTGTAGACGTCGACGCAGACGGCGCCGAGCAGAACCAGGCCCTTGATCACCTGCTGATAGTCGATGCCGATGCCGAGGATCGACATGCCGTTGTTCATCACGCCCATCAGGAAGGCGCCGATGACCGCACCCGTCACCTTGCCGACGCCGCCATAGGCGGATGCGCCACCAATGAAGCAGGCCGCGATGACGTCCAGTTCGAAGCCGGTACCGGCCTTCGGCGTAGCGCTGTTCAGTCGTGCGGCGACGACGAGCCCGCCGAGAGCCGCAAGCACGCCCATGTTCACGAAGGTGAGGAACACCAGCCGCGTGGTCTTGATGCCGGAAAGCTCGGCTGCGCGGGCGTTGCCGCCGACCGCATAGATCTGCCTGCCGATCACCGTGCGGGTGGTGAGGAAGCTATAGGCGGCAATCAGCACCGCCATGATGATCAGCACGTTCGGCATGCCGCGATGCGACGAGATCAGGAAGGCGATGTAACCGACGCCCGCCAGGATCAGCAGGTTCTTGGCCACGAAGAAGCCGAACGGCTCCGTCTCGACGCCATGCGAAACGCGCCGCTTGCGGCTTGCGAAATTCTGCACGATGAGGATGACCGCAAGCACCAGCCCGAGCAGGAACGAGGTGATGTAGAGGCCGCCGGTCGACGAGATCAGCTCGACGACGTAACCGGACGAAAGCTTCTGGAAAATCGGCGGGAAAGGACCGATTGCCTGGCTCCCGAGGATGGCGATCATCAGTCCGCGGAAGACCAGCATGCCCGCCAGTGTCACGATGAAGGACGGTATCTTGAAATAGGCGACGAAATAACCCTGGGTCGCCCCGATCAAGCCACCGACAGCAAGGCTGATGACGATGACGACGGCGAAGTTGAGGCCCCACTGAACCATTAGCAACCCGGCAAAACCGCCGATGAAGCCCGCGACCGAACCGACAGACAGGTCGATATGGCCGGTGACGATCACCATCAGCATGCCAAGTGCCATGATGACGATATAGGAGTTCTGCAACACGATGTTGGTGACGTTGAGCGGCCTCAGGAGCACGCCGTCCGTGGCGATCTGGAAGAAGATGACGATCACGACCAGCGAGATCAGCATGCCGAAATCGCGCAGATTGTCCTTCAGAAAACCGCCCACGCTCTGAGGCGCCGATATCGTTTCCTGCGGAGTACTCATTATTCTCTCCCTTTGCGCCGCATGATGGCGCGCATGATATTTTCCTGCGTGGCTTCCTCGCCGGCTACTTCGCCGACAAACGCACCTTCGTGCATCACTACGATACGGTCGCAGATGCCGATCAGCTCGGGCATTTCCGACGAGATGACGATCACCGCCTTGCCCGCATCGGCGAGTTCGTTGATGATTGTGTAGATTTCATATTTCGCGCCGACATCGATGCCGCGCGTCGGCTCATCGAGAATGAGCACGTCGGGACCGGTGAACAGCCATTTCGACAATACCACTTTCTGCTGGTTGCCGCCGGACAGCTTGCCGGTCTCCTGGTAAACGTTGTGGCTGCGGATGCGCATCCGGCCACGGAATTCCTGCGCCACTTTCATCTCTGCGATGTCGTCGATGACGCCGCGGGAAGAAACGCCGCCGAGATGGGCGAGCGAGACGTTCTTGCGGATATCCTCCGAGAGAACCAGCCCGAGCTGCTTGCGGTCCTCGGTCACGTAGGCAAGGCCGGCCTTGATCGCCTTGTGGACGTCGGAAAGGTCGAGTTCCTTGCCGTGCAGCTTGGCGGTGCCGGTAACGTGGCGCCCCCAGGACCGGCCGAACAGGCTCATGGCGAATTCGGTACGCCCGGCGCCCATCAGGCCGGAAATGCCCACGACCTCGCCTGACCGCACCTTCAGAGAGACGTTCTTCACCACCTGCCGGTCCGAGTGCATCGGATGATAGGCGGACCAGTTCTCGACTTCGAAGATGACGTCGCCGATCTTTGGTTCACGCTTCGGATAGCGGCTTTCCAGATCGCGGTCGACCATGCGTCGCACGATCTCGTCTTCGTCGACGGGACCGGCATGGCAGTCCAGCGTGCCGACGGTGCGGCCGTCGCGCAGCACCGTGATGCGATCGGCGACCTCGGAAATCTCGTTGAGCTTGTGCGAGATCATGATCGAGGTAATGCCGTTGCGGCGGAATTCCTTGAGCAGTTCCAAAAGCGCGGCACTGTCGGTCTCGTTGAGCGACGCGGTCGGCTCGTCGAGGATCAGCAGCCGCACGTCCTTGGACAGCGCTTTGGCGATTTCGACCAGCTGCTGCTTGCCGACGCCGATATTGGTGATCAGCGTATCCGGCTGTTCTGTAAGCCCCACCTTCGCAAGCAATGCCTGGGTGCGCTTGTGCCGTTCGCTTCGGTCGATCACCCCGCGGCTCGCCGGGGGATTGGTCAGGAAGATGTTTTCCGCGATCGACATCAACGGAATGAGTGCCAGTTCCTGATGGATGATGATGATGCCGAGCTTTTCGGAATCGTTGATGTCGCGGAAATGCCGCTCCTCACCCCCGAAAAAGATGGAGCCCTCGTAGGAACCGTGCGGATAAACGCCGGAAAGCACTTTCATGAGGGTCGATTTGCCAGCGCCGTTTTCACCGACGAGGGCATGGATCTCACCCTCCTGAACGGCGAAGCTGACATCGGAAAGCGCCTTTACGGCGCCAAAGCTCTTCGAAATCGCCCGCATCTCGAGGATGGGTGGCTTTTCGGCAAGCTGAACGGGATCGAGCATGATCACTCCGAAAAAAAGGTCCGCGCGGCAGAATACCACCGCGCGGATTAAAAGGCTTACTTAAGCTGCGATTCTTTGTAGTAACCGCCGTCCACCAGAACCTGCTTCCAGTTGGTCTTGTCAACCACGACCGGCTTCAGGAGGTATGACGGAACGACCTTCTTGCCGTTGTCATAGGTCTTGGTGTCGTTGACAACAGGCTCCTTGCCGCTCATCGCAGCATCGACCATGTCGACGGTGACCTTGGCAAGATCGCGCGTGTCCTTGAAGATCGTCGAAGACTGCTCGCCGGCAATGATCGACTTGACGGACGGGACTTCTGCGTCCTGGCCGGTAACGATCGGCATCGCCTGACCGCCGGAACCGTAACCGACGCCCTTCAGCGACGACAGGATACCGATCGAGATGCCGTCATAGGGAGACAGAACGCCGTCCAGCTTCTTGCCGGAATAGGTCGACGAGAGGATTGCGTCCATGCGGGACTGGGCGGTTGCCGGATCCCAGCGCAGCGTCGCGACCTTGTCCATGCCGACCTGGCCGCTGCCGACCTTCAGCACACCCTTGTCGATCAGCGGCTGAAGCACGCTCATCGCGCCGTTGTAGAAGAAGAAGGCGTTGTTGTCGTCCGGCGAACCGCCGAAGAGTTCGATGTTGAACGGGCCCTTTTCGGTGTCGGCCTTGAGGCCCTTCACCAGCGAAGTAGCCTGCTGAACGCCGACCTGGAAATTGTCGAAGGTGGCGTAGTAGCTGACGTTCGGCGTATCGCGGATCAGGCGGTCATAGGCGATGACCTTGATCTTCTGGTCGGCGGCCTGCTGCAGCACGTCGGAAAGCGTCGTGCCGTCGATCGAGGCGATGACGAGAACCTTGGCGCCCTTGGTGATCATGTTTTCGATCTGCGCGAGCTGGTTCGGGATATCGTCTTCAGCGTACTGAAGGTCGGTCTTGTAACCGCGCTCTTTCAGGACCTTGACCATGTTGTCGCCGTCCGCGATCCAGCGGGCGGAAGACTTGGTCGGCATGGCGACGCCGACGAGACCCTTTTCCTGTGCGCTGGCCGGAGCCGCAACGACCAGACCGGCCAACATGGCCGCGGTCGCGAGATATTTGAACATTCGCATGGATTACTCCTCCTTTGGAGCGGCTCCCTTCGAGCCGCCAATTTATCTAAGGGCGGCCTCCGCCGCCCTGGGACCGAAACGGTCAGTGATTATCGCGCGGAATGCCGTTGGTCTGGGCAATCCGCTGGTATTTGACGGCCGGCTCCAGCACTGCGCCGGTTTCAAGCTGTCCAACATAGTTGCGCTGGATTTCCTGCCAGGGCGTCTGATGCTTCGGGTACTGGTAACCCCCCGCCGCTTCGAGTGCCTTGCGGCGCTCCGCCATCTCCTCGTCGGAGATCAGGATGTCCGCGGTGCCGCGACCGACATCGATACGCACGCGATCGCCGGTCCGCAGGATGGCGAGACCGCCACCGGCTGCTGCTTCCGGCGAGGCATTGAGGATCGACGGGCTGCCCGACGTTCCCGACTGGCGGCCGTCGCCGATGCAGGCGAGCGACGAAATACCCTGCTTCAGGAGATAGTCCGGCGCACGCATGTTGACGACTTCGGCAGCGCCCGGATACCCGATCGGGCCGGCGCCGCGCATGAACAGGACCGTATGCGCATCGATTTCGAGCGACGGATCATCGATCCGGTGATGATAATCTTCCGGCCCGTCGAACACGACCGCCCTGCCTTCGAAGGCCTCCGGATCGTTCGGGTTGGAGAGATAACGCTGACGGAATTCCGGCGAGATGACGCTGGTCTTCATGATCGCCGAGGAGAACAGGTTGCCGCGCAGCACCCGGAAGCCCGCATGGGCCTTCAAAGGCTCGTCGTAGCGGCGGATGACCTTCTCGTCTTCGATGATGGCGCCACGGCAGTTCTCGCCGATCGTCTTGCCGTTGACCGTCATGGCGTCCTCATGGATGAGGCCCTGGGTCATCAACTGGTTGACGACTGCAGGCACGCCGCCTGCATGATAATAGTCCTCGCCGAGATATTCGCCGGCCGGCTGCAGGTTGACGAGCAGCGGCACTTCCTCGCCGTAGGTCTGCCAGTCGTCGACGGTGAGTTCCACGCCGATATGACGGGCAAGCGCGTTAAGATGGATCGGCGCGTTGGTCGAACCGCCGATCGCCGAATTGACGCGGATGGCGTTGATGAAGGCTTCCTTGGTCAGGATCTCGGAAGGCTTCAGGTCTTCCTTGACCATCTCGACGATGCGGAGCCCGGTCAGATAGGAGACTTCCTGCCGGTCGCGATAGGGCGCCGGGATCGCCGCCGAGCCGGGAAGCTGCATGCCGAGCGCTTCCGCGAGCGAGTTCATCGTCGTCGCCGTGCCCATCGTGTTGCAATAACCGGTGGACGGCGCCGAGGAGGCGACGAGCTTCACGAAGCCCGCATAGTCGATCTCGCCCTTGGCCAGCAACTCGCGAGCCTTCCAGACGATGGTGCCGGAGCCGGTGCGCTCGCCACGGAACCAGCCGTTCAGCATCGGACCGACCGACAGCGCGATCGCCGGAATGTTGACGGTGGCCGCCGCCATCAGACAGGCCGGCGTGGTCTTGTCGCAGCCGATCGTCAAAACGACGCCATCGAGCGGATAGCCGTAAAGCACTTCCACAAGGCCGAGATAGGCAAGGTTGCGGTCAAGGCCGGCGGTCGGGCGCTTGCCCGTTTCCTGGATGGGGTGGACCGGGAACTCGATGGCGATGCCGCCTGCCTCGCGGATACCCTCGCGCAGACGATGCGCCAGTTCCAGATGATGCCGATTGCACGGCGAAAGATCGGAACCCGTCTGGGCGATGCCGATGATCGGCCGGTCGGACTGCAGTTCAGCCTGGCTGAGACCGAAATTCATGTAGCGCTCGAGATAGAGCGCCGTCATGTCCACATTCGACGGGTTGTCGAACCACGCGCGCGAGCGGAGCTTTCTGGCCGCCTGGCGCCCCTTGTCGGTTTCAGCGATCTCGTTCGAAGTTACGTTTTCCGAATTGGTCATCATCAGTCCTCAAATACGTCTGTTTGAATGCGCCGGCCCAGCATAAAGGCATCGGCGACATGCACCAGCGGCGAGAAATCGGTATCGCTGCAGCTTTCTGCCACCAGCGTCACGAAATCACGATAGAGATTGCGGTATTCCTTGTCTTCCTCGACGATCGCGCTTTTGCCATCGACGAAAAGGCGGCTGCCGCCATGGGTCAGAACGATCGGCCCCTCGTCGGTCTCGACGCGGATATCCCAGGTCTGCGGCCCGGTCTGGCGCCAGTCGAACTCGGCCGAGACCGGAACGCCGCCATCGGTCTCGAAAGAGAGGCTTGCCGCGATCGGCGCCGCCCGGTTTGCCGGGAAGGTCAATTCGGATCGGGTGAGGTGAAAACTTTCCGGCAGGATGCGCGTGACGATCGACAGCGCGTTGATGCCGGGATCGAAGACGCCGAGGCCACCCGGCTCCCAAATCCAGGCCTGACCGGGATGCCAGTGGCGGACGTCTTCCTTCCACTCCACCGCAACGCTGCGAATCCTGCGTTTGGCAAGCAGCGCCCGCGCCGGCTCGACAGCTGCGGCGGCGCGCGAATGCCAGGTCGAAAACAGCGAAACGCCTTTTTCCCTGGCAAGCTTCTCCAGCGCATAGACTTCCGAAAGCGTCGCACCCGGCGGCTTTTCGAGCATCACATGCTTGCCGGCATCGAGCGCCGCCTTTGCCTGCTCGAAGCGCCCGACGGGCGGCGTACAGAGAGAAACAGCGTCGAACTTGACGTCCGAAGCGAGCAGATCGCCGATCTCATGGAAACAGGCGATGTGGTCGAGCTTGGCGTGACGGCTGGCGACGGCCACGAGTTCGATGCCGTCGGTTGCCTCGATCGCGCCGAGATGCTGATCCCTTGCGATCTTTCCAAGCCCGACGATGGCGACGCGGATGGGAGCCATGGCCGCCTCAGAGCTTCTTGATCGTCACAGGCGTGTCCGCCGCGACGGTCAGCCGGTTGACGAGCGGCAGCTTGAAGGGAGCCGCGGAAATCTCGAAAACGTCGCCCGGCTCCGTCTTGACACCCTCGGAGAACGACAGAGTCGCCGTTCCGAAGAAATGGACATGCAGATCGCCCGGCTGGCGGAAGATATCGTATTTGAAATTATGGTGTTCGAGGTTGGCGATCGTGTGCGACATGTTCGCCTCGCCCGAGAGGAACGGCTTTTCGAAGATCACCTCGTCGCCGCGCCGCACGAGTGACGTGCCTTCCACGTGGTCCGGCAGGTCGCCGACCAGAAGTTCCGCGCCGAGCGCCGCCTGGCGCAACTTGGAATGGGCGAGCCAGAGATAGTTGCCCTTCTCGGTCACGTGGTCGGAAAATTCGTTGGCGAGACAGAAGCCCAGCCGGAAGGGCGTGCCGTCCGGACCGATCAGATAGATGCCCGCCAGTTCCGGCTCCTCGCCGCCATCGAGCGCGAAGGCCGGCGACACCAGATCGCTGCCGGTGGCGCGAAGCTGCGAGCCGTTGCCCTTGTAGAACCATTCCGGCTGCACGCCGGCCTCGCCGGGTTTCGGCTTGCCGCCCTCGACGCCCATCAGGAACATGCGCATCGAATCGGTCGGCTTTTCCGCCGCCTGTGCCGCCTTGTGCATCTTGTCGCGACCATCGGCCGAGCCGAGATGCGTCAAACCGGTGCCGGCGACGATGAAATGTGCCGGGTCCGGATGGGTGATCGGCAGGCCAAGGCGCCCCTCGCCCGTGGCCTTTTCGAGATCGACGACATCGCCGAGACCAGCCGCTTCGATCCGCTGAGCCAATGTCTGGCCGGCGGCAATCGCTTGGCAGGCAAGATCATAGGTGGACGAAACGCCGTTCACCGCCCGGGCAGCACCTTCGCCATCCCACGCGACAACAATAGACGCACCAGCGCCATCCAAGACCTGAAGAACCCGCAACATCGATTTAATCACCCAAATGCTTCCAATACCAACATGACGTCTCCTGTCGCCATGCCACTCCTCCCATCAGAACCATCAGGCCCGATGTAGTCATTAATACGACTATTGGATTGGCATCGGGCTTGTCAAGGAGGAGGAAAACCGCTTCCGGCAATCCAGATCTTTTTAAGAATGCCATTTATCCCAGGGATTCAATCGATTGTTGCCCTCGAAAGTGGCAGGATGCCGCCTTTCTTGAAATTTTTTCAAAAATAGCGCTTGAAAAAGTAATATTATATGCCAATCCTTGGGCCGTCAGTTCGCTTATCATCTCTGGGAGGATTTAGGATGAAAAGAGCTCTCGCGGCAGCTGTAGCCGCTCTTACCCTATCGTTGGCATCCGGCGTTTCCGCCGCGTCCCTTACAGTCGGTTTCTCGCAGATCGGATCCGAATCCGGCTGGCGTGCTGCTGAAACCACGGTCACCAAGCAGGAAGCCGAAAAACGCGGCGTTACCCTGAAGTTCGCCGATGCGCAGCAGAAGCAGGAAAACCAGATCAAGGCGATCCGTGGCTTCATCGCCCAAAAGGTCGACGCGATCTTCATCGCACCGGTGGTCGCCACCGGCTGGGATGCGGTTCTCAAGGAAGCCAAGGAAGAGAAAATCCCGGTCATCCTGCTCGACCGCGACATCGACGCACCGAAGGACCTCTACCTGACGGCCGTTACGTCCGACCAGGTGTTCGAAGGCAAGGTCGCCGGCGACTGGCTGGTCAAGGAAATCGGTTCCAAGACCTGCAAGGTCGTAGAACTTCAGGGCACGACCGGTTCTTCGCCGGCCATCAACCGCAAGAAGGGTTTCGAACAGGCGCTCGCGGGCCATTCCAACATCAAGATTGCCCGCTCGCAGACCGGCGACTTCACCCGCACCAAGGGCAAGGAAGTCATGGAAAGCTTCATCAAGGCTGAAGGCGGCGGCAAGGATATCTGCGCGGTCTATGCCCATAACGACGACATGGCCGTCGGCGCCATCCAGGCGATCAAGGAAGCCGGCTTGAAGCCCGGTACCGACATCAAGGTCGTCTCGATCGACGCCGTGCCGGATATCTTCCAGGCGATGGCCAAGGGCGAAGCCAATGCGACGGTCGAGCTGACGCCGAACATGGCCGGCCCCGCCTTCGAAGCCCTCAATGCCTATCTCAAGGACAAGAAGGCTCCGCCGAAGTGGATCCAGACGGAATCGAAGCTCTACACCGCCAAGGATGACCCGATGAAGGTCTACGAAGCCAAGAAGGGTCTCGGTTACTGACCTCCCGCCGCCCGGCTCCACCTCATACCCCTTAGAGCCGGGCAACTCAGCAACCGGAGCGGTGCACCTCGCCGCTCCGGTTCTTCGATAGACGCGGGACTTTAGGCATGTCGGATACAAACTCACTTTTGGAAGCCCGGGGCATCGGCAAGGCCTTCCTCGGCATCACAGCGCTCGACGCCGTCGACTTCACGCTCGAGCGCGGCGAAATCCATGCGCTGCTCGGCGAAAACGGCGCCGGTAAATCGACTCTGATCAAGATCCTGACCGGGGTCTACAGCCGCGATCACGGCACCATGCGCCTCGACGGCGCGGAGGTGACGCCGGCCAGCGTCGCGGAGGCGCAAGGCCTCGGCATCGGCACCGTCTACCAGGAGGTCAATCTCCTCGAAAACCTGACGGTCGCTGAAAACCTCTTCCTCGGCCGCCAGCCGCGCCGTTTCGGCCTGATCGACCGCCGCGAAATGCGCCGCCGCTCGAAGGCGCTTCTGGAGCGCTACGGCCTCGATATCGACGTCGACGCCCTGCTCTCGTCCTATTCCGTTGCCGTCCGCCAGCTTGTCGCCATTGCCCGCGCCGTCGATCTGTCCGGCAAGGTCCTGGTGCTCGACGAGCCGACCGCCAGCCTCGACGCTCACGAGGTAGAGATGTTGTTTGTCGTCCTGCGCCGGCTGCGCGAGGAAGGCCTCGGCATCATCATCATCACCCATTTCCTCAACCAGGTTTATGCGGTCGCCGACCGTGTCACGGTCTTGCGCAACGGCCGGCTCGTCGGCACCCGCAAGCTCGCCGAGCTGCCGCGGCTGGAGCTGATCTCGATGATGCTCGGCCGCGAGCTGCAGCACATCACCCGCGAGCATCAGGCGCAGGAAGAAACCATAGCCTCGACAGCCGAAGCGCCGATCCGCTTCTCGGGCTACGGCAAGCGCGGCAGCGTCGCGCCTTTCGATCTGGACATCCGGCCCGGCGAAGTGGTTGGCGTTGCGGGCCTGCTCGGTTCCGGCCGCACCGAGACCGCCTTCCTGCTTTTCGGCATCGACCGCGCCGACAGCGGCACGGCGACCGTCGACAACCAGCAGGTCGCCCTCTCCTCTCCGGAAGCGGCGATTGCCAGCGGCTTCGGTTTCTGTCCCGAAGAGCGCAAGACGGACGGAATTATCGGCGATTTTTCCGTCGCGGATAATATCGCGCTTGCGGTGCAGGCCCGCCAGGGCTGGGCAAAACCGATCTCCTCGCGGGAGAAGGCAGCCCTTGCCGAAAGCTTCATCAAATCGCTGGATATCCGGCCGGCCGATGCCAACAGGCAGATGAAGTTCCTCTCCGGCGGCAACCAGCAGAAGGCGATCCTCGCCCGCTGGCTCGCGACCGGGCCTCGTCTGCTGATCCTCGACGAGCCTACCCGCGGCATCGATATCGGCGCACATGCGGAAATCCTGAAAATGATCGAAAAACTCTGCGCCGATGGCATGTCGCTGGTGGTCATCTCCTCGGAACTGGAGGAACTGACCGCCATCGCCCACCGTGTCATCGTGCTTTCCGACCGCAAGCATATCGCCGAGCTCAAGGGCGATCGGGTGACTGCCGACAACATCATGCAGGCGATCGCAGCGCCGGGCCACACGGAGGCCGCATGATGGACCGCTTCACCCGCCGGTTGAAACGGCTAGCACCTCAGATCATCGCGCTTGCGGTCATCCTCGCTCTGATCACAGCAGTTGCGCCGGGCTTCCTCAACGTCTCCTTCCAGAACGGCCGTCTCTACGGCAGCCTGATCGACATCCTGGTGCGCGCCGCCCCCGTCGCGCTGCTGACGATCGGCATGACGCTGGTCATTGCCACCCGCGGCATCGATCTCTCGATCGGCGCCGTGATCGCCATCTGCGGCGCGGTGGCCGCGACGCTGATCGCAAACGACTATCCGCTGCCGGTCGTGATCCTGATCTCGCTCGGCGTCGGCCTCCTCTGCGGCCTGTGGAACGGCGTTCTGGTCGCCCTCCTCGATATCCAGCCGATCATCGCCACGCTGATCCTGATGGTGGCCGGCCGCGGTATCGCCCAGCTGATCACCGAAGGCGTGATCCTCACCTTCAACAATGACAGCTTCGCGGCGCTCGGCTCCGGTTCGCTCGGCGGCATCCCGATCCCGATCCTCATCTGGGTCTGCGCCGCCCTGATCATCGGCCTGCTGGTACGCCGCTCCGCGCTCGGCTTCCTGATCGAGGCGACCGGCATCAACCGCCGCGCCGCGACCCTTGCCGGCGTGCGCGCCCGCTTCCTGCTGTTCTTCGTCTATGCGATCTCCGGCATCTGCGCTGCCATCGCCGGCCTGATCGTCACCGCCGATATCCGCGGCGCCGATGCAAACAATGCCGGTCTCTGGCTGGAGCTCGACGCGATCCTCGCCGTGGTCATCGGCGGCACCTCGCTGAACGGCGGACGGTTTTCCATCACCGCATCGCTGATCGGCGCGCTGATCATCCAGTCGATCAACACGGGCATTCTGGTCTCGGGTTTCCCACCGGAATTCAACCTGATCATCAAGGCCGGCATCATCATCGTCGTCCTGACCCTGCAGTCGCCGGCGATCATGGCGCTGTTCGGCTTCGTCAAGGCCTCGCGGCGCAAGGGCGAGACCGCATCCCGCGAGACATCCCACAAGGCGGAAGGAACGGTTCGATGATCCATACCCGCAACCTGCCCTTCGTCACCACGCTCGGCATCTTCGTCATCGCCTATGCCCTCTGCGTGCTGCAGTTTCCGAACATGCTGTCGATGCGCGTCATCGGCAACCTTCTGACCGACAACGCCTTTCTCGGCATCGCCGCGGTCGGCATGACTTTCGTCATCCTGTCGGGCGGCATCGATCTGTCGATAGGCTCGGTGATCGCATTTACCAGCGTTTTCGTCGCCGTCCTGGTCGGCTCTCTCGGCGTTCACCCGCTGATCGCCTTTGCGGCCGTCCTGGTCATCTCGACCCTTTTCGGCAGCCTGATGGGAGCGATGATCCGTTATCTCGGCATTCCGCCCTTCGTGGTGACGCTCGCCGGCATGTTTTTGGCCCGCGGTGCTGCCTACCTGATCTCGACGGAATCCGTGCCGATCAGCCACGAGATGATCGACACGATCCAAGGCTTCTACTTCCGCTTCCCGGGCGGCGGCCGTCTGACCATGCTTGCCATGCTGATGCTGCTGGTGTTCGTCGTCGGCGCCTTCGTCGCGGCTCGCACCCGCTTTGGCGCCAATGTCTATGCGATCGGCGGCAGCGAGCAGTCGGCCGAGCTGATGGGTGTCCCCGTCGGCTCCACGACGGTCGGCATCTATGCGCTGTCCGGCTTCCTCTCGGGCCTCGCCGGCATTGCCTATACGCTCTATACCTCGTCCGGTTATTCGCTGGCGACGGTCGGCGTCGAACTCGATGCGATCGCGGCCGTCGTCATCGGCGGCACGTTGCTGACCGGCGGCGTCGGCCTGGTCGCGGGAACGTTCATCGGTATTCTGATCCAGGGCTTGATCCAGACCTACATCGTCTTCGACGGCACGCTGTCGTCGTGGTGGACGAAAATCGTCATTGGCATCCTGCTCTTCGTCTTCATTGTATTGCAGCGCGGAATCATCTGGTATTCAAACCGGCGACTGGCCGAGAGCCGGCTGAAGGAGATCTGAGTGGGACTTCTGGAAACGACGATCAGTGGGCGAAAGCGCCGCAGCAACCACGCACATGTGGTGGCGGAGCTCGGCCGGGGGATCGTTTCCGGCAAGATCCCGGAAGGCTCCCTGCTGCCCGGCGACACCGAGCTTTCGGCCCGTTTCGGCGTGTCCCGCACGGTGTTGCGCGAATCCATGAAGACGCTCGCCGCAAAAAGGCTGGTCGAAGCGAAGGCCAAGGTCGGCACGCGCGTGCTCGACAAGGCCAGCTGGAACTTCTTCGATTCGGACGTGCTCGGCTGGCGCTTTGAATCCGGGCTGGATTTCGAATTCATCGAGCACCTCGCCGAAATGCGCATGGCGCTGGAACCGGCAGCGGCAGCAGCAGCAGCGCTGCGCGCCTCCAGCGACGACATCGTTGCGCTCTACGCGATCGCCGCGAAATTCGACGATCTCTCCCATACCCCGGAAACCATCGCCAAGGTGGACCTCGAATTCCACCTCGCCATCGCCCGCATGTCGGGCAATCCGTTCATGCGCTCGGCGAGCGCGCTGATCGAGGCGGCGCTTGCCATTTCCTTCCAGCTCTCCTCGCCGGCCGCCTCGCCGGAAAAGATCGACGAGGTCGCCACCAACCATCTGAGGATCGCCCATGCGGTCGCCTCCCGTGATCCTGACAGGGCGATCTCCGCCATGCGGCACGTCATCGAGGTCGGCAAGGTCCGCATCGCCAACTCGTTCGAAGTGACCCTGCCGGCCTGAGACAGGTTATCTCGCTTCGAGCGAGATCATCAGGTTGGCGAGCAGGGCGGTGCGCGGCGCAACGCTGCTGACGAAGATATGCTCGTTGAACGTATGGGCGCCGGCACCGTCTGCACCGAGCCCGTCGAGCGTCGGCACGCCGAGCGCTGCCGTGAAATTGCCGTCCGAGCCGCCGCCCGTCGTCATTCCTTCCAGCGCGATGCCAAGACCGCCGGCGATCTCTGCGGCAACATCGAAAAGACGCCTGCCCTCTTCGGTCTGCGCGAACGGCGGACGGTTCATCTGGCCGTCGATTTCGAAGGTGATGTCCGGATCGACAGGCTTCATCGCCTCGATCTTGCTGGTGATCTCCCTGGCGATCACATCGTCGGGAACACGAACGTCAACCTGCAGACGGCATTCCGCCGGCACGGTGTTGCGGCCCGTCCCGCCCTGGATCGTGCCGACCGTGACGGTAACGCCGCGTTCGGTGTCGTTGAGCGCCTCAAGCTCCAGAACCAGCCGGGCGGCGGCGCGAATGGCACTCCGGCCATCCTGCGGCCTCGTACCGGCGTGAGCGGCATGCCCCCGCACGGTGACATCGTACATGGCGACCCCTTTGCGGGCGACGACGATCTTGCCGCCGTCGCGGGCGGGCTCCACCACCAGCGCATAACCTGCATTCTTCGCCGCTTCTTCCATGAAGGCGCGCGACGACAGGCTTCCCATCTCCTCGTCGGGCACGAAAATCAGGTCGATCGGCATCCTGCTGCCGTGCCTGACTGCGAGCTTCATCGCCTCGAGCGCCATCAGCGCGCCGGACTTCATGTCGTAGATACCGGGGCCATAAAGTTTGTCCCCTTCCTGACGCAGCGGCAGCTGATTGCCGATCACGCCCACCGCATGCACGGTGTCGAGATGCGCCAGTATCAAAACGGTCTTTTCGTTGCTGCCGGCCGGGCGCGGCGAGCGGATCGCCAGGATATCACCGAAACCGAGCGTGCCGGGCACCCGCTCCGTCTCCAGACCGGCCGCCTTGCCAATCGCCTCAACGCGATCCGCCAATACATTGACAGCCGCGGCGTTCGGCGTCGGCGTCTCGATCTCGACCCACTGCTTCAACTCGTCGATGAGAGCCTTGTCGTCGATATCTTTGGCGGAAATGGCAAGCGTCATGGCAATAACCCTGGGCGTTCTTCGGCGGGGATGATGCCGCAGAAGGTGCGGCCCGGCCACTATAGTCGGCCAAGCCAGGATCGCCAGACCCACTGCCGAGATGACCGGCAAAAATCCCAGGCAACCCAGATGGGCACTATGTTACGAGCAGGGGCGGAAGATTTCCGTCAGACTGTCAGTGCCTCGAAATGCTGGAGCATGCGGGCGGCATCCGGCTCCCGGCCGGTGAACAGCTGAAAGGCGCCGACTGCCTGGAAGACGGCCATGCCGCCGCCGTTCAGCACCTGGCAGCCGCGTTCCCTGGCAACGCTCAGCAGCTCGGTCTCGAGCGGGAAATAGACGATCTCCGCCACCCAGTGATGCGGCCGGAGAAGTTCCGGCGGCAGCGGCAGGCCCGGATATTTTGCCATGCCGGTCGGCGTTGCATGGATGATGCCCGAGACGTCTTGCATCGCCGAAACGATATCGGATGACGCCTGTATCGAGGCGTCCGGAAAGAGTGCCGACATCGTTTGGGCAAGCTGCTCGGCCCGATCAGGCTCGCGATCGAACACCGTGAGTGCCTTCAGACCGAGGGACAGGATCGCGTAGGCCGTCGCAACGCCTGCGCCACCGGCGCCGATCTGAACCGCCGCGCTCAGATCGGCCCCCGGCAGACCGCGCCGGAAACTCTCGGCGAAACCCCACCAGTCGGTATTGTGGCCAAAACGCTTGCCGTCCCTCAGCACCACCGTGTTGACGGCGCCGAGCGCCCTCGCCTCGTCGGAGAGGTCGTCGAGATAGGGAATGACCAGCTGCTTGCAGGGGTGCGTGATGTTGAGGCCAATCAGCCCGCGTGCTTCCGCGTCGTCCAGGAGATCAGGCAGGCTGCTGGGCGTCAGGCCGAGCAGACTGAGATCGATCAGCTCATATTCGTAGCGAAAACCTTGGGCCGCGCCTTCCTTCATATGCATGGCCGGCGTCAGCGACGCCTGGATGCCGGCGCCGATCAGCCCGGCCTTCAAGGGTTTCAGCAATGTCTCGGCCATGGGTATCGCGCCTCGTTTCGGTGGAAGAGCCGGCCCGCCGTAAAGACGGGCCGACGCGGATGTTACTTCTTGCGGACGGCGTCCAGTTCCTTGAAGAGCAGTGAAACGGTGTCGGCACCCACATCGGCGCTGAACTTGTCGATCAGCGGCTTCACGGCATCGCGGATCTTCTGGGTTTCGGCGGCGTTGAGTTCGGTGACCTGCATGCCGGTCTTCTTGATCTCGTCGAGCGCCTTGGCGTCCGCTTCGCGGGAAACCTTGCGCTGGAAGTCGCGGGCCTCGGTCGCAGCCGACTGGAGAATGCCCTTCTCCTCTTCGTTGAGGCCGTCCCAGAACTTCTTGCTGACCAGCACGATCTGCGGATTGTACTGGTGACGGGTGACCGTCAGGTACTTCTGCACCTCGTAGAACTTGGCATTGATGATGTTCGCGAACGGATTTTCCTGGCCGTCGACCGTTCCGGTTTCAAGCGCGGTGTAGAGTTCCGTATAAGGGAGCGGCACGGCATTGGCGCCGAGGCTGTTGAACAGCTCGATCGGGATCGGCGACTGCAGCGTGCGGATCTTCAGGCCCTTGATATCTTCGAGCTTGGTGACCGCGCGGCGATTGTTGGTGAGGTTGCGGAAGCCGAGTTCCCAATAGGCGAGACCGACGAGCCCGGTCGCCGGCAGCTTTTCGGAAAGGCTCTTGCCGAAGGCGCCGTCCATGACCTTGTCGGCTTCTTCCCCGCTGTTGAACAGGAACGGCAGGTCGACGGCGCCGAACGCCTTGACGTTGCTCGACAGGATGCCGGCATTCAGCACCAGCATCTCGACCACGCCGCCCTGCAGCGCGGAGACGGTCTGCACGTCGCCGCCGAGCACGCCGCCCGGAAACAGCTTGACGTCGATCTTGCCGCCGCTCTTCGCCTTGACGATTTCGGCGAATTTTTCCATGCCCGTGACCTGCGGATGGCCCTTGTTGTTGGCGGCGGCGAACTTCAGCGTATGCGCGCGAACTTCGGCGGACGCCGTGCCGGCAAACAGCATCACCGGCAAGGCGATCCCGAGCGCCAGTTTCATCATCTTGTTGAACATGCTTTCCTCCCACTGGTGGCCGGGGTCCCCCACGGCCGGTTGATATGCACTAGGTTTGCAGAAGCTTCCCGGCCTCAACGCCCGAACCAGGCGACCGGCACGGTCACCAGTTGCGGGAAGAGAACGAGAAGGAAGAGAACGATCAGTTCGGCGATCAGGAAGGGCATCACGCCCTTCATCAGGTCTTCCATCGACAGCTTGGAGACGCCGCAGATGACGTTGAGTACCGTGCCCACCGGCGGCGTGATCAGGCCGATCGAGTTGTTGATGATAAAGAGCACCCCGAAATAGACCGGATCGATGCCCGCCTGCTTGATGATCGGCATCAGCACCGGCGTCATCACCAGAATGGTCGGCGTCATGTCCATCGCGGTACCGACCAGGACGATCAGCACCATGATCGCGAGCAGCAGCAGCGTCTGGTTGTCCATCAGCGGCTCCAGCAGCGCGACGAGATCGCCGGGTACGTCGGCAACCGTGATCAGCCAGGCGGAAACCGCAGCACAGGCGACCAGGAACATCACGACCGCGGTGATCTTTGCTGCTGCCACGAAGACGTTGAAGAGTTCGGACGGCGCAAGCTCGCGATAAACGACCATCGAGACGAACAGCGAATAGACGGCTGCGACGACGCCGGCTTCGGTCGGCGTGAACACGCCGAACTTCAGTCCGAAGATGATGATGACAGGCAGCATCAGCGCCCAGATACTGTCGACGAGCGCCTTGATGCGCACTTCGCGGCTCTGTCTCGGAGGCAGTTCGAACTGCTCCTTGCGGGCGACGATCAGCCAGGTGATGCAGAGCGCCAGCGCGATCAGCAGGCCGGGAACGATGCCGGCGAGGAAGAGCTTGGTGATCGAGACGCCGCCGATGACGCCATAGAGGATGAAGCCGATCGAAGGCGGGATGATCGGCCCGATGACCGAAGCCGATGCCAGCAGTCCGCCGGTCCGCGCCGGATCATGGCCCGATTTGATCATCATCGGATAAAGAAGCGCGCCGAGCGCGGCGGCATCCGCCACCGCCGAACCCGAGAGGCTCGACAGCACGCAGGCGGCGAAGATCGCCACGAAACCGAGACCGCCGCGTACGTGGCCGACCAGGGCCATGGCGAGATTGACGATGCGCTTCGACAGGCCGCCGGTATTCATCACCTCGCCGGCCAGCAGGAAGAAGGGAACCGCCATCAGCGGAAAGCTGTCGGCGCCGTTCAGCACGTTCTGTGCGACGATCTGGGCGTCGAAGATGTCCATGTACATCATCAGCGCCACGCCGCTGAGGATGAGCGCAAAGGCGATCGGCACGCCGAGTGCCATGGGGCCGAGAAGGGCGCCGAGGAAAATAGTGAGCGTCATCGGTTTCTCCTCAGACCTTGGTGACGCCGGCGGCAACCGCGGCTTCCGGATGGTTGTCGAGCGCCACTTCCTCCTCGCTGTCGCGCACCAGTTGGGCAGTCGCGATATCGATGCGGCCGGTGGCCACCTGGAAGGCGTCCCAGAGAATGATGAGGAAGGTCGGAACCCCGAAGGCGAGGCCGGCGCCGTAAAACCAGCCCATCGAAATGCCGGTTGCCGGCATGGTGGCAGGCAGGTTGATCAGCGTCTGCGTCCAGCTTCCGCTGATCAACAGCCATGTGGCGACGAGCATCAGCCCCTGCCCCATCAGCACGGCGATCCTGGCACTTGTCGGCGGCAGCCGCTTCAGGAGCGAATCGACACCGAGGTGGCCGTGTTCGCGCATCGCAACGACGCCACCGAGAAACGTCAGCCAGATGAAGAAGACCCGCGACAGCTCTTCCGAAACGGTGATCCCCTGGTTGAAGGCATAACGCAGCACGACATTGCCGAAGACAAGCACCACCATGCCCGCCAGAAGCAGGGCGATGACGACCTTCAGCGCGAAGAAATAGAAATCGATTACTCGTGTCACTTCCGGTCCCTCCCAAGGCTTCCGTCATCGGATGTCGACAAGGACCACCGCTGATGCGGCTGTCCACTCGGTCCTTTGACAAGATAACCTCCGCCGGGACCGCCTCCTCAGGGATCAACCGGCAATCCGGATAAAATGTACGAACTAGTGCGTATGTCAAGCGCCATCTATTGAAAGCCTCACACAGGCCCGTTATGACTTTGGAACAAATGCGAAAATTCGATGTGGACAATCGGTTGTCCAAAAGGCCCGTTTCTGTGAGCATGGCGGACGAAACGGTGAAGGCGGATTCGGGGATGGCGGCGAAACGGGAAAACGGCAGGAAAAACGATCCGCAACGCACCCAGGAAGACATCCTGGATGTGGCGACGGAGGAGTTCACGACCCATGGCCTTGCCGGCGGCCGCGTCGACGCGATCGCGGAGAAGACCCGCACCTCGAAGCGGATGATCTATTATTACTTTGGCAGCAAAGAGGGGCTCTATCTCGCCGTGCTCGAGCGGGCCTATCGCAAGATCCGCACGCTGGAAGAGGACCTGCAGCTTTCCAACCTGCCTCCGGAACAGGCGCTGCGGGTGCTGATCTCGACAACCTTCGAACATGACGAGGCCAATCCGGAATTCGTCCGGCTGGTCAGCATCGAAAACATCCACCACGCCGCACACATGCTGCGGTCCGAGGCGATCCGCGACCTGAACGTCTCGGTCATCGAGACCATTGCAGCGATCCTAGATCGCGGCGTCGCGGCCGGTGTATTTGCCCGGAAAGCCGACCCGATCGACATTCACATGCTGATCAGTGCCTTCTGCTTCTTCCGCGTCTCCAACCGTTATACGTTCGGCACGATCTTCCGCCGTGACCTTTCGGAACCGGCGACCATGGAGCGCCACAAGGGCATGATCGCCGACGCGGTGATCAGCTACCTGAAGACTTAGCGAGCCGCCTTGTCGGGACGGGCATTGTCGGGATGAGCGTTGGCGAACGGTTTCAGTTCGGCGCAGCGGTCGGCGATCTCGACAAGCTTCGGGCAGGCCGAAAGATCGACGCTCCACCGCCGCGCGTTGTAGACCTGCGGCACGAGGCAGATATCCGCCATCCCCGGCCGGTCGCCGTGACAGAATGTGCCGGTCGAAGGGGAATTAAGCAGTATCTCGAAGGCAGCAAGCCCTTCCCCGATGAACTTCTGCATCCAGGCCAACCGGGCGTCGTCGCCGCCGCCGGTCATCGATAAGACATGGCCGACAACATGCGTGTTGCAGACCGGATGGATTTCCATGGCGATGACATAGGAAAGCGCCCTCACCCGCTGCCGCCCGACGGAATCGCCCGGCAGGAAGGCGCCGCCGCGCGTCTCGTCGAGATATTCGATCACCGCCAGCGACTGGGTAAAACTGTGGCCGTCGATTTCCAGCACCGGCACCAGCCCCTGCGGGTTGCGGGCGAGATGTTCCTGCGACCTGTGCTCCTTGGCGAGGATGTCGACCGGAACCGTGCGGAATGTTTCGGCCGCCATGTTCAGGGCGATCCTCAGCCGATAACTCGCCGAGGACCGCCAGTAATCGTAGAGAACCGTATCGCTCATCCTGCCTTCTCGTATCTCGTCACGGTCTGTTCGATCGCACCGAAGATCGAATGACCCTTGTCGTCCTTCATCTCGATCCGCACCGTATCCCCGAAGTGCAGGAAAGGCGTCTTCGGAACGCCGAAGTTGATCGTCTCGATGGTGCGGATTTCGGCGATGCAGGAATAACCGGCTCCGCCATCGGCCACCGGCTTGCCGGGACCTCCGTCGAGCTTGTTGGAGACCGTGCCCGAACCGATGATCGTGCCGGCAATCAGCGGCCGCGTCTTCGCCGCATGGGCGATCAGTTGCGGGAAATCGAAGGTCATGTCGACGCCGGCATTGGCCCGGCCGAAAGGCTTGCCGTTCAGGTCGACCTTGAGCGGCAGGGAAAGCTTGCCGCCGTCCCAGGCCGAACCCAGCTCGTCGGGCGTGACCGCGACCGGAGAAAAAGCGGAGGATGGCTTCGACTGGAAGAAGCCGAAACCCTTGGCGAGTTCGGATGGGATCAGCCCGCGCAAGGACACGTCGTTGACGAGAAGCACGAGACGGATCGCCTCCCGCGCTTCATCCAAGGAAGCCCCCATCGGCACGTCGCCGACGATCACCGCAATCTCGCCCTCCATATCTGCGCCCCAGGCCTCGTCGCCGAGCGGGATCGGATCGCGCGGTCCGAGAAAACTGTCGGAACCGCCCTGATAGATCAGCGGATCGGTCCAGAAGCTTTCCGGCATATCGGCATTGCGCGCCCGGCGCACCAACTCGACGTGATTGACGTAAGCCGATCCGTCCGCCCACTGGTAGGCACGCGGCAGCGGCGATGCGGCATCATGTTCGTGGAAACGGATAGTCGGCTGCGAACCGGTCTCGATACCCTCCGCGACCCGTTCAAGCCGCGGACCGACATAGTCCCAGTCGTCGAGCGCGGCCTGGAGGGTGCGGGCGATATGGCCGACCTCCGAGCACTGGGTCAGGTCTTTCGAGACGACGACCAGGCGGCCGTCGCGGGTGGAATCCTTCAGTGTCGCGAGCTTCATGAATGAGTGTTTCCCGTTTTATCGTTGGTATTGCTCCCAGAATGTGTGGAGATCGCGCAAGAAGGCAACCGTTATGTCGCGCCGCCTCACTTGATCCCCGGCGTACCGTCGAACTTTCGCTCGAGGCCTGACCAGCAATCCACGTAATTGTCCTGCAGCGTCTCCAGTTCAGCTGCGAATTTGGTGAGTTGCTGCGGGAAACGGGTCTCGAACATGAATGCCATGGTGTTGTCGAGCTTGACGGGTTTCAGCTCTCCGTTCGAGGCCTTCTCGAAGCCGGTGAAGTCAGGTCCGTGCGGCAGCATCATGTTGTGCAGGCTCATGCCGCCTGGCACGAAGCCCTCCTCCTTGGCATCGTAGCGGCCGTAGATCAGGCCCATGAATTCGCTCATGATGTTGCGGTGATACCAGGGCGGACGGAACGTGTGTTCGGCCACCAGCCAGCGCGGTGGAAAAATCACGAAATCGACATTGGCGGTTCCCTCCTCTCCCGAGGGAGCGGTCAGAACCGTGAAGATCGACGGATCGGGATGGTCGAAGAGAATGGCGCCGACCGGCGAAAAGGTGCGCAAATCGTATTTGTACGGTGCGTAATTGCCGTGCCAGGCGACCACGTCGAGTGGCGAATGGCCGATCTCGGTCAGATGGAACGAACCGCACCATTTCACCTGCACGCGGCAGGGCGTCTCCTTGTCCTCATAGGCCGCCACCGGCGTCTTGAAATCGCGCGGATTGGCAAGGCAGTTGGCGCCGATCGGTCCGCGATCCGGCAGGGTGAACTTGGCGCCGTAATTCTCGCAGATATACCCGCGCCAGACCTTTTCCTCGCCGAGCCGGGTCACCTTGAACATGGTTCCGCGCGGGATGATGCAGATCTCCGAAGGCTCCAGATCCATCTTGCCAAGTTCGGTGAAAACCCGGATCGCCCCCGTCTCCGGCACGATCATCATTTCGCCGTCGGCATTGAAGAAATAGTCATCCACCATGTCGGCGTTGAAGACATAGACATGCGCCGCCATACCTGACTGGGAGAGCGCATCGCCCGCCGTCGTCATCGTGCGGATGCCTTCGAGGAAGTTCAGCGTTTCCGTTGGTGCCGGCACCGGGCTCCAGCGAAGCTGGCCGAGCGCCAGCGAATGTTCGGCGATGTGAGGTGCCGTCTTCCACAGCGGATAGTCGATCTTCGCGAACCGGCCGGTGTGGCGCACGCTCGGGCGGATGCGATAGAGCCAGGAACGCTCGTTCGTGCCGCGCGGCGCGGTGAAAGGCGAACCGGAGAGCTGTTCCGCATAAAGCCCGTAATTGCATTTCTGGGGGCTGTTCTGGCCCTGCGGGAGGGCTTCGGGAAGGCTCTCGGTTTCGAAATCGTTGCCGAAACCCGGCATATAGCCGAGCTTTTCGGCATTCGCCCCGGTAAACTGCGTGGCGTTCGGATCGATCTTGTCCAGCATGGCTTGTTTCCTCCCATGATGACGATATGGTTGCAAACGTAACCATTATTTTTGTAACCATCAACGCCCGATCAACATCATGACAACCGATAATTTCGAACTCGAACAGTTCCTCCCCTACAGGCTCAACCGCGCCGCCGAATTCGTCGGCCTGCGCTTCGCCGCCCATTACAAGGCGAAATACGGCCTGACTCGGCCGGAATGGCGCACGCTTGCGGCGCTAGGCAGTTCGGGCCGCATGACCTCGAAAGCCGTCGGCGCGCATTCCTCCATGCACAAGACCAAGGTCAGCCGTGCCGTCTTCGCGCTCGAACAACGCCGCTGGCTGAAGCGCAGCCAGGACGATGCGGACCGGCGTCTCGAACACCTGGAACTGACCCCCGCCGGACAGCAGGCCTATCGGGAACTGATCGAGCTCGCCCGCCGCTATCAGACTGAACTGGAGACGGAAGTCGGCGGGAGCGGCATCGAGGCTTTGTCGAACGGTCTAGCGGCAATCGAGCAGGTCATCCGCCGCTCGGGCAAAGGGAAGCCGCCGGAGCCGGACGAACTTTAAGCCTTGGCGGGCTTTTGAATCGGAATCCCACCAAAATCCTTCAACACGCTGAGAACGATTGATGTTTTGACATGCTGCACGCTCTCATGCGGCAACAGTATGTCGTTGACGAAATGGGATAGGCCCGCGAGATCGCGTGTCACCACCTTCAGGTGATAGTCCATCTCGCCGGTCAGCGAGAAACACTCCAGCACTTCCGGCAGGTCCTCGACAAGGCGTGCGAACCGCTTGGCGTTGTCGCGGTTATGGGTAGCGAGCGTCACGGCGATCACGACCAGGAGGTCGAGGCCGAGTTTCTGGCGGTTGAGATGTGCCCGATAGGTCTGGATGAACCCCTCGCCCTCGAGCCGCGCCCGGCGGCGCGAACATTGTGACGGCGAGAGCGCGACGAGCTCCGACAATTCGTTATTGGTCAGCCGCCCGTCGGTCTGCAGATGGCTCAGGATCTTCAGGTCATATCCGTCCAGCGCGTCCATCGTGCATGGAACTCCTCATGTCCGCACATTTCATGCACAAATCGAGCAGAATACCGCCCAGATTGCAAGCACAATGCGCCTCTCCTGCATCATCATGATGATCGAATGACAGGAGGAGTTTGCCATGGGTCCTTTCCCGCACGACGCACCGGTTTCTGAGATCACCACTGACAACCCGGCCGGCACCGATGGTTTCGAATTCGTCGAATTCGCGCATCCGGAGCCGCAGAAGCTCGAAGAGCTGTTCACCCGCATGGGCTACAGGCCGGTGGCGAAGCACAGGACGAAGAACATCACCGTCTGGCGCCAGGGTGACATCAATTACATCGTCAATGCCGAGCCGGGCAGCCATGCCATGCGCTTCGTCGACGAGCACGGCCCCTGCGCGCCGGCAATGGCCTGGCGCGTCGTCGATGCCAAACATGCCTTCGACCACGCGGTCGCCAAGGGTGCGACGCCTTATGAGGGCAAGGACAAGACGCTCGACGTGCCGGCCATCGTCGGCATCGGCGGTTCGCTTCTCTATTTCATCGAGACCTACGGCGAGAAGGGGTCGGCCTATGAGGCCGAATTCGAGTGGCTGGGGACACGCAACCCCAAGCCCGAAGGCGTCGGTTTCTATTACCTCGACCACCTGACCCACAACGTCTATCGCGGCAACATGGACAAGTGGTGGGACTTCTACCGCGAGCTCTTCAATTTCAAGCAGATCCACTTCTTCAACATCGACGGCCGCATCACCGGCCTGGTGAGCCGGGCGATCACCTCGCCCTGCGGCAAGATCCGCATCCCGCTGAACGAGTCCAAGGACGAGACCAGCCAGATCGAGGAATTCCTGAAGAAATACAAGGGCGAAGGCATCCAGCACATCGCGGTCGGCACAGACGGCATTTACGAAGCGACCGACAAGCTCGCCGAAAACGGGCTCAAATTCATGCCCGGCCCTCCGGATACCTATTACGAAATGTCCGGCACCCGCGTGCACGACCACGACGAACCGATCGATCGCATGAAGAAACACGGCATCCTGATCGACGGCGAAGGCGTGGTCGATGGCGGCACGACCAAGATCCTGCTGCAGATCTTCTCGAAAACGGTGATCGGCCCGATCTTTTTCGAGTTCATCCAGCGCAAGGGCGACGAAGGATTTGGAGAAGGCAATTTCCGCGCCTTGTTCGAATCCATCGAAGAAGACCAGGTCCGCCGCGGCGTCCTGAAGCCGCAGCAAGCCGCCGAATAAAAGAGCGGCTCCGGAGGGCGCGAGGCCCGGCGGTCATTCCGCCGGGTTTTTCGTGCCGGAAGCTCCCGGTTCAGGGTTTGATCGGGAAGACCTCGCCATGGGTGGCGACGTGGAATTTGCCTTCCGGCGTCACCCAGCCGCGGAACATGCCGTCCGTATTGTAAGGCGCGGTGATCGAGCCGTCGGCGCCGACCGCCACGAGGCCTGCCCCGATATCGTGCTGCTTCAGGTCCTCCTGGATGACCTTTGCGGCGGCCTTCTCAAGGCTCTCGCCGAGATAGGAGACGCGGGCCGCCACTTCATGGCCGACGGCATAACGCATGAAATATTCGCCCTTGCCGGTGCCGGAAACGGCGCAGACCCCGTCCCGTGCATAGGTTCCTGCGCCGATGATCGGGGTGTCGCCGATCCGGCCTTCCGGCTTGTTGTTGTAGCCGCCGGTCGAGGTCGCCGCCGCCAAATGCCCGGCGCTGTCGAGCGCCACCGCACCGACCGTGCCGTGCTTTTCCGACTCGCTGGCCTTCGCCGCTGTGCCGGCCGCCGCATGCGCCTTCATTGCCGCCAGTGCCTTGATGCGGCGTTCGGTGGTGAAATAGTCCGGCTCGACCATATCGAGCCCCGCCTCGCGGGCGAAATCGTCGGCCGCATCGCCGCCAAGCAGGATCGCATCGCCCTTTTCCATGATCTTGCGGGCCGCCTTGATCGGATTGCGGATACGCCGAACCAGCGTCACCGCGCCGGCTTCGAGCGTGCGCCCGTCCATGATCGAAGCGTCGAGTTCATGTTTGCCGTTGGTGTTGAGCGCTGCGCCGTAACCGGCGTTGAAATGCGGCGAATCCTCCATGACAACCACGGCCGCCTGCACCGCGTCGAGCGCCGCACCCCCTGCCGTCAGGATTTCCCAACCGGCTTTCAGCGCCCGTCCGAGATCGACACGCGCGGCCGCCCATTCCTCGTCGCTCAGGTCGAGCTTTGCCATGACGCCGCAGCCGCCGTGGATCGCCAGCGCAATCTTTCCCATCGGTCCTTCTCCCGTCCGAACTTGAAGTTTTCAGAAAAAAGGCCGGGCGAGATGCCCGGCCGGTAGCTCACAGGGTGGGATGGCTTATTTCGCCGGGCGGATGTTCATTGCCAGCGTGTCCTCGTCGGAACGGGGAACGATGGTGATGCCCTTCTTCATGCCCCAGGCCGAGACGGTCGAGGCGATCGCCAGATAGGGCCGATCGGTCGAAATCAGGGCATTGGCATCCATCAGGAACTTTTCACGCTTCTTGGGATCCATCTCGACGGCGGCGTCTTCGATCAGCTTGTCCATCGTCTTGTTGACATAACCGCGTAGGTTGAAGGCGCCAAGCTTGGTCGCCGGGTCGTTGCTGTGGGCAAGCGACGACAGCGTGTAGTTCGATTCACCCGTCAGCGTGCCCCAGCCCGACATGGTCATCGAGTAGTCTCCGCGCGTGTTGGCCGGGAAGAACACGGCGCCCGGCTGAGAGTTCGCTTCCACCTGGATGCCGACTGCGGTCAGCATCTGTGCGATCGTCGTGCCCACATCCTTATCGCCCGGCAGGCGGTCGTTGGTGAAGGAGAAGGTCACCTTGAAGCCATTCGGATATCCGGCTTCGGCAAGCAGCTTCTTGGCCTTTGCCGGATCGGCCTTCGTGGATTTGACGGCCGGGTTCCAGCCGAAGATATTCGGCGTCACGAGCTGCGACTGGACGGTGCCCATGCCCTCCATGGCGATCTCGGTGATCGTTTCGCGGTCGATCGCCAGATCGAAGGCTTCGCGCACCTTGGGATCCTGGAAGGGGTTCTTCGGGAGCGGCGAGCCGTCCTTGGCGCTCACCTGCGGCGGCTTCTCACGGAAGTCGAAGGCGACATTGAAGAGGTAGACGCTGTTCTGGCGCACGACGTTGAGCTTGGTATCCTTCTCCAGCGTCGGGACGTCGGAGGCCGGGATACGCGAGATGAGGTCGACCTGGCCGGCCTTCAGCTGTGCGACGCGGGCCGCATCATTGGGAATTTCCTTGCGGGTCACCTTGTCCCAGGGCTCCTTTGTGCCCCAGTAGCCGTCGAACTTCTGCAGCACGAGCTGTTCCTTCGGCGTCCAGGAGACGAACTTGTAGGGACCGGTGCCGATCGCCGCCTTGCCGGAATTGAACCCCTCCGAAGCCTTGTCGGCATTGGCGGAAAAATCCTTGGCAGCCGTGTGCGACACGACGAACAGGCGGATGAAGTCGTTGGGCAGGTTCGGCGCGGCACCATCGGTCTTGATGCGGATCGTCAACGGATCGACGATCTCGACGCCTCGGACGCGGCGCACATAGATGGTGGTCGGGTTCGGGCCGGTGACTGCCGGGATGCGCTCGATCGAGAACTTCACGTCCTCGGCGGTGAAGTCGGAGCCGTCGTGGAATTTGACGCCCGGGCGGAGCTTGAACTCCCAGGTCGTATTGTCGATGGCGGTCCAGCTGGTCGCAAGCCCAGGCTCGAGTTCGAGGTTGTTGCCGGATTTCACCAGCGAGTCGTAGATATGCTTGACCGCTTCGGCGTGGGTGCCGGCGGCGGTGAAATGCGGATCGACCGATAACGGGCCGGCGCGCACGCCGATCATCAGGTCGGCGGCAAGTGCAGCACCCGAAACGCTGCCGAGCAGTACGGCGGCGAGAGCCGCTGTGCGGAATGTCTTGAGAATAGTCATTCTTCGTTCTCCTCTATATTTATCATTGGGGGCCAGTTGGGTGAGTCCACGACGACTTTCGCCAGCAGCTCGGAGAGCATCAGCTTTTCGGCAGGCGTCAGCCCCGACAGCATGACCTTTTCGCGCTCCACCATCGGCTGCATGGCTTGATCGACGATGCGCTTTCCTTCGTCCGTGATGAACAGGACGAAGCTTCGAAGATCCGCCGCATCGACCTCGCGCCGGATGATGTTCTTGTCGATCAGTTTCTGGATCGCCCGGCTCATCGTATTCTTCGGGAAACCCGAGGAGCTGCTGATGGCGCTCGCCGTCAGGCCGTTCGAAAGGCCGAGCGAATAGAGAACGACGAATTCCGGCCGGGCCAGCCCATATTCTTTTTCGATCCAGCGATAGATCGGCTCGTTGAACTGCAGCGCCAGGAAATTGATGCGGAACGAAAGCCAGCAGGGATTCTGCCACAGCTTCACGGAGACCAGATCATCGACGCCATGACTGCCGGCCGCGGCCTTGCCACCCTGCCTGAGGAGCGCATCGAAGGATGAGATTTCCATTTGCAATGGCGTCAGCTCCCGCAGAAATCCGGGTCCGGATTTTGTTCCGTATGGAACTTGACGGTAGCTTATTTGGCTGTCAATCTCTTTTTTTAGTTCCGTATGGAACTTTGCATTTGATTGGCGCAGCGCCTGTCAAGGCACATTTTTTGTGCTTTTGTGCGAGATTGTGATTAGTTTTTGCGCGTCACGCGCATCGCATGGAGATTTCATGAAGATCGCGGATATGAACTGGATGCAGGTGGAGGAACGGGCGGCGGAAGACGACCGCTGCGTGCTTCCGATCGGCAGCGTCGAGCAGCACGCCTATCTCAGCCTCGCGACCGACATGATCCTTGCCGAAAAGATCTCGCTCGACGCGGCCGAGCCGCTCGGCATCCCGGTTTTCCCTGTCGTGCCCTATGGCCTCGCCTCGTCGTTTGCGACCTTTCCCGGCACGCTGACATTGACGCTCTCCACCTATATCGGCGTGATCCGCGACTTGATGGATAGCATCCACCGTTCCGGCTTCCGCCGCATCCTGATCGTCAACGGCCACGGCGGCAATACGCCGGCGACAGCCGTCATCTCCGAATGGCTGAATGCGCATCCGGACAGTTCGGTAAAGTTTCACGACTGGTGGCGAGCGCCAAAAACCTGGGCGAAGGTTCAGGAGATCGATCCAGCCGCCTCGCACGCCTCCTGGATGGAAAACTTCCCCTGGACCCGCACGAAAGACCAGCGTCAGCCGACGACCGCCAAGCCGAAAGTGGATTTCGCCGGCCTTGCCCAGGTCGATGCGGGCCGCAAGCGGAAACTCCTCGGGGACGGAAACTATCACGGCCTCTACCAGCGCCCCGACGAGGACATGCTGGCGATCTGGGATGTGGCGGTCGCGGAAACTCGCGATCTTCTCGAAAACGACTGGCGCTGACGGCGAGGTATCCTTCGGAGCCTCACCCTACGAAACCCGCAGAAGACGGGACTGGGGGACAAGAACAGGGGAACATATGTTAAGTTTCGTCTTGCAACGCCTGTGGCAGGCGGCGATCGTGGTCATCGCGATGTCGGCGCTCGTCTTCTGCGGCGTCTATGCCGTCGGCAATCCCATCGACGTGCTGATCTCGCCGGATGCGACGCAGGACATTCGCGCTGCGGTGATCGCCCAATACGGGCTCGACCAGCCGCTGTGGCGGCAATATTTCGCCTTTCTCGGCAGGCTGATCGAAGGCGATTTCGGCCGCTCGCTCGTTTATAGCATGCCGGTCAGCGAACTGATCCTCACCCGCCTGCCGGCGACGCTGGAACTGACGCTGGCGGCCGTTCTTTTTGCCAGCCTCGTCGGCATCCCGATCGGTATGTATGCCGGCTACCGGCCGCATAGCCTGATTTCCCGTGCCATCATGGCGATCTCGATCCTCGGCTTCTCCGTGCCGACCTTCTGGTTCGGCCTGATGCTGATCATGGTGTTCGCCGTGCAATGCGGCTGCATGCCGGCCGGCGGACGCGGCGAGACGGTGAACCTGTTCGGCGTCGATTTCAGCTTCCTCACCGGCGACGGCCTCTCGCATCTGGTACTGCCAGCACTGAACCTGGCACTCTTCAAGTTCTCCTTGATGATCCGCCTCGCCCGCGCCGGCACCCGCGAACTGATGCTGAGCGACA
Source organism: Neorhizobium sp. T25_13 (assembly GCF_002968675.1). Classification (NCBI taxonomy): domain Bacteria; kingdom Pseudomonadati; phylum Pseudomonadota; class Alphaproteobacteria; order Hyphomicrobiales; family Rhizobiaceae; genus Neorhizobium; species Neorhizobium sp. T25_13. The sequence continues at coordinate 388,824 of NZ_PVBI01000004.1, forward strand.
CGGTGAAATTCGCCCGTGCCGCCGGCCTGTCCGAATTCACGGTGCTGAGCCGGCACGTGCTTCGCCTGATCTCCATTCCGCTCGTCACCGTCTTCGGTCTGGAGCTCGGCTCGACCCTCGCCTTTGCGGTCGTCACCGAAACCATCTTTTCCTGGCCCGGCCTCGGCAAGCTGATCATCGACAGCATCACCTCGCTCGACCGGCCGGTCATGGTCGCTTACCTGATGCTCGTCGCCTTTCTGTTCATCGTCATCAACCTGATCGTCGATCTGACCTATGCGCTGCTTGATCCGCGCCTGCGAAAGGGCCGTGCCTGATGCGCGATACTCTGCTTGGCCGTTTCCTCGAGGAATTCTTCCGCAACAAGGTCGCGACGGGCGCCGCGATCGTCGTCCTGCTGATCGTCCTGACCGCGATCGTGGCGCCGCTGGTCACCCCACAGGACCCCTATGACCTGACCAGCCTGGTACTGCGCGATGCGCGCCGCGCGCCCGGTTATGTCGGCACCGGCGGTTACACCCATTGGCTCGGCACGGACTCGCAAGGCCGCGACCTCCTATCGGCGATCATCTACGGGCTTCGCATCTCCCTGCAGATGGGCGTGATCGCTGGCGGCGTCGCCTTCGTCATCGGCGCGGTCGTCGGCTGCTCGGCCGCCTATATCGGCGGCCGTTTTGAGAGCCTTGCGATGCGCATCGTCGACCTGCAGCTTTCCTTCCCGGCAATCCTGCTCGCCTTCGTCATTGCAGCCCTTCTCGGCCAGGGGCGTTATCAGCTGATCATGGCGCTGATCTTTGCGCAGTACGCCTATTTCGCCCGCACCGCCCACGGTGCGGCATCGGCCGAAAGGCAGAAGGATTATGTCGAGGCCGCGCTCTCCATCCCGCTGTCGCCCTGGCGCGTCGTGGTCAAGCACATCCTGCCGAACTCGCTGCCGCCGCTGATCGTCGTCGCAACGGTGCAGGTGGCGAGCGCCATTTCGCTGGAAGCCACCCTCTCCTTCCTGGGCGTCGGCCTGCCGCCGACCGAACCGTCGCTCGGCATGCTGATCGCCAACGGCTTCCAGTATCTGCTCTCCGGCCGCTACTGGATCTCGATCTATCCCGGCGTGGCGCTGATCCTGTTCATCGTCTCACTCAACCTCGTCGGCGACCAAATCCGCGACCAGCTCAATCCGAGGCTCCGCCGATGACTGAAACGACGAGTGCTCCGCTTCTCGAAGTCACCAATCTCAGGACCTGGTTTCCAAGTGGACGCGGCGACATCAAGGCGGTCGACGGCGTCTCGTTTTCGCTGGCGCCCGGCGAAGTCCTCGGGCTCGTCGGCGAATCCGGTTCCGGCAAGTCGATCACCGGCTTCTCGATCATCGGCCTGATCGACGAACCCGGCCGCATCGTCGAGGGTTCGATCAGGCTCGAAGGCCGCGAGCTGACCGGCCTGCCATCCCACGAACTGCGCGCCATCCGCGGCAAGACCATTTCGATGGTCTTCCAAGACCCGATGATGACCCTGAACCCTGTCCTGAGCATCGGCACCCAGATCAGGCTGGCGCTCGAAGCTCATGAAAAAATCAGCGCATCGGACGCACGGGAAAGAGCGATCAAGGCGCTCGCCCAGGTCCGCATCAGCGAGCCGGAACGCAAGGTGGATTTTTTTCCGCATCAGTTTTCCGGGGGCATGCGCCAGCGCGTGGCGATCGCCATTGCCCTGCTTCACCGGCCGAAACTGATCATCTGCGACGAACCGACGACGGCGCTCGACGTGTCGATCCAGGCGGAAATTCTCGCCGAGATGAAGGAACTGGTGGCCGAACTCGGCACCGCGCTGATCTGGATCAGCCATGATCTGGCGATCGTCTCGTCGATCGCCGACCGCGTCGCGGTGATGAGATACGGCAAGATCGTCGAGATCGGCCCGGCGCTCGGCGTGCTGACCCGCCCGCAGCACGATTATACCAAGGCGCTGCTCGATGCGTTGCCCTCACGCGCCAAGCCCGGGCAACTGCTGCTGCGCGGCAGCGGCATCGCGGATGCGGCACCGCCGCCGCGCAAGTCGGCGACGCTGAACCTGCCGCCGCTCGGCAGTCCCTATCTCGTTATCGACAACGCGATGAAGCGCTTTGAGAAGCCGGCGGGCTTGTTCAGGAACCTGGCGATCAAGTCCGGCATTTCCCAGCCGATGCCGGTCGTCCAGGCGGTCGACGGCGTGTCGATCACGCTGAAGCGCGGCGAAGTGCTTGGCCTTGTCGGCGAATCCGGTTCCGGAAAATCGACGCTCGGCCGCATGGCTGCCGGCATTGCGATTCCAACCTCCGGAACGATCCGTCTCAACGGCAAGCCCGTCATGAGCGACGGCCGCAATGCGCGAAAAATCACCACTCGCATCCAGACGATCTTCCAGGATCCATTTGCCTCGCTGAACGGCCGCATGCGGATCGGCGATATCATCGCCGAAGGTCCGCTTGCCCATAAGCTCGTCACCCGGACTGAAGCGTCCGTCTATGTCGGGGAATGGCTCGCCGCGGTCGGGCTCGATCCGACCTTTGCCAACCGTTTCCCGCACCAGTTCTCCGGTGGCCAGCGCCAGCGCATCGCGATCGCCCGCGCGCTCGCCATGCAGCCGGATGTGGTCGTCTGCGACGAACCGGTCGCCTCGCTCGACGTGTCGATCCAGGCGCAGATCATCAACCTGTTGATCCGCCTGCGTGCCGAACTCGACCTTTCGCTACTCTTCATCAGCCACGACCTGTCCGTCGTCCGGCATCTCTGCGATCGCGTCGCGATCATGTATCGCGGCAAGATCGTCGAGGAAGGCGTGGCCTCTACGATCTATGCCGATCCGCAGCACGATTACACCAAGCGGCTGCTCGCGGCCGTGCCGGTCCTGCCGGAGGCGGCCGAATAAAAAGGGAGAACGGGATATGGAACCCTGGGAGTGGGACGAGGCCACCTGGCGCGGCAAGGTCAACAGGGTGCGCGCCGGTCGCTCGCTGAAACCGAAAGCCTGGAACGACGGCGCGCGTTGCGCGGTCGCCCTTTCGTTCGACAGCGACCATGAGACCAACGAACTTCGCGACGGCGGCGAATCGATCGGCCGCATGTCCCAGGGGCAATACGGCAACCGCATGGGCGTGCCGCGCATCCTCGAAACGCTGAAGAATGCCGATGTCCCGGCGACCTTCTTCGTGCCGGCGGTGGCAGCCCTTCTCTACCCAGATGAGCAGCGGCGCGTCATCGCCGAAGGCCACGAAATCGGCCTGCACGGCTGGATTCACGAGGTGAACACCAAGGTGCCCGCCGACAAGGAACGGGAACTGCATTTCCGCGCCGCCGATACGCTCGAAAAGATCACCGGCATCCGCCCTGTCGGCATGCGCACGCCCTCCTGGGATTTCTCGCACGAGACGCTGAAGATCGAGCGCGAACTTGGGTTGATCTACGATTCCTCGCTGATGGCCGACGACGATCCTTACGAACTGGTCGAGGACGGCGAGCCGACCGGCATGGTCGAACTGCCGGTCGAATGGATCCGCGACGATGCCGTCTATTTCAACATGAACCGGTTTACCGCGCTCCGCCCCTACACCCCGCCGACCTCCGTGCTCGACATCTTCAAACGGGAGTTCGACCGCGCCTATATCGAAGGCGGGCTGTTTCTTTTGACCATGCACCCGCATGTGTCCGGTTACCGCTCGCGCATCTTCGTGCTGGAAGATCTGATCAGGCACATCCAGGGCCACGAGGGCGTCTGGTTCGCCACCCATGCCGATATCGCCCGCTTCGCCAGGGAGAATGGCGGCGAGTGAGCCCTCCAGCCCAAGCTGAGCAGATTACCGATATCGGCGGTATTCAGTGCATACGGTAGGTGCCTAGGTTTATCCCTTTCCCCGTCCGGGCGCGATGAAGGCTGCAATCGCCGTCTCGTCGAGCCCGGCCTCCTGAAGGAAGCGACGGGCAAACTCGGCGGCGGAAGCTTTCATCGCGTCATTCGGGCGGATCAGGTGAAAGGCGACGTGGTGATCGATGCTCCTGTCGGACACTGCAACGACCCGGCCGGAGGCAAGCGCGGCGTCGGCAAGCGGCGGCCGGGCGAGCGCAATGCCGAGGCCATGCGCGCAGGCGTCGATCACCAGGTTATAATCCTCGAACCGCCGGTCCTGCCCGCGCGGCACGTAATCGACGCTCTCGACAGCCAGCCATCGCCGCCAGGCCTCGACATTGGAATCGTGCAGGATCGGCAATTCGAGCAGTGATTTTGCATCGGTGCGTCCGCCGAGACTCTCGGCCACCGCCGGAGCGGCGATCGGCACGAGTTTCTCCTGCCAGAGCGGCAGGCTGCGCACGCCGGCCCATGGCCCCTTGCCGCAACGGATCGCCAGGTCGATGCCCTCGCTGAAGTCCGCCAGCCGATGTTCCAGTATCACCTCCAGGTGGATATCGCTGGCCTCCAGCTTCGGCATGCGCGAAAACAGCCAGAGCGAGGCGACCGATGGCGTCACCGAAAGCCGGACGACCGCCTTGTTTCGGCGGGGCAGCCACCGCTCGTCCGTATCCCCGAGCAGGGCCAACGCTTCCTCAGCGCGGGCGAAAAACCGTGTGCCTTCCGGTGTCAGCGTCACGCCGCGGGCCTCGCGGGAGAAAAGCCGCACGCCCATCCAGCGCTCTAGCCGGGATATCTGCCGGGAGACGGCGCCATGGGTGACGCCGCCCTCTTCCGCCGCTGCCGAAAACGATCCGAGGCGCGCGGCGCGGGCGAAGGTCTCGAGCGTATCAAGTGGTGGCAGAGTCTGCGAGCTGTGAACCATGCGCACATATGATCATCGATTGCGTTGCTTTTCAAGCATGGATGAGAGGCGCTAAATCCCGACTTCAAGTTTTGCCAGACTTCAAGTTTGAGGGAGAAAGAGATGAGCACGGTCGCCATGAGCACGGGAACGGATGAAAGACAGGGATTTGATGTGATCGCCTTCCTGGCGATCCTGGTAACCATCGTTTTCTGGGCCTCGTCCTTCGCCGTGATCCGTATCGCGCTCGGGCCGCTGACGCCGATCGAGCTCGCCACGGCACGATATGTTCCGGCCGCCTTGATCGCGGTCTTCTATCTCGCAATTGCCCGGCCGGCTCTTCCGGCCAAGGGCGATATCCTCCGCCTCGTCGTCGCGGCAGTGCTCTTCATCGCCGCCTATGCCGTTCTCCTCAACATGGGCGAACGAACGGTGGCGGCAGGCCCGGCGAGCTTCATCATCAACACCATGCCGGTCTTCACCGCACTGATCGCCATTTTCGCGCTCGGCGAGCGGTTCGGCCGCTGGGGCTGGGTCGGAACGGCGATCTCCTTTGCCGGCGTGGCGCTGATCGCAGCCTCGGGGGAAGACGGCTTCGATCTCGATCCGAACGCGATCCTCATCCTCAGTGCCGCCCTCTGCTCGGCGATTGCCAGCGTGCTGCAGAAGCCGATCCTCGGCCGCATGCCCGCATTGGCCGTCACGGCCTGGCTGATGCTGATCGGCTCCATCCCGCTGTTGCCGGCCGTACCGTCGGCCCTGCAGGCCCTCGCCGCCGCCCCTGCCGAGGTGAACTGGGGCATCGCCTATCTCGTGCTCTTCCCGACGGCGATCGGTTACGTCACCTGGGCAATAGCCCTGAAGCGCCTGTCCGCAGCCCGAGCCTCCAATTTCCTTTACGGCGTTCCTCCGACCGCAACCCTGATCGGTTTCCTCTGGCTCGGCGAAGCGCCCACCCTGATCGGCGCGATCGGCGGCATCATGGCGATCGTCGGCGTGCTCGTCGTCAACGTCATGCGCAGGAGATAATTCGCCAACAGAAACAGTATTTACCAGCCGATTGATGAATCAATTTCTGCGGTCCGTCATTTACCGGCGCCGTTCACGAATTGGAGAATGAGCTGGTGGACATTGCCGCCCTCGCTCATCTCCATCCGATCGTAATCGTTGCTGCGCTTCTGCTGCGCCTTCGAAATCTCGCCGAGCTTGGCCGTCAGTTCCGTCCTGATTTTCGTGCATTTCGGGTCATTGGCGACGCTGAGCCCCACGCTCACCCGCTCGATCTCCTTCACCATGTCGATGATGATGACGCCGTGGACCAGTTCGTGCTTGTAGACGCCGGCGATGAAGACATCCCATTTCTTCTTCAGATCGGGAGCAAGCGCCGATGCGGGTTTTGGCAACGTGTAGGTGATGATCAGCTTCGGCCGCGCCGAAACCAGCGTGCAGGCGCCATCAGTCTGAGGTCGGTAATCTCGGGTCCAGGTCAGCTTGAAATTGGTGTGGGCGATGGCGCGCACTTCCTTGCCGATCTTGGGGCCGCGCTGTCCGATGGAAGCATAGAGATCGACGCCGGAATCACCGGTCACGGGATAGGTCTGGATCTGCTCCACCGGCTGCCATTGGCTCTGCGCCGATACATTTATCGGCACCAGGACGAGACAAATCATCGCCCGGAGAATTCCTGCACCTATCCTCACCCGCATCCTCCCGCTTCGATCGCCGCAAAACTAGGGAGACGACGCCGCAGTTTCAATTGGCCAGATATGTTTCAGTGAACGCTATACATTACAACTTTGGTTCCAGGCCCTTGCCATATTTCCCTCGAAATGAATGATGACAGTTGCGTGACAAGACGTTCTGATTTGGTGCTGGAGAGTTCAATGGGAGAAAAGCGAAAGGTCTACGAGGCGCTGGTCGACGGCGCCATGGAAGGTCTGACCGACGAGGCATTGTTTAAATTTGTCACCAAACGTTGCCCGAAGACATCGAGCAAGAAGATCGTCAGGGCGGCCCTGCTCGGGTTGAGCGATCCGCACCTGCGCGACCGGAACATTCTGGATACAATCTACGCACTGGCCATCAAGCACCGCATGGACGAGTTCCGGGACGGCGAGGATGGAGATGACGAAAGGGACAGCTGGCCCGAGCCTTTCGCCCGGCCTCTCGACAAGGAAACGGCCCGCGCCGACCTGGCCTAGTCGGCCGCCTGCTGTCATCCGCCCTACACAAAATCTGCCTAGACTGCGGTTGTCGAGGGTGAGTTCATGCACGGCCGCGCCAATCTCACAGCCATGAGGCTCATGGATGCCTGCGAGCATCTGCTTTGCGAAGCCGAAGCTTTCGAGGATCTGACCGCCCGGCGGATCGCCATCGAGGCACATGCGACCCCTTCCGCCATCAGCTACCATTTCGGCTCCCAGGAAGAACTTGTCGCAGCGGTCGCAGAGCGTGTCTATCGGCGGCTCAATGCAGAACGATTGAGCCTGCTCCGCAAAGCCGTCGACCGGCGGGCGCCCGATCCGCCCGATCTCGATGAAGTCATCGCAGCTTTGGTCGGTCCCTCGATCCGCTGGAGCCTCGACCCGACCTCCAGCTATCCGGTCCTGTCGCATTTCACCTCGATGGCGAAGACCCACCGGGAACGCGCACCGCACTACCGCCGCATCATCGATAACGTCGAACATCACCGGGCTTTCGTCCCGCATCTGAAGCGGATCGCGCCCTGGCTCGACGAGGTCGATATCGGCTGGCGGCTCAATTGCGCACTCGGCATCCGCTCGCAGGTCACCCGCTCCCGCTCGCGCACCGAAGTGCTGACCAATTACGGCATCGACCTCGATGATCCGGACATCGTCATCGCCCGCATGGTCGAGGTGATCGCGCCGATGTTCCGCCGCTGAACCGGTTTCGAACGGCATTCGAAATCCGTCACGAGCAGGAAACAAACCCCTTCTAACGGTCCTCCTGACGAAACCGTCATCATGGAGGCATCCGGTGCGACGCGAAACGACATTCATCCATCTGACCGATCTGCACATCGGCACCGCCGACGACAGCCACCTCCACAGCGACACGACCGAAACGCTGCGTCAGGTGCTCGATCTGATCGCGACCGTAACTCCGAAGCCGCAATTCGTGATCGCCAGCGGCGATCTCACCAATCGCGGCGATGCGGAAAGTTTCCGTCGGCTGAAGGAGATCATCGACGCCAGGATCGATGTTCCGGTCATCTACGCGCTCGGCAATCACGACACCCGCCCCGGCTTCTACGAGGGCATGGGCATCGAGACCGACGATCCGGATGCACCCTACGACCACGACACGATCATCGACGGCATCCACATCGTCACCATCGACTCGACGACGCCCGGCCTGATTGGCGGCACGATCGATCCGGAACAGTTCGACTGGCTCGCCTCGACGCTCGACAGCCATCCCGACCTGCCGAAGCTGATCGTCGTCCACCACCCGCCGGCGCTCGGCGAGGAAGCGGATGCCGCCCATTGGCGGACGATCCACTTCCCGCAGTCGGAACGTTTCCGCGAACTGCTGAAGGGCCGCAACATCATCGGCATCCTCAGCGGCCATATCCATCACGACCGCGTCTCGGTCTGGCATGGCATCCCGGTGGTGGTCGGCACCGGCCAGCACGCCGCGACCGATATCCTGCGCACGGACATCCTGCGCATGGTGCGCGGCGCCTCCTTCGGGATCGGCACCATCCGCCCGTCCGGCCTCACCATGGCCTTCGTACCGCTGCCATCCGACCGCGCCGAACTCAATACCTATCCGCTGGAACTTCTGATGGCCCGGGCAATGCCCGTCGCCGCTGAATAACCCTCACCCGGAGACACGCAAAATGCTGCGCAGAACCACGCTCAAGCTCATGGCGTCACTCACCGCCGCCTCGATGTTTCCCTTCGGCGTTCTTGCCGAAATGCCCGCCGCGGTCGACAAGCCGGTCACGATCAGCTTCTACAACTACAACCTCGCCTCCGCCGGCATCGGCTCCGAGGCCACCAAAGAACTGATCGCTGGTTTCGAGAAAAAATTCCCGAACGTGAAAGTCGAGACGATCGCCGTGCCGTCGAACGAGATCATCAACCGCGTCCAGGCCGATATCGTCGCCGGCAAGCAGCCGGACGTCGCCCAGTTGACCTTCCGCGACCTGATCTTCATCGCCAGCGACCTTGGCGGCAATGCGCTCGAGGACATGGTGAAGCCGGCGGAACTGAAAGACCATCTCGCCGGCATGATCCCCAAGGGTCTCGAACTCGGCAAGGTCGACGGCAAGACCTATGGTCTCGCCTATACCTTCTCGACGCCGGTTCTTTATTACAACGGCGACCTCTTCAAGCAGGCCGGCCTCGACCCGAACAACCCGCCGAAGACTTGGGCCGACGTCAACATCGCCGGCAAGGCGATCAAGGAAAAGACCGGCAAGAACGGCTTCTTCCCGGGCGCCTACGGCCCGAGCGACGGCACCTTCGTCTACCAGGCGATCGTCATGTCGAACGGCGGCAAGGTGCGCGACGGCAACAAGCTCACATTCGCCGACAAGAATGCCGCCGAGGCGGTCAAGATGCTGCGCGACATGGTCGATAGCGGCGCCCATGCCAGGATCGATCCGGCCAGCGGCTCGGACACGTTTGCGGCCGGCAATCTCGGCATGTTCATCTATACGACTGCGGTGCTTGGCTCCTACAAGAAGGCCGCCCAGGGCAAATTCGACCTGCGTATCGCCCCTATGCCGTCCTTCGGCGAAAAGCCGACCGCTCCGACCAATTCCGGCAGCGCCCTGTTCGTCTTCAGCAAGGATCCGGCCAAGCAGCGTGCGGCCTACGAGCTCCTCAAATATCTGACGAGCAAGGAAGCCTACACGATCATCACCAGCAAGATCGGCTATCTGCCGCTGCGTCTCGATATCGTCGACGACCCGAACTATCTCGGCCCCTGGGTCAAGGAAAACCCGATGTTCCGCGCCAACCTGGAACAGCTGAACCGCCTCACCGCCAACGTCGCCTTCCCCGGCCCGAACTATCGCCAGGTCGAGAAGATGATGATGGACTCGGTGCGCGAAGCCGTCTTCGGCAAGGGCGATCCGATCACCACGCTGAAAGCCGCCCAGGATCAGGGCCAGGACCTGATGCCGTAACCGTTACGAGGAGATGCCGGGCGGGTCTCGCTTCCCGTCCGGCGTCGTTGCCCTCTCGCGGTCCTTTCGGGGGAAAATTCCATGACCGATATCCAGGCTGATCTCGCAAGACCGCTCATCCTTGCCCGAGCGTCCACGGCTGCCCGCCAGCGTGGTACGTTCACCGTGCAGCCCTGGCTCTATCTCGCACCGGCGCTCTGCCTCCTGATGATGTGGACCTATGTGCCGCTGGTCGAGGCGTTCCAGCTCTCCTTCTACCAGTGGAACATGCTGCCGACTTCGCCGCAGCGCTATGTGGGTCTCACCAACTATCAGCGCCTGTTCGCACTGCCCGAGATGCGAGCCGCCCTCTGGAACACGCTTTTCTACATTCTCGGCCTCTTCCCGATGTCGGTGATCATTCCGCTGTTCGTGGCGATCTGGACCCAGGACCTCGAAGGCCGAGCCCGCACGATCTATCGCGCGCTGATCTTCGTGCCGATGATCGTCGCGCCCGTGGTCGCTGCCATCCTCTGGCGCTGGCTGCTCAACGAGGATCAGGGGCTGATCACCCTCGGCCTGGAGTCGATCGGTCTCGGCCGCATCGGCTTCCTGACCGACCCGAACTACGCGCTCGCAACGCTCACCTGGATCACCGGCTGGAAACTGATCGGCTTTTCCACCCTCCTGTTTTCCGCCGCCAATGCCGGCATCAATCCCTCCTATATCGAGGCGGCGCGCATCGACGGCGCCAGCCGCTGGGGCATCATCCGCGATATCCGCCTGCCGCTACTCTCGCCGACCATCCTGCTTCTGTCGATGATGACGATCCTGTTCGGGGCGCAGTGGAGCTTTGCCTATATCAACGTGCTCACCAATGGCGGCCCGCTGAAATCGACCACCAACATCTTCTACCTGCTCTGGGAATACGGTTTCCAGACCATGTCGGCCGGCTGGAGCTCGGCGGCCGGCATGATCGCCTTTGCCGGCTTTGCGGTTATTGCGGCGGGATGCATGTGGCTGACCAAGAGGTTTGCGATCTATGACAACTGACGTTTCACCCGATCTCGCCTCACGCGCGTCTAAGGGTGCCAAGTCCGGTGGCGCCCGCCGGCTTGCGGTGCATGCTGTGATGATCCTCCTGTCTTTCCTGTCGATCTTTCCGATCTACTGGATGATCGTCACCTCGCTTCGGCCGGAAAACGAGATCTTCTCCACCTCGCTCTGGCCCAGCAACCCCTCACTCGAGAACTATGTCTTCGTGCTGACCCGTATTCCGATGATCGGCATGCTGGTCAACACCACGATCGTATCCGCGGCGACCGCCATCCTGCAGGTCGTGACCGGCCTGTTCGCGGCCTATGCGCTGGTGCGCTGGCGCATGCGGCTCTCCGGTGTCATCCACGGCCTTATCGCGCTCTCCTGGCTGGTGCCGTTCCAGGTCACGATGATCCCCAACTACGTGCTCGCCTCACGGCTCGGCCTCCTGGATACGCTCACCGGTCTCATCGTGCCGAATGCGGCGCATGCCTTCGCGATCCTGCTCCTCTACAACGCGATGCGCTCCTTCCCGACCGAGATTCTCGAAGCCGCGCGCATCGACGGAGCCGGAAGCTGGAAGATCCTCTGGCAGATCGTGGTGCCGAACATGGGCGCTCCGATCGCCTCCCTGTCGATCATCGCCTTCATCTCCGCCTGGAACGAGTATTTCTGGCCGCTGCTGCTCTCGCGCAAGCCGGAGAATTCGGTCGTCCAGATCGGCCTGCAGATGTTCATGACCCAGGAGGGCAATCTCTGGGGACCGCTGATGGCGGCCGCCGCACTCGCCAGCCTGCCGATCCTGATCATCTATCTGGTCCTGCAGCGCCACGTCATCGAATCCTTCATGAAATCCGGAATCCGCTGAGATGTTAGCCCCAGAAAACGCGCACGAACGCCTGATCGCGCTGGAAGGCGCCCACAATGTCCGCGACCTCGGCGGTTACAGGATCACAAACGGCAGCCTGACCCGCTGGCGTTCGATCCTGCGCGGCGACGCATTGCATCGCCTGAGCGCGGCCGATATCGAAACCTTGCTGGACAATGGACTGGCCACCGTCATCGACCTGCGCAACGCCCACGAGATCGCCGTTGAAGCCAACCCATTCGCGGGTCATGCCGAAGTGCGCTACCACAACACGCCGCTGTTTTCGGCGCTGGCACCGGTCGAGATGATGGCGAATGCCGTCTTGAGTTTCGACATGGGCGATCGTTATTGCCAGGCGATCGACGACTGCCAGCCGGCGATTGCCGAAGTCCTGAAGACCATTGCCGACGCGCCGGACGGAGCGGTGCTCTTCCATTGCAGCGCCGGCAAGGACCGCACCGGCGTGATCTCGGCACTGCTGCTTGCCAATGCCGGCGTCGATGAGGCAACCATCGTTGAAGACTATGCGCTGACGGCAACCATCTCCGGGCCGCTGATTGCAAGGCTACGGGAACGGGCACTCGGCCGCGGCACCTCGCCCGAGCTGGTCGATATCGTTCTTGCCTCGGAGCCACGCAGCATGCGGCAGGCGCTGGACCATATCCGTTATCGCCACGACGGTATCGGGGCTTATCTCTCTTCGCTCGGCTTCGATGAAACCGCCCGGGAAAGACTTCGCAACCGGCTGGCTTAGGGCCTCGAGGACGAGAGCCTGAAGAGAAACAGCATGCTCAGCTCTGCGGCCGCGCGGCCGGAACCAGCACGCGGTCGACGATCCGCGAGTCGAGGTCGTACACGGAGATCGGCGTCTCCTTGCCGATCCGGGTCCCGTCCAGCAGACGGATCAAATCATCGGCGCCACCGACGGGCTGGCCGTCGATGGCCAGGATGAAATCGCCCTCCTTCAACCCCGCCTGGTCGGCCGGGCTGCCGGGATCGATGCGGCGAATGCGCACCGTCGTCTCCTGCAACATGCCGGCCTTCACCGCGACGCGGCGCGGCAGAGCGGTCGTATCGACGACGATGCCGATAAAGGCGCGCCGCACGTGGCCGAAGCGCAGGATCTCCGAGACGACGAAATTGGCCGTGTTGGAGGCAACCGCAAAGGCGATGCCCTGTGCGCCGCGGATGACCGCCGTATTGACGCCGACCACCTCGCCCGAGGCCGATACCAGCGGCCCGCCGGAATTGCCCGGGTTAAGAGCCGCATCGGTCTGCACGACGTCGTCGATCAACCGCCCGGTGGACGACCGCATCGAGCGACCCAAAGCCGAGACGACGCCTGATGTCACCGACCAGTCGAAACCGAGCGGGTTGCCGATCGCGATGGCGATATGGCCGCGCCGCAGTTTCTGGGAATCGCCGAGCCGTGCCCAGGCCTGCACGTCCATGTCGGCACGCACCAGCGCGATATCCGTGTCGGCATCGCGGCCGAGCACGCTGCCCTGCCCGACAGCACCATTGGCACTGCGGATACGGACGGTCTTGGCGTCGGAAACGACGTGGTGGTTGGTGATGATCAGACCGTCGGGCGAAATCGCAAAGCCCGACCCGTGGCCGCCTTGGCCAGCAACGCCGCCGAGCCGCTCGATGCGGCTGACGGCGGGGCCGACGCGGTCAACCGCGCCGGCAACCGTCTCCGAATAGGCGTCAAGAAGCACGCTATCTTCGGGGACGGGAGGATTGATATCGATAAATCCCATCACAAGAACTCCGGAAACACCTTCCCGGAAGAGGGAAGGTTGTAGAAGAAGCTGATGTGGTGGGCCTAAAAGGCGGAAACAAGAACCCGCCGTGCGGGCTCAGTCCTCCGCGAAGATCGGGTCCTGGGTGAACATCCCGCCCTGGTAGACAGCGGCCGGAGACGTCGGTTCCGGGCGTCCCTTGGCATCGAGCTCGGCGCGGAAGCGTTCGGCATTGTCCTTGGGCTTCCAGCCGAGATAGGACGCGTGGGAATTGTCCCACCACTTGCTGTCATTGTCGGAAATGCCCCAGATGATCGGGCAGCCGAGCATCGGCGCACGGAAGACGCAGTCGATCAGCGACACGAAGTCGTCATAAGACATCCAGCCCGACAGCATGCGGTGGTTGATCGGCTTTTCGAAGCAGCTGCCGATCCTGACGAGCGCCGTCTCCTGGCCGAATTTCTCGAAATACATGCGCGCCAGAGCCTCGCCGAAGCATTTCGAAACGCCGTAGAGACCGTCCGGCTTCATCGGAGCCTTGACGTCGATATGCTCGTCCTGGCGGTAGAAACCAACGACATGGTTGGAGCTGGCAAACAGGATGCGCGGCTGGCCATGTGCGCGGGCGGCTTCATAGAGATTGTAGAGGCCGAGCAGGTTGGCGTTGAGTATCTTCGAAAACTTGTCCTCGACCGAAACCCCGCCGAGATGCAGGATACCGTCGCAGCCTTCGACCAGCTTCATGACGGCGTCGGCATCGCCGAGATCGCAGACGACCGTTTCCTCATTGGGACCGGCTGGACCGAGATCGACGATATCGGAGAGGCGAAGCGTTTCGGCAAAACCGGCGAGACGCGAGCGCATGGCGCGTCCGAGGCCGCCGCCGGCACCGGTGATCAAAAGTCTTTTCAAGAAATCATCCTCCGAAAGCGGCGCATTGGCCGCGGCAATCCAGTGATGGCCAGTCTGTCGGCCAACTTGTTCGTGACAAGCGTCGACACTTATCATACATGTTGATGAAACGTGGTCAATAAGTTGGAGCGGGTTCGGAGTGGCGCTCGACTTGACATATGGGTTGACGCGATATTGTGATGCGCCGCTGCGCAGGGAGGAACGAATGAGCGTTGAAACCAGACTCGATACCGGCAAGGGATCGAGGACGCTTGTTTCCCGCCTCGGAGAAACGCTGCGCCAGGCGATTGCGGCAGGCCAGTTTCCTCCGGGCTCACGCCTGCCGAGCGAAGCGCAGCTGACCGAGGCGCATGGCGTCAGCCGCACCGTCGTGCGCGAGGCGATCGCATCGCTGCGCGCCGACCGGTTGGTGGAAGCACGTCAGGGCGCCGGCGTCTTCGTACTGGAGCCGTCGCGCAACGTGCAGCCGGTCATGCTCTCCCTTTCGAATATCGATCTTGCCCGCGTATCCTCGATGATCGAGCTCCTGGAGCTCAGAACAGCGGTGGAAGTCGAGGCTGCGGGGCTTGCCGCCCTTCGCCGCTCCCCCGCACAGGAAGAAGTCATTCTCGATCGCCATTATGCGGTCCGCGCCTGTCTCGAGGCCGCAAAACCAACCAGCGAGGCGGATTTCGCGCTGCATCTTGCCATTGCAGAAGCCACCAACAATCCCCGTTTCCGCGAATTCCTGACCATGATCGGCCGCAGCCTGATCCCGCGCGCAGCACTGCGCCCGGACGATTCGGAGGCTGATCAGGCTGCCTATATCAAGCTGCTCGACGAGGAGCACAACGCGATCGTCGTGGCGATTTCCGACGGCGACGAGGAACGCGCCCGCGACGCGATGCGCCGGCATCTGCGGGGCGCGCAGCTGCGCTATCGCACCCTCCTCCGGGAGCTGCGCGAATCTGTAAGATGACTTGTTGACACAAGTCGAGGCGACCTGTACGACAATTTTTGTCTGGAGGAGACGCTTACAAAGGAATTTTCTGAATGATGACGCCTGAAGAAATCAAGGTTGCACTTGGTGCCGGCCTGCTGTCCTTTCCCGTCACCCATTTCGACGCGGAAGGCGAGTTCCAGCCGGAAAGCTATCGCCGCCATGTGGAATGGCTGTCGGGCTATGATGCACCGGTCCTGTTTGCCGCCGGCGGCACGGGCGAATTCTTCTCGCTGTCTCCGAATGAAGTTCCCGTCATCGTGTCGGCCGCCAAGGAAGCCGCCGGCAAGACCGCGATCGTCTCCGGCTGCGGTTTCGGCACCCATGTGGGCGTGGAAATGGCCCGCGCGGTCGAAAAGGCCGGCGCCGACGGCATCCTGTTGCTGCCGCATTACATGATCGATGCGCCGCAGGAAGGCCTTTACCAGCATGTGAAGCGCATCTGCCAGTCGGTCGGCATCGGCGTCATGGTCTATAACCGCGACAACTCGATCCTGTCGGTCGACACGCTGAAGCGCCTCTGCGACGAATGCCCGAACCTGATCGGCTTCAAGGACGGCAGCGGCGATATCGGGCTTGTCCGGCAGATCACCGCCACCATGGGCGACCGGCTGATGTATCTCGGCGGCATGCCGACCGCCGAACTTTTCGCGGAAGCCTATCTCGGCGCCGGCTTCACCACTTATTCGTCGGCGGTCTTCAACTTCGTGCCGGGTCTTGCGGTCGATTTCTACAAGTCGCTGCGCGCAGGCAACCGTGCCCGCTGCGAGGAAATCCTCAAGGACTTCTTCTATCCCTTCATGGCCATCCGCAATCGCCGCAAGGGTTATGCCGTCTCGGCCATCAAGGCCGGTGTGCGCCTGCAGGGTTTCGACGCCGGCAAGGTGCGCCCGCCGCTCGACGACCTGACGGCGCAAGAAGAAGAGATGCTCCTGAAGCTCATCGGCCCCTGGAAGCGCTAATCCATGAAGATCGCGTCCGTCCGCACCCATCTCCTCGAACACAGGCTCGACGTCGCCTTCGAAAGCGCCTCGATGCGCTTCGATCGCCGCGCCCATGTGCTCGTCGAGATCGAGTGCGACGACGGCACGATCGGCTGGGGCGAATGCCTCGGCCCGGCCCGGCCGAATGCGGCCGTGGTCGCTACCTACGCGAACTGGCTAGTCGGCGAAAATCCGCTCGAAACCGAAAAGATCTGGGCGCGGCTCTATAATGCGCTGCGCGACCAGGGCCAGCGCGGCCTCGCCGTCACGGCACTGTCCGGCATCGACATCGCGCTCTGGGATATCAAGGGCAAGCATTTCGGCGTGCCGGTCTCGATCCTGCTCGGCGGACGTTTTCGCGAGAGCGTCAAGGCCTATGCGACTGGCAGCTTCAAGCGCGACGGCGTCGACCGCGTGGAAGACAATGCGACCGACGTCGCCGGCTATTGGCAACAGGGTTTTCACGCCAGCAAGATCAAGATCGGCTTCGGCGTCGAGGAGGATCTGCGGGTCGTCCGCGCGGTGCGCGACGCCGTCGGCCCCGACATGCGGCTGATGGTCGACGCCAACCATGGTTACGACGCCATCGAGGCGATCAAGTTCGGCCAGGCGGCTGCCGAGCTCAACATCGACTGGTTCGAGGAACCGGTCGTGCCGGAACAGCTCGCCGCCTATCGCGAGGTCCGCGCCCGTCAGCCCATTCCGGTCGCCGGCGGCGAGACCTGGCACAGCCGCTGGGGTATGCGCGAGCCGGTGGAAACCCGCGCCGTCGATATCCTGCAGCCCGACCTTGCCGGCGTCGGCGGTTTTACCGAAGCCAAGCGTGTCGCCGACATGGCAGCCCTTCACGGCATCCGCGTCGTGCCGCATGTCTGGGGCACCGCTGTCCATATCGCGGCCGCCCTGCAGTTCATGGCGGCAATGATCCCGAGCCCGGTTCGGGTCAATCCGATCGAACCGATCCTCGAATTCGACCGTACCCACAATCCGTTCCGTCAGGCGGTGATCAAAACCCCGATCGAACACGAGCGCGGCGTGGTGCAGATCCCGAACGGCCCAGGCCTCGGCATCGAGATCAACCGCGACGCGCTCAAAGAATTCCGCATGGGAGACATCTGATGCTCGTCCGCACCCTTTCCGGCACTCCACCCAAGACCAGGCTGCCCAAGGGCGCGGTCGACACCCAGATGCATGCATATCTGCCGGGCTTTCCCTCTTTGCCCGGCGGCCCCGGCCTTCCGGCCGGAGATTTGCCGACCCCGGCCCAATATCTCCAGTTCATGCGCTGGATCGGCATCGATCGGGTCATCGTCACCCAGGGCAATGCCCAGCAGCGCGACAATTCCAATCTCAACGCCTGCCTTGCGGAATTCGGTTCGGTTGCCCGCGGCGTCTGCGTGATCGACAGCACCACGTCGGAAGCCGAACTGGACAGCCTCGTAGCAGCCGGCAATGTCGGCGCCCGCATCATGGACCTGCCGGGCGGCGCGGTGAATCTGTCGGAACTCGAAGCGGTCGACGCCAAGGCTGCGTCCCGCAACTGGATGGTCGCCGTCCAGTTCGACGGCAGCAATATTCTCGACCACGAAGAACGCCTGAAGAACCTGAAGTCCCGCTGGGTCTTCGATCACCACGGCAAGTTCTTCACCGGCGTCACGCCCGATAGCCCGCAGGTCGATGCCGTCAAGCGCCTCATCGACGGCGGCAAGTGCTGGTTCAAGTTCGCCGGCGTCTACGAATCCTCGAAGGCCAGCGGCCCGGATTATGCCGATGTCGCCGCGGTCGCCCGGGAAATCGCCCGATATGCACCGGAACGCATCGTCTGGGGCACCAACTGGCCGCATAACCTCGCCCGCGAACAGGCCGATTATCCGGATGACGCGGCGCTGACCGATACCGTGCTCGGCTGGTTGCCGGACGATGCGGCACGCGAGCTCGCGCTCGTGAAAAACCCCGAAGAACTTTACGGCCTGCCCGCCCGATAAACGGCACGGGAGGCCTGAGGAAGACTGATAAATTCAACGACCGGGGCGTGGAGGCTCCGGCGCTCACTCAGAGGAGGACAACATGAAACTCACGAAACTGCTCGGCCTTGCCTTCGGCCTCGCGCTCGGCGCGACGGCCGCCAATGCACAGGTTACCCTGCGTTCCGCCGACATCCATCCGGACGGTTATCCGACCGTTGATGCCGTCAAATACATGGGCGAACTGGTCTCCCAGCGCACCAACGGCCGCATCAAGATCCAGGTGATGAACAACTCGGTCCTTGGCGGTGAAAAGGACACGATCGAGCAGACCCGCTTCGGCGTCATCGATATGAACCGCGTCAATGCTGCGCCGTTCAACAACCTCGTGCCGCAGACCACCGTTCTCGGCCTGCCCTTCCTGTTCCGCTCGACCGAGCACATGCACAAGGTCGTCGACGGCCCGATCGGCGACGAAATTCTCAAGGCCTTCGAACCGCATGGCCTGGTCGGTCTTGCCTATTACGACTCCGGCGCTCGCTCCTTCTACACGACCAAGAAGCCGATCACCAAGCTTGCCGACCTGAAGGGCATGAAGATCCGCGTCCAGCAGTCGGACCTCTGGATCGCCATGATGCAGGCTTTCGGCGCCAACCCGACGCCGATGCCGATGGGCGAAGTCTATTCCTCGCTCGAAACCGGCGTGGTCGACGGCGCGGAAAACAACTGGCCTTCCTATGAATCGGCCCGTCACTACGAGATCGCCAAGAACTATACGCTGACCGAACATTCGCTGAACCCGGAAATCCTGGTCATGTCCAAGATCTCCTGGGACAAGCTGACGCCGGAAGACCAGAAGATCTTCCGCCAGGCCGCCAAGGACTCGGTCGTCAAGATGCGCGAACTCTGGACCGCCCGCGAAAAGTCCTCGGAAGCCAAGGTTCGCGCCGGTGGATCCAACGTCATCAAGGTCAACAAGGATGAGTTCTCGGCCGTTATGAAGCCGGTCTATGACAAGTTCGTCACCGATCCGAAGCAGAAGGCCCTGCTGGAACAGATCCAGGCCGTCAAGTAAGCCGACCGGAGACCGGCCCTCGCCAAGAGGGCCGGTTTTTTCTTGCATATCCGGCAGCCTTGCTGCCGCGAAGAGGACAGGATCATGAGAAAATTCATGCTGGCCATAAAGCCCTATCTGGGCGGGCTTAGCCGCATATCACTTTATATCTCCGGCATCGGCATGATCGCCATGACCCTCATCGTCGGATGGCAGGTGTTCGGCCGTTATGTCCTCAACGACTCGCCGAGCTGGTCCGAGCCGCTGTCGCTCTATCTGATGTCCTGGTTCATCATGCTCGGAGCCGCCGTCGGCGTGCGTGAGAGCGTGCATCTCGGGCTCGATATCGTCCGCTACGTCATGCCGCCGGCAATCCAGAAGGCCATGGACCTGCTGAGCCTGGGCCTGATCGTGCTCTTCGGCATCGGCATGGCCTATTATTCGACGCTGCTGGCCATGGGTACCTGGTCGGCCACCATTCCCGTTCTCGGCTGGCCGGGCGGCACCGACTTCTTCCCGATGATCGCCGGCGGCGCCATGATCTCCCTTTTCGCTCTGGAGCGCTTCGTCGACGTCGCCATCGGCGAGGAAGTTGCTGCCGACGTACTCGTGCAGGAGGCTGCGTAATGGCCTACGCCATTCTTTTCGGTTCTTTCACATTCCTCATGCTGGTCGGCATGCCGATCGCCTTCTGCCTCGGCATCGCCTCCTTCGCGACGGTCCTCTACATCGGCCTGCCGCCGATCGTTGTCTTCCAGCAGCTGAATTCCGGCATGAACGTCTTCGCCATGATGGCGATCCCGTTCTTCATCTTCGCCGGCGATCTGATGGTGCGCGGCGGCATCGCGCAAAGGCTGATCCGCTTCGCGGCAGGCCTTGTCGGCCACATGCGCGGTGGTCTCGGCCAGGTCAACGTCGTCGCCTCGACGCTGTTCGGCGGCATTTCCGGCTCGGCCGTAGCGGACGCGTCGGCCGTCGGCGGATTGATGATCCCGCAGATGGCTGCGCGCGGTTATGACAGGGACTATGCAGTCAACGTGACGGCCAACGCCGCCATCATCGCGCTGATGATCCCGCCCTCGCACAACATGATCCTCTATTCGATCGCAGCGGGCGGCAACGTCTCCGTCGCCGACCTCTTCACGGCCGGCATCGTTCCTGGCCTGTTGCTGGCCGGGGCGCTGATGATCACAGCCTGGTGGGTCGCCGTAAAACGCGGTTATCCGGCCGACCCCTTCCCGGGCTTCGCCCGCGTCGGTTATTACCTGCTGGCTTCGCTGCCCGGTATCCTTCTGATCGCCATCATCTTCGGCGGCGTCCGCTCCGGCGTGTTCACGGCAACGGAAAGCTCCTGTATTGCCGTCATCTACGCCTTCCTTGTCGCCATGCTCGTCTATCGAGAGCTGAACTGGGAAGGTTTCGTCGAGGCCGTCATGGGCGCCGTGCGCACCACCGCCATGGTACTGCTGGTCATCGGCACCGCGGCCGCGTTCGGTTGGCTGATGGCATTCCTGCAGGTCCAGACCCTGATCATCGCGGCGATCAGCGCTGTTTCGGACAACCCGATCATCGTGCTCCTGATGATCAACGTCATCCTGCTGGTCCTTGGCACGTTCATGGACATGGCGCCGATGGTCATCATCTCGACGCCGATCCTGCTCCCCGTCGTCAAGGCCTTCGGCATCGATCCGGTCCATTTCGGCGTCATCATGATCCTCAATGCCGGCATCGGCCTCAACACGCCGCCGGTGGGAACCGTGCTTTTCGTCAGTTGCGCGGTCGGCGGCATCACGATACGTGAAGCGATGCGCACAATCTGGCCTTTCTTCGGAGCCAGCATCGCAGTATTGCTGCTCGTGACTTACATCCCTGCCCTGTCGCTCTGGCTGCCAAGCGTTTTCAGGTAAGCGACTGAACAAGCTCTATCTGACGGTCCCGCCCCCATGGCGGGGCCTTTCACATGAAAGGAGAGGTCCATGACCATCTACCAGAACCTGATCGCCGGCGAATGGGTCGGCTCGGACGCCTCGAAGAACATCAACCCTTCCGACACGAATGATGTCGTGGGCATGTATGCCCAGGGCAGCGCCGAAGACGCCAAACAAGCGATCGCCGCGGCAAAGGCAGCATTCCCTGCCTGGTCGCGCTCCGGCATCCTCGAACGCCACGCGATCCTGAGAAAGACTTCCGACGAAATCCTCGCGCGCAAGGACGAACTCGGCGCGCTTCTCGCTCGCGAGGAAGGCAAGATCCTTCCCGAAGCGACCGGCGAAGTCATCCGCGCCGCCCAGATCTTCGATTTCTTCGCCGGCGAAGCGCTGCGCCTGACCGGCGAACTGGTGCCGTCTGCCCGTCCGAATATCGGCGTCGAGATCACCCGCGAACCGCTCGGCGTCATCGGCATCATCACGCCGTGGAATTTCCCGATCGCCATCCCCGCATGGAAGATCGCGCCGGCGCTCTGCTACGGCAACACCGTCGTCTTCAAGCCTGCCGATCTCGTACCTGGCTGCGGCTGGGCGATCGTCGACATCCTTCACCGCGCCGGCCTGCCGAAGGGCGTCCTGAACCTCGTCATGGGCCGCGGCTCGGTCGTCGGCCAGGCCATGCTCGACAGCCCGGACCTCGCCGGCATCACGTTTACCGGCTCCACCGGCACCGGCAAGCGCGTCGCGCTCGCCTCGATCGAGCATAACCGCAAGTTCCAGCTCGAAATGGGTGGCAAGAACCCGATGGTTGTCCTCGACGACGCGGACCTCAACGTCGCCGTCGAAGCCGCCGCCAATTCGGGCTTCTTCTCGACCGGCCAGCGTTGCACCGCCTCCTCGCGCCTGATCGTGACGGAAGGCATCCACGACAAGTTCGTCGCAGCGCTCACCGAGAAGCTGAAGACGATCAACGTCGACAACGCCATGAAGGCCGGCAGCCATATGGGCCCGGTCGTCGACGACAAGCAGCTGAAGCAGGATACTGACTATATCGAGATCGGCAAGAACGAAGGCGCCAAGCTCGCCTTCGGCGGCGAACTCGTGAAGCGCGACACGCCCGGCTTCTATCTGCAGCCGACGCTGTTCACCGAAGCGACTAACCAGATGCGGATTTCGCGCGAGGAAATCTTCGGGCCGGTCGCTTCCGTCATCCGGGTGAAGAACTACGAGGAAGCGCTGGCAACCGCCAACGACACGCCGTTCGGCCTGTCGGCGGGCATTGCCACCACCAGCCTCAAGCATGCGACGCATTTCAAGCGCAATTCCGAGGCCGGCATGGTGATGGTCAACCTGCCGACGGCAGGCGTCGATTTCCACGTGCCGTTCGGCGGCCGCAAGGCCTCGTCTTTCGGCCCGCGCGAACAGGGCAAGTATGCCGCGGAGTTCTTCACCGTAGTGAAGACCGCCTACACGCTCGCCTAAACAAAAAAGGCGCTGCCATTTCGAAATGGCAGCGCCTTCAATTCGGAAATCGAGATAGCTTATTCGGCGGCAGCAACGCTGGCGCGCTTCGGCAGCTTCCAGTTCGGACGCGGGAAATGGCATGTATAGCCATTCGGATAGCGCTCCAGGTAATCCTGGTGCTCCGGTTCGGCCTGCCAGAAATCGCTGACCGGCTCCACTTCCGTCACCACCTTGCCCGGCCATAAGCCCGATGCGTTGACATCGGCGATCGTATCTTCGGCGACGCGCTTCTGCTCGTCGTTCTCGTAATAGATCGCCGAACGATAGCTCATGCCGATATCGTTGCCCTGGCGGTTCTTCGTCGACGGATCATGGATCTGGAAGAAGAATTCAAGGATATCGCGATAGCTGGTCTTGGCCGGATCGAAGATGATCTCGATCGCTTCGGCATGGGTGCCGTGATTGCGGTAGGTCGCGTTCGGCACGTCGCCGCCGCTATAGCCGACACGGGTCGAAACCACGCCGGGCAGACGCCGGATCAGGTCCTGCATGCCCCAGAAACAACCACCGGCCAGTACGGCCCGTTCGGTAGACGTCGTCATGCTTTCCTCCTTCGGTTTTGGATTTGCACCTAAAATGGCGATCCGGCGGAAGAAATTCAATCCATCTCCACCACTCAGCCGGCCGCCGCGTCAACGATGGGACGCACCGCGGCCTCGAGGCTTTCGGATGTGGTGCCGGTGACAATGACACCGAGTAGCGGCGCTGCAATGCCCGCCACCTTCAACTTTGCCATATCGCTGGCCACGAACCGCTTCTGGCTCGGAGCGATGACCGGAATGCCGGCCTTCGAGGTGATTTCCCTGTAGCGGCCAAGATCGGTCTCGTTGAGCGGCCTGCCGTAATCGGCAAACGACGCGACGGATGCCTCCATCATCGCGCCGGGAATGGCGACGATGGTCTTCAAATCCTCGTCAGTGCTTTTCTCGCCTAGCGCCGGGATCGGGCGGAGCTTCGACTGCAGCAAATGCGGCTGAAGATGGTCGAAATAGACGTTGAAGCCTTCAAAACCCAGTTCGGCCAAGGCATCGAGTTCGTCCGGCGTCGGCACCGTCTCCTGGCCGGCCATCACCAGCAGCGGCACCCCGAGCGGCGCCAGCCTCTCGAAAAACGGCCGCTCCTCGGCAAAACTGCCGAATGTCGTGCCGGTCGCGCGGTGATAGGCGTTGAGATGCACCTTGATCGCAAAGGCCCCTGCCCCGATCGCCGCCTTGGCAAGATCGAGGTCGTGCCGGGCGAGCGAGACGATGACCGGGAATTCGCCACCGCGCAGCGCCTTGGTGAGCCTGGTTTCGGGATAGTTCGGCATGACGGCCCTCAGTTCAGACGCTGGCCGCCGTCGGCGGCGAAGAGATGGATATTGCCGAGTTCCGGCCGCACCCGGATCGTCGCTCCCGGCGACAACGATACCCGTTCGCGAAACACGCCGGTCACCAGTGTCTCGCCAAGCTTCATCGTCACCTGCGTCTCGGACCCCATCGGCTCGACCAGCACGATTTCCGCCGGCACGCCGCTCTCGTCCAGGGCAAAATGTTCGGGACGAATGCCGTAGACCGTCTTTCGATCCTTGTGCCCGTGCGCTGCCTCGGGCAGCGGCAGCAAAATACCGGGCGCGGAGAAGCCTTCAGGCGTAATCGTGCCGGTCAAAAAATTCATCGACGGCGAGCCGATGAAGCCCGCCACGAACTGGTTGGCCGGCCGGTCGTAAAGGTCGAGCGGTGCGCCGATCTGCTCGACCCGCCCGCCGTTCAGCACGACGATCTTGTCGGCCATGGTCATCGCTTCGACCTGGTCGTGGGTGACATAGATGGTGGTCGTCTTCAGCCTCTGGTGCAGGCTCTTGATTTCGCCGCGCATGACGACGCGCAGTTTCGCGTCAAGATTGGAAAGCGGCTCATCGAACAGGAAGACCTTGGGGTCGCGGACGATCGCCCGGCCCATCGCAACGCGCTGGCGCTGGCCGCCGGAAAGCTGGCGCGGGTAGCGATCGAGCAACGGCGCAAGACCAAGGATGTCGGCTGCCCATTTGACCCGTTCGGCGATCTCCGCCTTGCTGCCACCTCGGTGTTCCAGCGAGAATCCCATATTGGTCGCGACCGTCATGTGCGGATAAAGCGCATAGTTCTGGAAGACCATGGCGATGTCGCGGTCCTTGGGGTCGAGGTCGTTGACCACCCGCCCGCCGATATTCACCTCGCCGCCGGTAATTGTCTCCAGCCCGGCGACCATTCTGAGCAGCGTGGACTTGCCGCAGCCGGACGGGCCGACCAGCACCACGAACTCGCCGTCGGTGATGCCGAGGTCGATGCCGTGGATGATGTCGACGGCGCCATAGCTCTTGCGGACATTGGAAAGGGTAACTTCAGCCATCAATCAGATTTCCGTTTCTTCAGCCCCAGTGTTTCAAAAAGTGAGTTTTTCAACCCTTGAGGCCGGTATGCGCGAGCCCTTCGACGAATTGCTTCTGCGCGATGATGAAGACGATGAGAACGGGCAGCGCCGTCAGGGTTGCGGCTGCAAGCTGGATGTTCCACATCGGCCCGCCATAGGCGTCCGTGTATTGCGTCAGCGCCTGCGGCAGCGTGAATTTATCGGCACTCGACAGAAACACGATCGGTTCCAGATAGAGGTTCCAGGAGTGCAGGAAGGTGAAGATCGCTACCGACGCAAGCGCCGGCCTTGCAAGCGGCAAAGCGATCTTGCGAAAAATCTTGAAACGCCCGAGGCCATCGACCCGCGCCGCCTCTTCGAGTTCGACAGGCAGCGCAATGAAGAACTGCCGCATCACGAATGTCGCGAACACGCTCGGCGCACCGAAGATCGGCACCAGGATCAACGGCCAATGGGTGTTGACCATGCCCGCCTTCAGGAACATCTGGAAAAGCGGCACGATCGTCACTTCCGATGGGATCAGGAGCCCGAGCAGCACGACCATGAAGATCGCATTGGCGAACGGAAACTTGATCCGCGCGAAGGCATAGCCCGCCATGGAGGATACGACCATCGTGCCGATCGTCACCAGTGCGGCGATATAGGCCGAATTCCAGTACTGCTTCACGAAGGGCTGCAATTCGAAGACCTTCGAATAGGTCGTCCAGTCGTAGCTTTCCGGCAGGAGCTGCGGCGGAAAGGCAAAAATGTCGCTGATCGGCTTCACCGACGACGTCACCATCCACCAGGTCGGAAAGACGAAGGGGATCAGGAGAACGCAGAGCAGGCCGTAGAGAAACACTTGTCTGCGCGGGGAGAGCTCAGCTTTCATAAAAAACGATCCTCTTGCGCATCTGCCACTGGGCGAAGGTAAGCACGGCGACGATCACGAACAGCATGATCGACAGCGTCGAGCCGTAGCCGAAGAAATGGAACTGGAAGGCCTGCTGGTAGAGATAGTAGACGAGCACTGTGGTGATGAGCCCAGGACCGCCTTGCGTCAGCACCGCGATCTGCGCGAACACCTGCAGCGATCCGACGATGGTGATGATCGAGGTCAAAAGGATCGTCGGGCTGATCAGCGGTAGGGTGATGCGGCGGAACTGCTTGAAGCGCGGGGCGCCGTCGATGCGGGCCGCCTCGTAGAGTTCGTTCGGCACGCCCTGGAGGGCGGCGAGGAAGAGGATCATGTTGAGGCCGACATTCTTGAACACCTGCACCACGATGACCGAAATCATCGCCGTCACCGGTTCGCGCAGCCAGTTAGGCCCCTCGATGCCGAAGACGAGCAGCACGCCGTTGATGCCGCCGTTCTTCTGCAAAAGGAAACCCCAGACGATCGTCCAGGCGACCAGCGACACCACGACCGGCGAGAAGAACAGCGTACGGAAGAGGGTGATGCCGGCGAGCTTCTGGTTGAGCAGCACCGCAAGCAGCAGTGCCAGGCTCAGGTTGAAGATCACCAGCCCGGCGGAGAAGATCGCCGTCGCCCCGAGCACAGACGGCAGGCTCGTGTCTTCGAGAAGCATCTGGTAGTTCGCGAGGCCGGTATAGGTGAAGGTATTGGCGAGCACGTTCCACTCGTGCAGCGAATACCAGAAGACGAGGCAGAGCGGGATCAGCACAAAAAGCGTGATCCCGATCAGTTGCGGGGCGATGAAGAGAAATCCGGCGAGGCTGTCGCGCCGCGCGACCGTCCAGAACGACGATGAGGAGCGGCCTTCCGGACGGGCGGTTTGCTGCACGACAGCCATCGACACGAGCCCCCTTAACGCTTCAGAAGCGGGCCGATCTGGCCGCAGATCTGCTGGAGGGCTGCCGGGATATTCGCATCCGGACGCCAGACGGCATCGAGGCCCGAACGAACCACCTGCTGGATCTGCGCAAAGCCCGTATGGCCCGGAATTACCTTGCCGGTGGCGATCCCGGAGATCACGACCTTGTCGATCTGCTCCTGGCTCAGCAGCGGATTGGTCTTCTTCAGCACTTCGGCGTTCAGCAGCGACTTGCGGGCCGACGGGAAGAACTGGCTAAGCTTGGCCGAGTTTTCTGGGTTCGTCATATAGGCGACAAATTCGGCGGCCGTCTTGGCGTTCTTGCCCGACTGCATGACGCCGACACCGGCCTGGCCGATCAGCGCATAGTTGCCTGCCGGCCCCTTCGGCAGCGGCACGAGATCCCAGGCGAACGGCTTGTCCTTCGGCAGCAACGAGGCGCGGCTGATCTGGGTGATCGTCATTGCCGCATTGCCGGCGAAGAAGTCGACGCTTTCGCCGGGGCCTGGCATCGCCCTGTTCTTGAAGACGGCATCGTGAATGAAGGTCAGTGCGTCGACCATCGGCTTTTCGGTCATCGTGCAGGTCTTGCCGTCGGCGCTCCAGGGCGAAGCCCCCCAGCCGTTCCAGACGGAGGCGAGGTTCTGCCAGATCTGGTAGTTGAAGTCGCGGACGATCAGGCCGCCCTTGCCGGTCTTGCCAACGGTGGATGCGGTGGCGATGGCGTTGTCCCATGTCCACTGGTTGGCTGCGATCATTTCCGCCGGCGTCTTGGCGCCGGAAGCCTTGATGAGGTCGTTATTGACGAACATCGCAAACGGCGAGGTCGAGAACGGATAGGCAAACAGCTTGCCGTCCTTGGTCCAGCGCTCGGCGGCCGTGGTGCTCAGTTCTTCCGTATTGTAGCCCTTGGTGGCCTTGAGCGTGTCCGTCAGCGGATAGAGCGCGCCGGAATTGACGAAGTCATAGGCGGCGGTTTCGAAGATCCAGGCCATGTCAGGTGCATTGCCACCGGCGATCTGGGTCGTCAGCGCCGTCGTATAGGTATCGAAGGGCAGCGACTCATAGGTCACCGTCACGTTCGGATGGTCCTTTTTGAAGCCGGTAGCGATGTCGCTGAACAGCTTCAGATGCGCCTCGTTGGCGCTCCAGATGGTCATGCGCAGGTTGACCGCGTCCTGGGCGTTGGCGATGCCGCTCCCCACGGGCGAAATGCCGAGCGGCACGGCAACCGCGATTGCGGCTACCGCCGATTTCAATGTCTTGTAATAGTTCATTCCCGTTCCTCCTCCAAAGATTGGTTTGATAGACAGGCTCCTGGCCGTCCTAATAAGCAGCGACGTCCGGCCAGCGCATTTCGATGCCTTCACGTGTAAGCTCTCTCTGGAAATTCTGGAGCTTCTCGTCGTTTTCCTGGACCTGATGCGGCGTAAGATTTTTGTCGAGGCAATGGGCGGCAAGCATGCCGGCGACCTCTCCGATATTCCATTCGACCGGGTGCAGCCGATAGCAGCCATTGGTGATGTGGGTCGTGCCGATGTTCTTGCCGGCCGGAATGAGGTTCTTCACCCGCTGAGGCAAAAGCGCGCCGAGCGGAATCTCGAACGGGCAGGACGGCACGTCGATATAGTTGTCGCCGCCGGTCGAGGGATGCAGGTCGATGCGGTACATGCCGATGCCGATGCTGTCGCGGTAGTTGACCGCGCCCTTCTCGCCGCGCACCGAATAGGACAGGTCCTGCTCGACGATGCGGGTGACCGGCTTGATGCGGCGGCTCTCGCGGATATAGGGAGCCATGGCAAGCCCGTGCTCGGTGCCGGTAATGTCGCCGCGCAGGCGAAGCCCCGGAAAGCCCTGGCCGCCATCGACCCGCGGCGCTTCGGTCTGCAGCCAGTAGAACAGAGAATAGGAGAGGTCGGCAGCCGATTTCAGCTGCTTTGCCTTGTCCTCTTCGGAAAGGTCGATGATCGTGCCTTCCATGTAGTCGATCATCGGCCAGTTCACGAGGCAGATGTCGGAGGCGTAGGCGCCGGCCACGAAGTTGTTACGCGCCGCGATGCGCCGGAAGATCCACAGGTTCTCGTCGCCGCCGCCCTTGCGCTGGTCGGCATCGACGGCGAGCGGATCGTCATTCGGATTGGGCGTGAACGAGCGGGTGGTGAAATCGAGCGTGCGCGGATGCGGCGCGGTGAAGCCGAGCAGCGGGCCGCCCCAGAAATGCGGCTGGTACGCGCGCCAGTAATCGTAGTTCTCCGGCTTGTCGATCGTCTGGTCGCCGTCGACGTGATCGATCGCAAAGCAGATCGATACGGCCTGGACATTGTCCGGCTGCGCTTCAGACGGCGCACTCGGCTCGCCGGTGTCGGACTGGGCCTCGAAGCCCTTCACATATTCCGTGCCGGTCATCGGCAGCAGATCGCCGAGTTCCGTTGCATCGAGGATATAGGCGGCGGAGATGGTGATCTCCCGTCCGGTGTCGCGATGCCGAACGGTAACGGAGCGCACCGTATCCCCGTCGACATCGGCGGCGACCGGGCGATACGGCTGCAGCACCTTCAGCTTGCCGGCGCCGCGATAAGGCATCAGCATCGCTTCCATGACGGCGAGACTGACGCGCGGTTCGGCGCAGATACGGCTGACCCAGCCGGAACCGGGATTGAGGTCGCCCCAGGCGCGTGCGCCCTCGGTCAACGGATAGTGGTCGCGGTAGTATCGGCGGATGCCTTCCCGCAGCTTTCGGTAGGAGCGGGTAATGCCGAACTGCTCGACCCAGGTATGCTCGTCGGAGGGAACCGCCTGGCTGGTCAGCTGGCCGCCGATCCAGTCGAACTCCTCGGTCATGATCACGCTGCGGCCGGCCCGGCATGCACCAAGTGCTGCCGCAACACCGCCGAGACCGCCGCCTACCACCAGAATATCCGTATGCATCTCTGTCACGTTGATCATGTCCGTATTTTTGCGGGTCCAAGGGTTTCCCCCTCGACCGGTTCACAGGTCAGAAGAATTTGTTGGCCGGCATCGCCGCTCTCGATGCGGCGCACCAGCATCGCAGTTGCCTGCCGACCCATCTCCTCGCGGGGGATATCGAAGGCAGTGAACTGCACATGGCTGCGTTCGGCGCGGATATGGCTGCCCAGCACGACGGCGGAAAAATCGCCGGGAATGGACAGGCCCTGCGCCCGGGCAGCCGCCTCGACGCGCACCGCATCGGCGAGCTCGACGAAGAAGGCGACAGTCGCACCGCTGCCGAAAAGAGCGTCCAGTATCTCGTCTGCCGCTCGGCCCACTGTTTCGATATGCAGGACAAGCTCGAGACCGTCACCAAGGGCTCCATCAAAGCCCGACCATCGATCGGCAGTCGATTCCGCCGGTCCCGGCGGACCGATATAGGCAAGCTTCGAATGCCCGAGCACCCTTGCCTTCTCGACCAGCGCCCGCGTGCCGTTCGCATAATCGCCGCCGACATAGGGAACCGGCCCGCCGGCGTCCTCGCGTCGGCCGATCGCCACGAACGGATAGTCGCCGGATACCAGCCGCGTCAGCTCAGTGCGGTCGAATTCGCGGCCGAGCACGAGGCAGCCATCGGCGATCCTCAAGCGATTACCGTCGGCAAAGATTTTTCGATCCTGCCCGACGCCGGCCCCGGTCAGGAGCAGAAGGTCGTAATTCTGGATCTGCGCCTCTTCCTCGATGCCGAGCAGGAAGGGCGTGAAGAAGTCCGCCTGGGCGCTTGGAAAGGCCGGCTCATAGGTGAACACGCCGAGAATGCGGTTCAGCCCCTTCGCCATTCGGCGAGCGATCGGATCGGCGACGTAACCGGTGGTACGGATGACCTGCTGGACGCGCTCGCGGGTCTCCTGCGGAATACGCGCCAGAGCTGTTGGCGCGCCGTTCAGCACAAGCGAAACGGTCGCCTGGCTGACGCCGGCCAATTTCGCAATGTCATGCTGAGTCAAACGCTTAGGCGCAGCCACGCAAGGTCCTCCCTCTCTCCTCTTGACTGCTAATGCGTATTAGCAGCTAATACGTATAAACAAGATTATGACGGCGGCTGTCAAGCGGGAAAATGAAGGAAAATTGATGAGGTTTGCAGAGCATTTGAAATCGCTGGAAATTTCCGGCACCCGCGTATTCGGCGACAGCATCACCGCCGGCTTCAATGCCTCACGGGCCGAACTTGCCTGGCCGGCTCTGTTTGCCGGTGCGGTCGAAGGCTTTCCGATCCGCAATCACGCCATCCCGGGAACGGTGCTGCAGGGCTCAAAATTTGTCGATGGAAAGCCGAGACTGAACAATGGCATCGGGAGGTTTGTTCAAGCGCTTCTTGATCGGCCGCACGAGGACGCGATCCTGATCCTCTACGGCTACAATGACGCTCGCTACACTGCGGCCCCCGAAACCATGAGTGTTGCAGGCTTCGTGAGGGATTATAGCCGTATCCTGAAGGGGCTGATCGCCGCCGGGCACAGGCAAAGGATCGCGATCGGCAGCCCGCCCTATATTCCCGATGCCGGATTTTCGGTTGGAAGCGCAGGGTTCACCGGCCAGACCCGTCGGGGGTTTGAGCGTTATGTGGAAGCGGTCCGCGAGCTTGCCCGGCAATTCTCGGTTTTCTATGCCCCGGTCTACGAACGGATGATGGAGCACGGTGACGGACTCCTCGCCTCGCCCGACATCACCCACCCCAACGACGCCGGCCACCGGGTGATCTTCGAAGCGTTCCGGGATGCCGCACGGTGATGATCTCTGGCTCGCCAGCGCCTCCATGCGACGGCAAGCTCAGCAGTTACGGCGCTTGCCCATGTCACCGCCTGACGACAAACTCGAACACTTCCTCCTTCGGCTCGACGCCGAGACCGGCACCGGTCGGCACCACATAGGTGCCCTCGCCCGAAGCCATGTCGCCCTTCGTATAGGTGAGGTTCCGGTCGAAGATCGAGTGCTGGTATTCATGATAGGGCACGTTCTGCAGCGCCGACGAGGCCTGCAGGCTGGCCGCCATGAAGATGCCGACGCTGATCGATGCATGCGGCATGATGTTCATGTGGAAGGTCTGCGCCATCTGGCCGATGCGGATGAACTCGGTGATGCCCGTATGGCCCATTTCCGGCTGCACGATGCTCATCGCCCGCTTTTCAAAACGTGGCCTGTATTCGTAGGTGGTGCGCAATTCCTCGCCGAGCGCCAGCGGCACGCCGATGCCGGCCGCAACCCGCGCCTGCCCCTCGAGGTTCTCCGGCTGTACCGGCGCTTCGGCAAAGTAGAGATTGTAGGGTTCAAGCCGGCGGATGATGCGGATCGCCTCGCCCGCCTCGAATTTCCAGTGCAGGTCGACCATCAGGTCGATATCCGGCCCGACCGCTTCGCGCAGAGCCGCCATTTCCTTGACGATATCCTCCTCGGAGACCACCGCCGCAAACTTGATTCCCTTGTAGCCCTTGCCGACCCAATGTTTGGCCAGATCGCAACGCTCCTTCAGCGTCGCTTTCGGCAGGCCGGAGACATAGGCGCGGATCGTATCGTGCCGTCGCCCGCCGAGTAGCGTCGAGACCGGCACCCCGAGGTTCTTGCCGGTCAAATCCCAGAGCCCGATATCGACGCCGGCCAGCGCGTCGAGATAATAGCCGCCGAAGAAACCGCGCACCCGCATCAGGTCGTAGAGGTCTTCATGGATGACCGCCGCATCGCCCGGATCGCGGCCGATGATGACCGGGCCGAGCACGTCGTCGATGATCGCCTTGGTCGCCTCTGGCGCGACGATCCCATAACACTCGCCCCAACCGACCTTGCCGCTCTCGCCGGTGACCTTGATCAGCAGGGTCATGTCGGTCGAGGGATAGATGGTGCGGTTGCCCTTGCGGATCAGGTAACCGCGAGCGTTGATCGCCTCGCCTTCCTTCAAAGGCCCAAGATAAGGCACCTCGCGGGGAATGGAGATGATGAAGGTCTCGACCGAGACGATCGCATCGACGACGTTTTTCGGCATGGGTTCCAGCTCAGTTCGGCTTGTGATTGGTATAGGGCAGATCGGCCTCCGCCAGAAGCAACGCCAGTTCCTTGGCATCGCCCTCGTCGAATTTCGGCCCCTTGCCGCGCACGAACGTGTGCTTGATGACACCGCGCCGGCGCAGCACTTCCTTGGTCATGTGCATGCGGAAGATCGCCTGGAAATTCAGGAGCGGCAGCGAAACGTTGTAGAGTTTGCGTGTGGTCGCGACATCGCCCTTCTGCCAGGCATGGATCATCTGCGCATGGATATCGGCAAGCTCGGCAGCAGGCATGGTGCCGGCCGCACCGCGCGCCAGTTCGTCGGTGATGTAACGCCCGCCGGCACCGCCGAAGATCGCATCGAGCGAACCGTTGGCCGCCGCCTTGATCCGGGTCAGATGCTGGCCGCAGGGCGCGGTCTCTTCCTTGACGTAGCGGATTTCCGGCACGGCATTGGCAACCGCCGCCACCTCTTCCGGCGTCAGCCCCGCGCCGATCGGCTTCGGCTGGTTCTGCAGCATGATCGGCACGCCCGCATCAGCCGCCACTTCCCTAAAATAGGCAGTCTGGGCGGCGATGTCGTTGCCGAGAGACAACGGCGCCATCACCATGGCCGCCCCTGCCCTGATCTGCGCCGCCTGCGCCACGTGCTTGGCCGCAGCCTTCGGATCCGGATCGCTGGCGCCGATGATGATCGGGATGCGCCCGCCGATCCGCTCCGCCAGCAGTTCCACCTGCCGCCTGCGCTCCTCCGGCGTCAGCGTGTCCACTTCGCTGGCGACGCCAGGATAAACGACACCGTCGACATTGCTTTCCAGCGCGAAGTCGATGATCGACAGGAAGTCCGCCTCATCGATCGATCCATCGTCGCGGAACGGGGTGGGAAGAACTGGGAAAGCTCCGGCTAAAATCTTGGTCATTTGACTGCTCCGGCGGTGACGCCCTGAATGAAATAACGTTGGAGGAACATGAAGGCCGCGACGATGGGCGCAGACGCGATCAGCGATGCCGCCATGGCGCCGCCCCAGTCGGAATTGACCTCGTTGAGATAGGTGAGAAGCAGGCCCGGCCCGATGGTGCGCTTCTCGTCCGAGACGATCAGCGTCATCGAATAGAGAAGGTCGTTCCAGGACCACATGAAGGAATAGAGGAACACCGTGACGATCGGGGGGATCGAGATCGGGATGACGATCGTGTGGAAGATCCTGAGATCGCTCGCACCGTCCGCCCGCGCCGCATCGATCAGTTCGTCCGGCACCTGGGTAAAGTAGCTGTAGAGCATGTAGGTCGAGACCGGCAGCGCGAAGACGATATAGCTGAGGATCAGGCCCGGCCGCGTGTCGAGCAGGTTCAGCTCGCTCATCAGCGGGTAGATGGAGATCAGCAGCAGGCCGAACGGAAACATCTGCGCCGAGAGCATGAACAACATCACCGGCTGGCGGCCGAAATAACGGTATTTGGCGAAGCTGAAGCCGGCATAAAGCGCCAGCAGCGTCACCAGCGCGGCGCTGCAGGTCGAGGTGATCAGGCTGTTCATCAGGTACATCGGCAGTTTGCCGGTGGTCAGCGCTCGGATGAAATGCTCCAGGCTCGGCATCGTCGGAAACGGCGTCGGCACGACCCGGTAGAGCTCGGCATTCGCCTTCAGCGACGAGATCACCAGCCAGTAGAGCGGGAAGAACAGGAAGAAGCCGATCACCGCAAGGGCGGCAAAGAAGACGATTTTTGCCTGACGGGAGGAAAGGTCGAACATCTCAGTTTCCTTTCACCAGCATGCGCAGATAGAGGAAGGCAGGCGGCAGGAGCGCCGCAACCCAGAGCACGCCGACGGCAGAGGCAAAGCCGATATCCCACTGCTCGAAAGCGCGGCGATAGACCTCGACGGACAGAACCGTCGTCGCCCGCACCGGACCGCCGCCGGTCAGCGCGTAAATGGTGTCGAACTGCTGCAGATTGCCGATCACGCCGAGAACCACGACGATCATCAGGACCGGTCGCAGATGCGGCAGGATATGGTCACGCAGCACCGCCCAGTTGCCGGCGCCGTCGACGCGCGCCGCATCGATCTGCTCCTTGTCGAGGTTCTGCAAGCCCGCCAGGAAAAAGGACATGAAAAGCGGGATGGAGAGCCAGATCTTGGTCAGCACCACCGCGAGCATCGCGCCTTCAGGTGTCGACAGCCAGGCCTGCGGGTAGTCGATCAGGCCAAGCTCCATCAGGAAGGCGTTCAGCACGCCGTAGCGGGAATTGAAGATCCAGCCCCAGATGAAGGCGCTGACCGTCGAAGGCAGCACCCAGGGCAGCAGCGACAGCGACCGCAGCACCGCACGGCCGGCAAACGGCTGGTTCATGATCAGCGCCCAGCCGAGACCGGCGACCAGCGTGCCCGTTGTGGTCAACACCACATAGATGGCCGTCGTCCAGAACGCCGCCCAGACATCCGGGTCCGACGCGATCTTCACAAAATTCTCGAAGCCAATGAAACGCGGCTCCATCATCTCGACCGTGTATTCGAACAGCGACAGGCCAAGCGCCGACAGAAACGGATAGAGGATGACCGCAGCAAAGGCGATCGCCGCCGGCAGCAACAGAAGCAGCCCGATGCGGTTCTGCCCCGCTTTCAGGCCCCCTCGGTTCGCATGCGGCGAGACCGGATAGGCACCGACATTGTTTTCGATCACGGCCATAGAGGCTATTTCCTGTTCGATACACTTTCGAGTTTGGGACCTGTGCAAGTACGGTCCCCTCACCAACAAAATCTACGACTTAGCTGAAGCTAAGATCGTGATTTTGTAACCTCTCCCGCAAGGGGAGAGGTAGAACGCCGAGTTTGCGGCACCGGTATCTCTCCCCCTGCGGGAGAGAACGCGATTTCAACATCTTAGCGCAGCTAAGTGTTAGAAATCGCAAGTGAGGGGATCGCCCTCACCCGCGATCGCCGACCTATTCCGACTTCTTCGCCTTCTCCATGCTGGTCGTCAGCCGAGCCTGCATGGACTTGATGGCATCGTCGGCCGATTTCTGGCCGAGCAGCGCGCCCTGCACTTCCTCGCCGATGATGTTGGTGAGGTCGGCGGCATTGGACCAGATGCCGACTTCGTTGCGGCGGGCGTCACCCGTCGCGGCCGACCAGTTCTTGAGATAGGCGTCGTCGGCAACCGCCGCGCGGGCGGACTTGGTGACCGGCAGCGCGCTCATCTTCAACGGAAGGTCCGTCTGCACCTTGTCAGAAATGATGTAGGTCAGGAACTTGTCGGCCGGATCGTCGGCCTTGGCCTTGCCGCCGGCGGCGAACTGCACGAGCAGATGTCCCCACTGGACGGAAACGGACTTGTCGCCAGCCTTCAGCACAGGTGTCGGCATCGGCAGCACGTTGGCATCGAATGCCTGGCCCTTGCCGGAGAAATCCCGCAGGAAAGTGCGGGTCTGCGGGGCGTCGAGATAGAAGGCTGAAGCGCCCTGCGCCAGCAGGCGGCGCGAATCCGGGCGGTCTATTTCCGGAGCCGCCAGGCGGTCCTTCAACAGGCCGACCATGAAGCCGAGCGCATCGCGGCTCTTCTGACTGTCGACGACGACCTTGCCGGCGTCGTCGATGATCCGGCCGCCATGCACCCAGTTCCAGACCATGAAGTCGATCAGGATCGAGCCGTTATTCTTGGTCGCCATGGAGTACGGCACCGAGTTGGGCACTTTGTCGCGCACCGAGACCAGGGCTTTCTTGAAGTCGTCGACGGTCTTCGGCGCGTCATTGATGCCGGCCTTGGCGAGAACTTCCTTGTTGGCCACCATGCCGATCGAACCGGACAGAAGCGGCAGCGCAAGCTGCTTGCCGTTGATATTGCCCATGGCGAGCGCATCCGGCGCGAAAGCCGCTTGCAGCTTGTCCTTGCCGTAGACCGTGTTCAGGTCGACGAGATTGTCGAGGCTCGCGAAAGTCGGCAGCCAGCGTTCAGAAAGCTGGGCGACATCGGGCAGGGTTTTCGACCGGGCGCGCAGAAAGATGTTCTTCTGCATGTCGCCCCAGGCAAAGCCGAGCGGCTCGACCGTCAGCTTCTCGGTTTTCTGAAAATTGTCCAGGACGCCCTGGACGATCGCCTTGTTGGCTTCTTCCGCGTAAGTGAAGCTCATGAAGCTCAGGTCGGCTGCCTTGGCGACACCCGAGCCGAGCGCAAGCGCGACGGCGGCGGTGCCGATCAGTCTGGTAAAGGTGTTCATCAAATCCTCCCGAAACGATGATGATGGAACTCTGTTTCAACCCGAAAAAGGTCAAGCGGCGAGCGCCGTATCCGCCTTGCCCTCGTTAGACGACGCCTCCATCGACGATGAATGTCTGTGACGTGATGAGGCGGGAATCGTCTGCCGCCAGGAACAGCGCCATGCGGGCGATATCGGGCGGCAGCAGATGCTCCTTGAGGCACTGGACCTCGAGGTATTCGGAAAACTTGCCCTGGTAGACACGCTTGGCGCGCTCCACCTGGCGCTCGGTCAGCACCCAGCCGGGCGCGATCGAGTTGACGCGGATATTGCGTGTCCCCAATTCGCGGGCGAGCGACTTGGTCATGCCCATGACGGCGGATTTGGCGGTCGTATAGAAGATCAGCCCGGCCGCGCCGCGCATCCAGGAGATCGAACCCATGTTGATGATCGACCCGCCGCCGACCTCCGCCATTTCCGGCACAACGGCCTGGACCGCGAAGAACTGATGGCGCAGGTTGGTCTGGAAACGCTCGTCCCAATAGTCCGGCGTCACGTCTTCGAGCGGCATGCGGTCGTCATTGCCGGCATTGTTGATGAGCACCCGGATCGGTCCGATTTCGGATCGCAGCGCCTCGATCCCGTCCTTCAAGGCGTCGATGTCGCGCAGGTCCGCGGTACCATAGAACGGCTTGTTGCCGGTCTTTCTCACGACTACCTCGGCCGTCTCGTCGGCAACATTGGCATTAAGGTCGAGGAACCCGACCTTGCAGCCCTGGGCGCAAAAATGCTCGACCAGCGAAGCGCCGATGCCCGAACCGCCGCCGGTGATCAGCACGCCCCTGCCCTTGAGGCTGGGGTACTTCGCGGCCTCGACCTCGGCCTTTGCGATGAGTTCCGGATGGATGCTCATGCGGCCTCCAGGGC
Organism: Neorhizobium sp. T25_13; assembly: GCF_002968675.1. Taxonomy (NCBI): domain Bacteria; kingdom Pseudomonadati; phylum Pseudomonadota; class Alphaproteobacteria; order Hyphomicrobiales; family Rhizobiaceae; genus Neorhizobium; species Neorhizobium sp. T25_13. Next base: position 427,053 of record NZ_PVBI01000004.1, read on the forward strand.
GACTGGACGCGCCGAAGCCAGTGACAGGCCATCAGCGGAAAAGACGTGGATCATGGCCGGATCGACATACACGCCGATCGGTTCCCCGCGCTTGACGGCCCGGTCGCCGGAAAGCCGCACCACGACCATCTCCTCGGAGCCTTCGAGCGCCACATAGGCATAGGTGTCGCTGCCGAGATGTTCGGTCATGGTGACGGTCCCAGCGAGCGAATCCGGGGCGCCACGGCTCACCAGTTCCACATGTTCCGGCCGGATACCGATCTCAGCCGGCGCTGAAGACAGGTTGCGCGGCAAGCGGACTTCGCCGCCCGGGACAGTGAACGCGCCCTCGCCCTTTCTGGCACCGAGCTTCAGGAAATTCATGCGCGGCGATCCGATGAAGCCCGCAACGAAGCGGTTCACCGGCTTGTTGTAGAGATCGAGCGGCGAGCCGATCTGTTCGACACGGCCGGAATTCAGCACCACGATCTTGTCGGCCAGCGTCATCGCCTCGATCTGGTCGTGGGTGACATAGACCATCGTGGTCCCGAGCGTATCCTTCATGCGGGCGATCTCGATGCGCATTTCCACGCGCAGCGAGGCGTCGAGGTTGGAAAGCGGCTCGTCGAACAGGAAGATACGCGGTTCGCGAACGATGGCGCGGCCGATCGCGACGCGCTGGCGCTGGCCGCCGGAAAGCTGGCGGGGCTTGCGCTCCAAATAGGTGTCGATGCGGAGTTTCTTGGCGGCCTGGGTGACACGCGTCTCGATCTCCGGCTTCGGCGTGCCGGCAAGCCGCAGCGCATAACCCATATTCTCGGCAACCGTCATATGCGGATAGAGCGCATAGGACTGGAAGACCATGGCAATGCCGCGCTTGGCCGGCGGCACGTCGTTCACCAGCTCGCCGTCGATCGCCATCTTACCCGAGGTGATTTCATCGAGCCCGCAGATGAGCCGCAGCAACGTCGATTTTCCGCAGCCGGACGGGCCGACGAAGGCAACGAATTCTCCATCTTCGACCGTCAGGTCGATGCCCTTCAGCACCTCGGCCGAACCGAAGGATTTACGGATGTCTTTGAGTTCAAGCTTGGCCATGGGTGTCTCTTGATGTCTCAGCCCGCGAACATCTGGGCTGCCTGGCCCTTGATGCCGGTATCGATGGAAAACACGCTGCCGGAGAGCGGCGCTTCGGAAAGCTGGGCGGCCGAAAGCCGGATGCGGGCGGATGTCACGAACAGGGTCTGCATGTCGGCACCGCCGAAGACGCAGCTTGTCGGGCGCGGGATCGGCAGGTTGATCACCCGCTCCACCTTGCCCTGCGGGTCGTAGCGGGTAACGCACCAACCGTCCCAATGGGCGATCCAGACGAAACCCTCCGCATCGACCGTCATGCCGTCCGGCTTGCCTTCGGATTCCGGCACCGTGATGAACACACGCCGATTGGCGACCTCGCCGCTTTCGATATCGAAATCATAGGCATAAACGGTCTGCCGGTTGGTATCAGTGAAGTAGAAGGTGCGGTCGTCCGGGCTCCAGCCGAGACCGTTCGAAACGTGGAAACCGCGATCCATCTCCCGCGAGCGACCGTCCGGATCGATCCTCCAGAGCCGCCCCTGGTCCGGCGTCGTGTCGATCGCGAGCGTCCCCGCCCAAAGCCTGCCGCGACGGTCGCATTTGCCGTCGTTGAAGCGATTGCCGGGACGGTCGACCTCCGGCCGCGAGATCGTGGTGATGTCGCCGGTCGAGAGATCGACGCCGCGGATCTCGCCATGCATGGCGGCAACGAAACCGCCACGGGAGCGAGGGATCACGAAGCCGATCAGTTCCGGCACCTGCATGGACGTATAGGTGCCCTTGGCGGGATCGCCGGTATGGACGGCGGGCGCCAGGATATCGACGAAATAGAGCTTCTTGTGCTCCGGCGACCAGTGCGGACCTTCGCCAAGGAACGTACTCGCCGGAATGACGCAGCGCACGTCGGCGCGATCGGGGCCGAGAGGACGCGGCTTGACCGCAAGCGACATGGGAAACTCTCCAAAATTGCCGGATGTGCGGCGCGCCGCCTCGATGACGTCGCGGCCGAAAGCGTGCAGCCGGTCGACCGGCAGGCGGAAGGACGGGCCGATAATGCCGATCGCGCCGATCGGTTCGCCGCGATGGTTGAGGACGGGTGCCGCGACCGAGGAAATGCCGATATGCTGCTCATCGACCGAGACGGCGTAACCACGCGCCTTGGTGAGGTCGAGCTGGCGGCTCAGCTCCTCGGCATTGACGATTGTGTTCGGGGTCAGCCGTTCCAGTTCGATGCCGTCGAGCAGCGCGCGGCGTTTTTCGAGCGACAAATGCGCCAGGATCGCCTTGCCGAGGCCGCTCGCATGCGGTGCTGCGCGCGAGCCGACGCCGTTGTTGAGGCGCAGCGGTTGCGGCACTTCCCGCTGGTCGATGTAAAGGATGCTGCCGCCGTCGAGCACGCCGAGGCGGATCGCCTCGCCCGTCAGGTCGCGAAGTCGCGCCAGTTCCGGTTCGGCCGCGCCGCGCAGATCGAAATTGTCCCAGACCTTGTGTGCCCATTGGAACAACCTCGGCGCCAACCGGTAAACCTGGTCGCGGGTATCGAAGTGGAGCAGCCGCTCGTCGACCAGCGCCTGCAGCAGCCGGTGCAGCGTGCCCTTCGGCAATTGAGTCTGGTCGAGCAGTTCGGTGAAGCGCAGGCCGCGGGCTTCCGCCGCCACGGCATCGACAATCTGGATGCCGCGCGTCAGCGCCTGAACACCCGGCACGCCGCCCGTATCGTTGGCGACATCCTTGTCGATCGCTTCCAATTGTACCTTGGCCATGCCCTCTCCCTGGACGACGATTTTTGATGCCGCTCCCACAGCACGCCGCCTCGCTCTTGCCAAGAGAGTTATCTTGGAACTAAGTTCCATGTCAACAGCGAAACTGAAGCGGCAAGGAAGTTGCCGTCCATGGGAGGATATCTTGCGCATTACCAAAGTGGACCATTGGCTGGTCCGTATGCCGTTCACCGAGGACATTCTCTGGGGTTCCGGGCGGCGAATCGGCACGACCCGGCTGATCTGCCGCATTGAGACCGATGCCGGGATCATCGGCTGGGGCGAGACCATTTCGCTGATTGCCAACGTGCCCGCAGTCTTCGCCGATATCGTCGCACCACTGGCGATCGGCTACGCGGTCGCGGATGCGGAACGTTTCCACCGCCACGTGCTCGGCGCCGGCTTCTATCACCACAAGCGCGCCGCCGTGATGGCGATCTGCGCCATGGAAATGGCGATGTGGGATGCGCTCGGCAAACAGGCGAACCTGCCGCTTTATGCGATGTGGGGCGGCCGCTGGCGCAAGGATGTCGAAGCCGCCGCCTATCTCTTCACCAACGACCGCAAAGGTCTCGCGGAGCGGCTGAAGCGCTTCCTCGATCTCGGCTACACCACCTTCAAGGTGAAGATCGGCTTCGACGAAAGGAGCGATATCGCGCTCGCCGAGATTTCGCGGAAGGTGATCGGCGACCACCCGCTGCGGCTCGACGTCAACGGCGCCTGGAACCCGGCGACCGCAAAACGCCAGCTCGAAAAACTGAGAGCCTTCGATCCGGCCTATGTGGAACAACCGCTGGAGCTCGACGATCTCGCCGGCCATGCGGCGCTCGTTGCCCGCTCAACGGTGCCGATCGCGCTCGACGAAAGCGCCTATACGCTGTCCGATGTCGGAAACATCATCCGCGCCAATGCAGCCGATGTCGTAATGCTCGACCCGCACGAGGCCGGCGGCCTGTGGCAGACGATCAAGGCCGCGGCCATCTGCGAGGCGGTCGGCATCCCGGTGACGCTGCATTCCGGCGCAGAACTGGCGCTGTCGCAATCGGCCTATATCCATCTCGCGGCATCGCTGCCGAACATGTCGATCGCCATCGATACCGAGCGCGCCTATCTCGGCGGCGATATCTCGCCCAATCCGCCGGTCTTGAAAGACGGCCGTTTCCAGGTGCCGGAAGGGCCGGGCCTCGGCGTCGAAGTGGATATCGAAATGCTCGAAAAATACCGCGTGCCCGGCATTGCCGGCGCCTATCTCGATACCGAGCGCAAGGACTGGTTCCCGGTCAAGCCTGCCTATTAGGATGATTCCCCCATGTATATTGCAATCGAATGGACCTCCGCCGCCTTCCGTGCGCTGCTTCTCGACGACGACACGGTGCTCGGAGAAAGGAAAAGCGACCGCGGCACGACCAAGGTTACGGCCGGCGGTTTCGAAACCGCACTCCGGGAAGAACTCGGCGATTGGAGCGAGAAAGCAGAAAAAATCCTGTTTTCCGGCATGATCACCAGCCGCAACGGCTGGATCGAAAGCCCCTTCGCCCCAGTGCCGGCTGGGCCTGCGGATTTGTTGGCCCAGGCGGTTGCGCATGAGGTCGAAGGTCTACCGCCGTTGACCTTCCTGCCCGGCATTGCCCAGACCAAACCCTTGCCCGACGTGATGCGCGGCGAGGAAATGTCGCTCTTCGGCCTCAAGGAAACCGACGGCATCTTCGTGCTGCCCGGTCCTCATGCCAAATGGGTGACAATGGAAGGTGGTCGCATCACCGCGATCACCACCTACATGTCCGGCGAAATCCTCAATCTGCTCAAGAAGGATTCGCTTGTCTCGCGCCTCATCCCGGCAACCTACGAGGAGCGTCCGGACGCCTTTCGCCGCGGCGTCCAGACAGCGCTTGAGCAAGAGACGCTGCCCGGCCGCATCCTCGCCCGCGTCTTTTCAGCGCGCAGCCTAGTCCTGTTCGACCGTCTGGTGCCGGAAGAGATCGCCGACTACCTCGCCGGCCTGATGATCGGCGCGGAAATTTCGGAAGCGCTTGGGCAGGACAACCCGAGGAAAATCAACATCGTCGGTCACGCCGCGCTCGCCGAGCGTTACAGGACGGCGCTCGAGATCTTCGGGGCGCAGACAAATCTCGTCACGCCCGACATCGCCGCCGGTTTCCGCCGGGTCGCCTCTCGACAGGGTGATACGTCACGGGCTATCGAAGGGGCGAAAGCCGCTTCGGGAGAAATGTGACCATGCCCAAACCCACCTCGATCATCCTCGATTGGGGAACGAGCTCGCTGCGCGCCATGCTGGTTTCGGAAACAGGCGAAACGCTCGATACCCGCGATACGTCGAGCGGCGGCATCCAGTTCGTCAAGAACGGCGCCTTCGAGCAGGCGTTGATGGAAACGGTGGGCGAATGGTTTTCGGCGCATGGCCCCCTGCCCGTCCTGGCAAGCGGCATGATCACCAGCCGCAACGGCTGGGTCGAAGTACCCTACGTGGATACGCCCGGCGGGATCGCCGAGCTTGCGGCCGGCACGCGCAAACTCGCTCTTCAGAACGGCGCGGTCATCACCTTCCTGCCCGGCATGCGCGATCCGGCCGCAAAACCCTTTCCGGATGTGATGCGTGGCGAGGAAACCCAGATCGTCGGCTACGGCCTCGGGCGCGACCGCACCCTGGTCCTGCCCGGCACCCATAGCAAATGGGCACGGGTCAGGGACAACCGCATCGATGGTTTCCAGACCTACGCGACCGGCGAGGTATTTTCGCTCCTGACCAAACATTCGTTCATCGCCAAGGCTCTCGAGCCGCAGCCGGGCGCCGAGCCGGACTGGCAGAGCTTCGATCGCGGGGCGGAATTCGCAGCGAGCGATTCGGCCGCCGCCGATGCCTTCCTGTCGGCGATCTTCAGCGCCCGCACCGGCATTCTCGACGGCAAATTGAAGCCCGAGGATATCCTCGATTACGTCTCCGGGCTCGTCATCGGCTCGGAATTCCGCCAGGCGCGCGCTGCCGGCTGGTTCAAGAACGGCGATACGATCGGCATCGTCGGCAACAACGTGCTCAACAGCCGCTACGGCCGGATCGCGCCCCTGTTCGGCCTGACGGTCGAACCCGCTCCGGAAAACGCCGCGAAACGCGGCATCATGCTGATCGCGGCCGAAGCCGCGCAATAAAGGAGTTTCGAGATGACCTTCCAAGAGGCGCTCAAGGCATGCAATCTCGTCGCCATCCTGCGCGGCATCAAGCCGGAGGAGGCTGAAAGTGTCGGCGAGGTACTGGTCGAGGCAGGCTGGCGGATCATCGAAGTCCCGCTGAATTCTCCCGACCCGCTGAAGAGCATCGAAAAGCTGGTCAGACGTTTCGGAGACCAGGCACTGATCGGAGCCGGCACCGTACTGACCCCGGCCCAGGTCGCCGACGTCGCTGCGACCGGCGCCAAGGTGATCATCTCTCCGAACGCGAATGTCGAAGTCATCAAGGCCAGCCGCGCGGCAGGTATGGTGAGCCTGCCGGGCGTCGCAACCCCGACGGAAGCCTTCGCGGCGATCGAGGCCGGCGCCAGCGGCATCAAGGCCTTTCCGGCGGAAGCGATCCCGCCCTATGTCATCAAGGCATGGAAGGCAGTATTGCCGAAGGATATCCCGGTGCTCGCCGTCGGCGGTGTCACGCCCGAGAATATGGCTGTCTACGCGCAGGCGGGCACAGCCGGTTTCGGCATCGGTTCCTCCCTTTACAAACCGGGTGTCGACCTCGCCTCCATCGGGCAAAAGGCGAGAGAATTCATCGACGCGATGCGTGCGCTCTGAGGTCTGAGCCTCCGTCGCAAAACCGTCGTGAAGCGGAACTATCGTTTTCGTCCTGAGTTTCAGCCCAATTCGCGGCACACCGGAGGGGACGATCTTGGCAGTTATCCGCAACAGCGCCGAACATCAGCAGAAGGTGTATGAACGGTGGGCGCCGGTCTATGACCGGGTCTATCGAGGCTTGCTGCGCGACGGGCATCGCACCGTCGCAAAGCTCGCCGCCGAAGCCGGACGGGACATCCTCGAAGTCGGTGTCGGCACCGGGCTGGTATTGCCCTATTATCCGAAACATTGCCGGGTCACCGGCATCGATCTTTCCGAACACATGATCGCCAAGGCGCGCGAGAAGGTCGCGTGCGCCGGCCTCGCCCACGTTCAGTCGCTGCATGTCATGGATGCGCACAATCTCGAATTTGCCGATCGTTCGTTCGACGCCGTCTGCCTGCCCTTCGTCATCACGCTGATCCCGGATCCCGAACGTGCTCTTGACGAGTGCGCCCGCGTGCTACGCCCGGGCGGCGAGATCATCGTTGCGAGCAAGCTCGGCGACGGGCGCGGTCTGCAAGGGGCGATCGAGGAAGCCGTAGCGCCGCTGGTGCATCGGGTCGGGTGGAGCTCGTCCTTCCGCATCGCCCGGATTGTCGAATGGGCGAAGCGCCGAGGCGATTTCGAGGTGGCGGAAATCCGTCGCGTGTTCCCGAACGGTTTCTTTAAGGTCATGCGCCTGAAGCATCGCCTGGCCGCGTGAACTCGAGGATCACTTGGCCTTCAGGACCGAGACCGCAAGTTCGCTGTTGTGGACGTATTCGTTGGCATCCGGCTGGCGTTGGACCAGCAGGATGAACAGCAAGTCCGTCAGCATCAGCTGCGCATCGCGCGCGGTGATGGAGGATGAACGCACCCGCTCCTCGTCCGCGACCGTATAAAGTCGGATATCTGCCGCCTGCATCAGCGGATTGCCATTGAGACCGGTAATGGCGATCACCGTCGCGCCGCGTTGGCGCGCCAGTTCGGCGATCCTCAGCGTCTCGAAACTGGTGCCGGAATAGGAAAGCGCCAGCAGCACGTCCTGGCTGTTGAGCGTCGAGACATTCGCCATCTGCACATGGCTGTCGCTGTCATGCAGCACGTTGCGCCCGAGCTTCATCAGCTTGTAGGAAAAGTCGCGGGCGACCAGCGACGATGCCCCGACGCCGGCCATATGGATGCGTCGCGCATCGTTGAGAGCCGTCAGGGCCCGCTCGATCTCCTGCTCATTGTTGACCGCAAGCGTCTGCTGCATGGACAGCATCTTGCTGCCGATCAGCTTCTGCAGGATCGTCAGATAACTGTCCCCGACCTCGATCGAGCCGTGGATCATGCCGGGAGGCGCATGCCATTCCTGCGCCTTCGCCTCGCTGACGGCGAGTTTCAGCTCCTGGTATCCGGCAAAACCCAGCTTCTGGCTGAACTTCACGACGCTCGACTGGCTGCGCCCCGTCTCGGCCGCAAGCGCTGCCGAGGAAAGCCGCAGCATCTGGTCCGGATTGTCGAGGATGAACTGGCCGATCTCCCGGTCTGCCGGTGCCATATCCTCGAGCTGCGCGTTGATCTTCTTTAAGACTGACATGCGTTCCTTCGGAAGCTCCGCGATACGGCCTTGGGTCGGGTGGAGGATATCACCGGAACGGTCCTCCGCAACAGCGTTTCCATTCCCGAGCCGAGGATGGATTATCGCAGATAATGCCGCACAAAGGAATAAAAAATTCCGAATGATTGACAGAGACGCGCCGTAGTTTAGTTTCCAGGAAGCGCAGATTGATTTGAGATTCACCGCACCTCTTCGACAGGTTTCGTCATGGACAGATTACGGATCGTCGGCGGTCATCGGCTCCAGGGAGCCGTCACCATTGCCGGGGCGAAAAACGCGGCGCTCCCGCAGATCGCGGCGACGTTGCTGAGCCCCTACCCGGTCGAACTCACCAATCTGCCACAGGTCAGCGATGTGGAAAACATGCTGGGGGTCGTCGAGCTGCATGGCGCCGCCGTCACCCGCACCGGCCATTCCACCATCGTCGATGCCAAGGCAATCGTCTCGAAAGTGACCTCCTACGACACCGTTCGCAAGATGCGCGCCACCGTGCTCGTCCTTGCACCGCTGCTCGCCCGCTTCGGCCAGGCACGCGTATCTCTGCCGGGCGGCTGCGCCATTGGTGCGCGTCCGGTCGACATGCATATCAAGGCGCTCGCCGCACTGGGGGCGGACATCGATATCGAGAACGGCCTGATCGTCGCCTCGGCACCGGGCGGATTGAAGGGCGGTCGGATCGTGCTTCCCTCCCCCTCCGTCGGCGCCACGGAGACGGCGATGATGGCCGCCACCGCCGCCAAGGGCGAAACCGAAATCCTCAACGCCGCCCGCGAACCCGAAGTCGCCGATCTCGCCGCCTGCCTGATCGCCATGGGCTCACGTATCGAAGGCGCCGGCACCCACCGCATCCTGGTCCAGGGCTCAACCACCTGGCAGCCGGCGAAACATCACGGCATTCCCGACCGCATCGAAGCCGGGACCTACGCCGTAGCGGCCGCCATCACCGGCGGCATGCTGGAACTCACCAACGCACGGCTGGAAAACATGGCCTCCATCGTACAGGTGCTGGAGGCGATGGGCGTCAGCATCTGGCCGAGCGATCGCGGCCTAGTCGTTTCGCGCGAAGGTCCGCTGAAGGCAACCGATATCACCACCGAACCCTATCCGGGTTTCCCGACCGATCTCCAGGCGCAGTTCATGGCGCTCGCCGCCTGTGCCGAAGGCGCTTCGCTGATCCGCGAAACCGTCTTCGAAAGTCGCTTCATGCACGTGCCGGAGCTGATGCGCCTCGGCGCCAATATTGCACTACAAGGCACCACCGCATTGGTGCGCGGTGGCGCACCGTTGAAGGGGGCGCAGGTGATGGCGACGGATCTGCGCGCCTCCGTCTCGCTGGTACTCGCCGGGCTGGTCTCGTCGGGCGAAACGACCATCAACCGCGTGTACCACCTCGACCGCGGTTACGAACAACTCGACCGCAAGCTTGGCCAATGCGGAGCCGATATCGAGCGGATCAGCGCATGACAGCCCGAACCGAACGCTTTTTCCTGGGTGTCGATGGCGGCGGTACCGGCTGCCGCGCCCGTATCGAGGACGAATCCGGCTCCGTTCTTGGACAGGGTCTTTCCGGCCCTGCCACGACGCGGCTCGGCATCGAACAGGCCTGGGCCTCGATCTCGCGCGCGTTCAATGCCGCCTTCGACGAGGCCGGGTTCGGGTCCGACGAGATAGGCCGCACCCATGTGGGCATCGGGCTTGCCGGCACCGGCCGCAAGGGTTCGGTCGAGGCCTTGAAGGCGATCCCGCACCCGTTCGCCAGCATCGATTTCGTCAGCGACGGAATGGGCGCCTGCCTCGGTGCCCATTCCGGCCGCGACGGCGCGATCGTCATCGCCGGTACCGGCTCGATCGGTCTCGGTTTTGCAGAAGGCCGCAGCCTGCGAGTCGGCGGTTACGGATTTCCCATTTCCGACGAAGGCAGCGGCGCAGATCTCGGCCTCAAAGCCGTGCAACTGGCGCTTCGCGCGCATGACGGACGTGTCGAGAAAACCGCTCTGCTGATCGAGGTCATGCAGCGCTTCCAGAACGATCCTTTCGAAGCCATAGCCTGGATGGACCGTTCGTCCGCCACGGACTATGCCTCGCTTGCGCCGATGGTGATGCGGCATGCGGACCAAGGCGATTCCGCCGGCCGCCGCATCGTCCAAAGTGCTGCCGAACAGATCGACACGCTGGTCCGCACGCTGTTCGATCAAGGCGCTCCGCGCGTTACCCTGCTTGGCGGCCTGTCGAGCCCGCTCGAGGCCTGGCTGGCGCCCGACGTCCGCCGCCGCCTGAAGCCCGCCGACGGCGATGCAGTCTCAGGCGCGATCATCCTCGCCCGCCAGGCTGTCAAAGCCTCCTGAACCGCGATCCCGCCTCCTGAGAAGGCTGGGCGACATGGAATAATATATTCCAATTTTCAATTGACTCATGGAATGGATGATCCTAATCCTTTGAGAAAGAGTAACAAAGGGTGAGGAGCAACATCGTATGACGCCGATCCTGCGAAGCGCTGCACCGCACTCCGATCTCGAAGGCAGGGTCATGAGCGACGAACGGCTGATATCCGAACTGGAAAGACTGGTTTCGGAAGACCGCAATCCCCGCTCCATGGATATCGATCTGCTGCCGACAGTCGATGTCCTGCGTGAAATAAACGAGGAAGATCAGGGCGTTCCCGCAGCCGTCGAGAAGGTGATCCCGCAGATCGCCGAGGCCGTGGAAGAAATCGTTCGCGCTTTCCAGAAGGGAGCCCGGCTGGTCTATATCGGTGCCGGCACCAGCGGCCGCCTCGGCGTGCTCGATGCTTCCGAATGCCCCCCGACGTTCAGCGTCCCGGAAGGCATGGTCGTCGGCCTGATCGCCGGCGGCAGCCACGCCCTGCAGCACGCCGTCGAAGGCGCCGAGGACAGCCCGGAACAGGGCCAGCAGGATCTTGTCGCCATCGGGCTGACCGCAGACGACGTCGTTGTCGGCATCGCCGTTAGCGGCCGCACCCCTTACGTCATCGGCGCCCTGAACTATGCCAAAGGGCTTGGCGCGAAGACGGTCGCCCTCTCCTGCAATCCCGACGCCGTCATCGCAGACATTGCCGATATTGCCATCTCGCCGGTGGTCGGCCCGGAAATCCTCACCGGCTCGACGCGGCTGAAATCCGGCACGGCCCAGAAGCTCGTGCTCAACATGCTGACCACGGCGAGCATGATCCGCATCGGCAAGAGCTATCAGAACCTGATGGTCGACCTGCATGCCAGCAACCAGAAGCTCGTCGCCCGCGCCGCCCGCATCGTGATGCAGGCGACCGGCTGCACGACGGAAGAGGCGCGCCGCGTGCTTGACCTCACCGGCAACGACGTCAAACTGGCGATCCTGATCGCGCTGACGGGAATGGATGTCGATACGGCGCGCGTGGCGCTCGACGATGCCGGAGGCTTCCTCCGCAAGGCAATTGATGGGAAGACAGCGTAAAGCTGCTGAATGACGGCCGCTGCTCGAACGTGGCTGGGTCGAGACGACGAACAGATATCAAAAGAGGGAGAATAAAAATGGGAAGACATCTTTCGACTAAACTGCTGTCCGGCCTTGCGCTGGCCGTCACCATCGGCGCCACCGCGATCGCCTCGCCGGCATCGGCCGCGTCGCTGAAAATGGCCTGGAAGCAGGATGCAACCGGCCTTGATCCGCACAAGCAGACTGCATTTTCCTCGATCCGCCTGCTGGAACTGATCTACGAGCCGCTCGTCCGCCTCAACAAGGACCTGCAGATCGTCCCGGCCGTCGCAGCCTCCTGGGAATTTGCAGCCGACGCCAAGCAACTGACCTTCAAGCTTAATCCGAACGCAAAATTCCAGGACGGCAAGCCGGTGACCGCCGCCGACGTGAAGGCCTCGTTCGAGCGCCTGCTCGACGAAAAGACTGCCGCCGCCGCGCGCGCCAACTTCCTGTCGATCGCCTCGATCGAGACCCCGGACCAGACGACCGTCGTCTTCAAGCTGTCGCAGCCGGACGTGCCGCTCCTGACCGCCATTGCGAGCATCAACGCCGCCATCGTACCAGCCGCTGAAATCGCTGCCGGCACCATCGGCACCAAGGCGCTCGGCTCCGGCCCGTTCAAGCTCGACAAGTGGGAGCCTAATTCCAAGGAAACGCTCTCCGCCAACAAGGACTGGGCCGGCGGCAAGGTCGCGATCGACGGCATCGACATCAGCGTCCTGCCCGACGAAACGGCTATCCTTGCCGCGCTTCGCACCAAGCAGGTCGATTTCGCGCTGATCAACGATCCGCTGGTCGCAACCCTCGTGCCCAAGGAACCAAGCCTTGTGCTCAACCGCACGCCGGTTCTCGCCTACCACGTCCTGCAGATGAACCCGTCCCGCAAGCCGATGGACGTGCTCGCCGTGCGCCAGGCAATCTCCTGCGCCATCGACCGCAAGGACGTGCTCGACACGGCTTCGGTCGGCGAAGGCAAGGTCACCGGCCCGCTGACCATGCCCGGCTACACGTCCGATGCCAGCACGCTGTTCTGCTACAAGCAGGATATCGCCAAGGCGAAGAAGCTGATGGCTGACGCGGGTTTTGCGAACGGCTTTACCGCGACCGTGATCGCCGCCAATGGCGAACCCGCGACCGCGGCCGCCGAAGCGCAGGTCCTCCAGTCCCAGCTCGCCGAAATCGGCGTCAAGCTCAACATCAAGATGATGGAGCTCAACGTCTATGTCGATGCCTGGCTGAAGGGCGACTTCGACATGGCGGTGGCGCTGAACGGTGGCCGTGCCGATCCTTATTCCATGTACAACCGTTACTGGACCAAGACCGGCAACCTGCAGAAGGTCACCAACTACATCGACGACACGCTCGACAGCCTGATGCAGAAGGGTCGCGTCGAGACCGACCCTGCCAAGCGCAAGGTCATCTTCGCCGACTTCGAAAAGCACCTCGTCGAAGTCGCCCCCTGGGCCTGGCTCTACACGTCCTACAGCTACACGGCACAGCAGAAGAACGTTCAGGGCTTCGTGCCGACGCCGGAAGGCTCGCTGTTCGGCCTGAGCAAGGTCACGTTGCAGTAATCGCGAAAGCATGACGGATACGAGGTTGGTAGGCGAATGAGTTACCTGGCGCGACGGCTGTTGACGTTTCCGCTCGTGATGCTCGGGGTCTCCATCCTCGTGTTCGTCGCAATTCGATTGGTGCCGGGTGACGCAATCACCGCGATGCTCGGCACCGAAGCCGGCCTGCTGACGCCGGCGCAGAGGGCGGCGCTCTCGGCCTATTTCGGCATCGACAAGCCGATCCTGGTGCAATACTGGAGCTGGCTTCTCGGGGTCCTCCAGGGCGATCTCGGCATTTCCGTGATCCACGGCAAGCCGGCGCTCACCATCATCCTCGAACGTTTTCCGCTGACGCTGCAGCTGGCATTGATGTCGATGTGCGTGGCACTTCTGGTCGGTCTGCCGGCCGGCGTGTTCGCCGCCACCCGCAACGAAAGAATGTCCGATTTGGCGGTACGCATCTTCGCGATGATCGGCCAGTCGACACCCAATTTCGTCGTCGGCCTGCTGATCATCTATGCGTTGTCGGCCGGTTTCGGCATCCTGCCGGCCATGGGTGAGTTCACGCCGTTCCTGACCGATCCATTCCGCAATCTCGGCCAGATGATCCTGCCGGCGATCACGCTCGGTTTCGCCTTCGCCGCCTCCGTCACCCGCATCTCGCGCTCCGCGATGCTCGACGTGCTCAGCGACGACTATGTCCGCACCGCCCGCTCCAAGGGCGTGCCGAAACGCAGCGTCATCTGGCGCCATGCCTTGCCGAACGCACTGATCCCGGTGGTCACCTTGAGCGGCGTCGAATTCGGCTATCTGCTCGGCGGCGCCGTGCTGGTCGAACAGATCTACGCCCTGCCCGGTCTCGGCCGACTGGTGCTCGAAGCAATCCTGCAGCGCGATTATGCGCTGGTGCAGGGCTGCGTGCTGTTCATTGCCTTCAACTTCATGGTGGTCAACCTGCTCGTCGACCTCGCCTATGTGACGCTCGATCCGCGCATCCGGCTCGGTGAGGGCAACTGATGTCGATGCTGCGTGCAATTTTCAGCCATTCCAGCGGCAGGATCGGCGGCACGATCGTCGTGATCTATGTCGTCGTCGCGCTACTCGGCATGTCCGGCATCACGCCTCACAATCCGCTGCAGCAGTTCCGCATCGACCGCCTGCATGCGCCGAACGCGGCCTACTGGATGGGCACCGACCTATTCGGTCGAGACGTTGCCAGCCGGCTGATGAACGGCATCGGCCAGTCCTTCCTCGTCGCCTTCTGCTCGGTGGCGCTGGCGACGCTCGCCGGCACCGTGCTCGGCCTCACCGCCGCCTGGTTCGGCAAGGCCTGGGATGGCCTCGTCATGCGCATCATGGACGTGCTGCTCGCTTTCCCGGCCATTCTGCTCGCGCTCCTGATCATCGCCGTTGTCGGCCCCGGCACCTGGACGAGCGTGGCTGCGATCGCCATCGTCTACACGCCGATCTTTACCCGCGTGGTGCGCGGCCCGGCGCTCTCGATCAAGGCTCGCGAATTCGTCGACGCTGCCCGCACCTTCGGTTCGAGCCGACGCTATATCCTGACCCGGCATCTGCTCCTCAACCTGGTGGCACCACTGACCGTTCAGGTGACGCTGGCGCTCGCCTGGTCGCTGCTGACCGAGGCAGGCTTGAGCTTCCTCGGCCTCGGCACCCAGCCGCCGGCCTCCTCGCTGGGCCTGATGCTTGCCGACAGCCGCAACCTGATGGAAAACGCACCCTGGCTGCTGATCTTCCCGGCGGTCGCCATCATGATCAGCATTCTCGGCTTCAACCTGCTCGGTGACGCCTTGCGCGACATCCTCGACCCCAAGACGCGGAGGTCCGCGCCATGACATCGCTTCTCTCGGTATCCGGTCTGCGTGTGGGCTTCGGGCGTGATCCGAAGCAGAACGAGATCGTCAAGGGCGTCAGCTTCGACCTCGACGCCGGCGAGACGCTGGCGATCGTTGGCGAAAGCGGCTCCGGCAAATCGGTCACGGCGCTCTCCATCAACCGTCTCGTCGATTTCGGCGGCGGCCGGATCATCGGCGGTTCGATCACCCTGAAACGGGCCGATGGCAGCGTGCTCGACATCACCAAGGCTGAAGAGCCGGTGCTCGAAAAAATCCGAGGTTCCGAGATCGGCATGATCTTCCAGGAGCCGATGACCTCGCTGAACCCTGTGCTGACGATCGGTCGCCAGATCGAGGAATCGTTTCGGCTGCATCGCGGGCTAACGGGGCGTCAGGCGACGGCTGCGGCCAAGGACGCACTCGACCGGGTGCGCATTCCCGATGCGGCGCGGCGCCTCAAATACACGCCGAACCAGCTTTCCGGCGGCATGCTCCAGCGCGTCATGATCGCCATGGCGCTCGCCTGCAATCCGCGCCTGCTGATTGCCGACGAGCCGACGACCGCGCTCGACGTGACCGTCCAGGCCCAGATCATGGCGCTGCTCGGCAAGCTGAAGCGCGAGACCGACATGGGGATGATCTTCATCACCCATGACATCGGCCTCGTCGCCGGCATTGCCGACAAGGTCATGGTCATGCAGGCCGGCGAAGCGGTCGAGCAGGGACCGCTCGGCGACGTCCTCGACCAGCCGAAACATCCCTATACCCAGCATCTGCTCAGCGCCGTGCCGCATTTCGAATCCGGCCGCGCCGCCCGTTCCGATTTCAGCCGCCAAGAATCCGAGGCGATCGTGCCCGCGCTGAAGGTCGATGGCCTGACGGTGCGCTTCAAGGTGGCAGGTAGCATTCTCAGCCGTTCGCCGGGCTCTGTCCATGCGGTCGAGAATGTCGGCTTCGACCTGATGCCGGGCGAGACACTGGCGATCGTCGGCGAAAGCGGTTCCGGCAAGTCGACCACGGCCCGCGCCATCCTGGGGCTCGTCAAGCCGACCCGCGGCAGCTTTTCCGCCAATAACGGGACGATCGTCGACGGCAGCGATCCCTCCGTGCAGATGGTCTTCCAGAACCCCTACGCTTCGCTCAACCCGCGGCTGCGGATCGACAGCATCCTCGCTGAACCCGTGATCGCCGCCGGCGGCCGGATCGATGCGGAAACGCGGGCGAAAATGGTCGCGCTGCTCAAGCGCGTCGGCCTGCCCGAAAACAGCCTCCTGCGATACCCGCACGAATTCTCCGGCGGCCAGCGCCAGCGCCTCTGCATCGCCCGCGCGCTGATGCTCAATCCATCGATCGTCGTGCTCGACGAGGCGGTTTCGGCGCTAGACGTTTCGGTTCAGGCCAAGGTGCTGGAACTGCTGGTCGACCTGCAGCACGAATATGGGCTCGCCTATCTTTTCGTGTCGCACGACATGGCGGTCGTCGAGCGCATTGCCCACCGCATCGCAGTGCTTTATGCGGGCCAGATCGTCGAGATCGGCAATGCCGCGTCGGTCCTGTCCAACCCGCGGCATTCCTATACCAAGCGGCTGATTTCCGCCGTACCGAGCATCGAGCGCCGCAACCAGCATTTCGAACTCGATACGCGCCAGGTCCCGTCGCTGGTTCGGCCACCGGGTTTTGAGCCGCCACCCGCCGAGTGGCAGGCCTATGGACCGGATCACCGGGCGCGGGCGGAAGCCTGAGGATGTAACGATATGAAAGACAAAGCTTCCGCCAGTCCCGAACTCGCCGCCGTCTTCGAGCGCGCCTTCGCCCCGCTCGAAAAATCCGTCGCCGACAAGCGTATTCCGGGCGGAGTGCTCGGCATCGTCGACCTGAAACACGGGCGCATGACCCACGCCATCGGCTCGGCGCAGGTCGTTCCGATTGAACGTCCGATGACCTTGGACACGTGGTTCGATCTCGCTTCGCTCACCAAGGTGATCTTCACCACGAACCGCATCCTGAAGCTCGCCGACGAGGGCACGATCGATCTCGACGCGCCGCTCATCACCCTGCTGCCGGACCTTCGCCAATACAATGCTGAGGCCTGGGAGCGGAAGATCACCTTCCGACAGTGCCTCGGCCACCAGACGCCGTTTCCGGGTGTCGAGCCGATCTACACCTATGGCCGCGATCCGGACCTGCTGCGCGCCTTCATCCTGCAGCGGGAATGGAAAGCCGGTCCGCCGGTCTATTCCGATATCAACTTCATTCTGCTCGGTTTCGCGCTCGAACGGCTGGCGAAGAAGACGATCCGCGACCTCGATCCCGGCCCGGGCTTCTCCTGGTCTGCCGATCCGGAAAATTCCGCCGCCACCGAAGACTGCGCCTGGCGGCAGCGGATCCTGTCGGGCGAAGCGCACGACGAAAATTGCGCGGCGCTGCAGGGTTCCGGCCATGCGGGCCTGTTCGGCACGGTGATGTCGGTTCTGGACTTCGCCGAAAGCCTGCTCGACGGCACCGGAGCGTCCAGCAATGCGATCGCGCTGATGCGCGCACCACTCTCGAACAGGCGGACCCATGGCTGGGAACATCCCTATGCCGATTGGTGGGGTGGAAGTCTGTGCAGCCCCGGAACGATCGGCCATACGGGCTTTACCGGCACAAGCCTGCTGATCGATTTCGACAAGGGCCGTGCCGTGACCCTGCTCACCAACCGCATCCACCCGACCCGCCATTTCGACAGCGGCATCCTGCCGCTCAGGCAGGCAGTCTGCAATCTCGTGAACCAAACCTGAGGAGCTGATCATGGAGCCAATCTGGGCTGTCGGCCTGATGACCGGAACCGTCCTCGACGGCAATATCGACGTGGCGCTCCTGAAGACGGACGGCGAGACGATCGACACGTTTGGCGCCTATACTCTCGCCCCCTACCCGCCGGAAATCCGGACTCTCCTGGAGGAAGCGCTCGCTCAGGCCCGCGTCTGGAATTTCGAAGGACCCGATCCGGCAATCTTCCGCGAGGCCGAACAGGCGCTGACAAAGGCGCAGTCCTACGCCGTCAGGGAACTGGTCGAGAGCACTGGCTTGACCATGGCCGATATCGGCATCGTCGGTTTTCACGGCCAGAGTGTGCTGCACCGGGCACCCACCAAAGACAGGCTCGGCGACACCCGCCAGCTTGGCGATGGCGAGCTGATGGCCTCGATCCTCGGCACCAAGGTCGCCTACGACTTCCGCTCGGCGGACGTGCGGGCCGGCGGCCAGGGCGCACCGCTTGCCGCTGCCTATCATTCGGCTCTGCTGCGCGGTGTCGATACGAGCGGCGATACGGCGGTGCTCAATCTCGGCGGTGTCGCCAACGTCACCTGGTGGGACGGCCAGGATCTGATGATCGCCTTCGACACCGGCCCGGCCAATGCACCGCTCAACGATTTTATCAAGGCACGGGGCCTCGGCGAGATGGACCGCAACGGCGCGCTCGGCGCCTCCGGCAAGGTCGACGAGGACCGCCTCGCAAAGCTTCTCGATCATCCCTATCTCACGGCGCCCTACCCGAAATCGCTCGATCGTTTCGATTTCACCGCCGCCATGGCGGACGGTCTCGACGACGCCACCGGCGCAGCAACCCTTTCGGCCTTCACCGCATCTGCGGTCGGCAAGGCGCTCGACCTGCTGCCGCACCGGCCGAAACGGCTGATCGTCAGCGGCGGCGGCCGTCACAACCCGACGATCATGTCGATGCTCGAAAGCCGTGCCGGCGTGAAGGCCGTTTCCGCCGATACGCTCGGCTGGCGGGGCGACGCGGTCGAGGCCGAGTGCTTCGCGTTTCTGGCGGTTCGCGTGTTGCGCGGCCTGCCGATCAGTTTTCCCACAACCACCGGTGCACCAAGGCCCTTGCAAGGTGGCAGGCTCGCCGGGTAAGTCCCGGCTTTCGAAATTGCAGGATCAGAGTCGGGAGCGCTCGCGCAGCATGAACAAGAGAGCGGCCTCGGCGATAGCGGGCAATGCGGTACTGGCAGGCATACTGCTGATGCTGCTCGGCGATTTCATGTTCGCCCTCAACGATGCCATGGGCAAATGGCTGGTGGCGAGCTTTTCGGTTGGACAGGTTCTGCTGATCCGGTCGGTCGGCGCATTTTTCGTTCTCGGCCCGATGCTCGCTCGCCAACCGATTTCGGCACTCTACAGGGTCGAGAAGCCGCCGCTGCATGTGCTGCGCATCGTTCTGGCGACCGCAGACACCGGGCTTTTTTATGCAGCCGTCGCCTACCTGCCGCTCGCCGACGTGATGACCTTCTACATGGCCGGGCCGATCTATGTGGCGGCCCTGTCGCATTTCCTGCTCGGCGAGCGCATCGGGTGGCGGCGCTGGCTCGCCGTCCTGATCGGCTTCATCGGTGTGGTGATCGCCCTTCGTCCCTCCTCGGAAATGCTGTCATTGCCCTCGATCTTCGGGCTGATCGGCAGTCTTTCCTTCGCGCTGACGCTGGTGCTGAACCGCACGCTGCGCTCGACCCCGGATGCGACGCTTGTTACCTGGCAGACGCTAGCCTGCCTCGTGGCCGGTGCGTTTCTAACCGTGGGCAACTGGAGCCCGTTCAATACCGGGGAGCTGCTTGCCCTTCTGCTGCTCGGCATCGTCTCCTGCGGCGCGCATCTGCTGATCACCCGCTCGCTGAAACTGGCGCCGGCCTCGGTTCTGGCGCCGCTGCAATATACGCTGCTGCTCTGGGCGATCGTGCTCGGCTGGATTTTCTTCGGCGATTTCCCGGATGTCCAGACGTTGACAGGCGCCGGCATCATCGTCATCGCCGGACTGTTCATCTTCCATCGCGGCAGCCTGAAACAGGATGTCGAACCGGTCGTGCCGACCGATTCCAGCCACGGCTAGGCGGTACCCGTCCGGCGGGCGATCATGGCCTCGATCGCCGAGAGCCCATCATAGATCACCACGGCCAGCGCCCCGACGATCAGCCCGCCCTGCAGCACGAAGGCGAGGTTGTTGGATTGCAGTCCGGCGATGATCACTTCGCCGAGCGTCTTTGCCGCGACCGTCGAACCGATCGTCGCTGTCGCGAGACTGATCACCACCGAAAGCCTGATGCCGGCGACAACCACCGGCAAGGACAGTGGCAATTCGACCTGAATGAGCCGCTGGAAAGGGGTCATGCCGGAACCACGCGCCGCCTCCATCACCGATCGCGGCAGATTGGTGAGCGCGGTCAGCGTATTTTCAAAGATCGGCAGAAGCCCATAGAGAAACAGCGCGATCAGCGTCGGCTTCTCGCCGAAGCCGACAGCCGGGACGGCAAGCGCCAGAACCGCAACCGGCGGAAACGTCTGGCCGATATTGACGAGGCTGCGGGAAAGCGCCAAGAACTCCGCCCCGAAAGGCCGGGTGACGAGGATCGCCAGCAGCACGGCGATGATCGTCGCAGCCAATGTCGCGATCAAGACCGTCCGCAAATGCAGCAGCGTCAGGCTGAGCAGACTGCCCTGATTGTAGATCGCCGGGGCGTTCGGCTGCACGAGCGGTTTCAGCAGCGGCTCGAAACTGCCCGGCGATACCAGGAAGGCGATCAGCACGAGAAGCAGAAGGCTGCGCAGGATGGTCGGCACCCAAGCCCTCATCGTGGCCTCGCGGCGCGCTTGAGGATCGCGTCAAGCGTCACCCGCCCCATCGGAGCGCCGCTCTTGGAGATGACCGGAAGCGCATCGCGGCCGCTCCAGATCAGGTCGGCAAGCGCCTCCTGCTGGCTCCTGTCCTCGCGGATCGGCTCGCCTTCCGCCTCGCCCGGCTCTGCCGCAGCGCCAGCCTTTGCAATCGAAAGCAGCCGGAACGGCCGTTCCGCGTCGCCAATCAGCGTCTCGACGAAGGGCGTGGCCGGAGCACGGACGAGTTCGGCAGGCGGCCCGTATTGCACCACCCTGCCCTTGTCCATCACGGCAATCTTGTCAGCGAGATGGAAAGCCTCGTTCATGTCATGGGTGACGAGCACGATCGTCGTGCCGAAATATCTCTGGATCGCCAGGAGATCCTCCTGCGCCTTGGCCCGGATGATCGGATCGAGCGCCCCGAAGGGCTCGTCCATCAACAGCACGTTCGGTTCGGCGGCTAACGCCCGTGCCACCCCGACGCGCTGCTGCTGGCCGCCGGAGAGTTCGTGCGGATAACGTGGCCCGAACGTCTTCGGCTCGAGCTGGAAGAGCGTCAGCAATTCCTCGACCTTGGCGTCGATGCGAGCCTTCGTCCAGCCGAGCAGGCCGGGCACGGTCGCAATGTTTTGCGCCACCGTCCGGTGCGGGAAAAGCCCATGGCCCTGGATGGCGTAGCCGATCCGGCGACGCAACTCGTAGCCCGGGATGGACCGGTTGTCCTCCCCGTCAAGCCGGATGGATCCTTCGGTCGCCTCCACCAGCCGATTGATCATCCGGATCAACGTCGTCTTTCCGGAGCCGGACGTGCCGACGACGACCGTGACGGTGCGGGGCTCGATCACCATCGAGACATTGTCGACGACGGCGATACCGTCATAGCGCTTGGTGATGGCGTCGATCTCGATCATGCGGATCTGGCTCCGTTGGGGACGCGGGAGTTCATCTCGATCAGCGCGTCGAGGACGACGGCCGAAGCAAAGGCGAGCGCCACAGTCGGCACGGCGCCGAGCAGCACAAGGTCCATCGCCGTCTGGCCGATGCCCTGGAAGACGAAGACGCCGAAACCGCCGCCGCCGATCAGCGCGGCAATCGTCGCCATGCCGATATTCTGGACGAGCACGATGCGGATCGCGGTCAGGATCACCGGCAGCGCCAGCGGGAACTCGATCTTGAATAGCCGCTGCCGGCCGGTCATGCCGATGCCGCGGGCAGCGTCGTTTGCCGCGCGCGGCACGCCCGCAAGCCCGACAACGGTGTTGGCGACGACCGGCAGGAGCGAATAGAGAAACAGCGCGACAAAGGCCGGCGCTCCCCCGATGCCGCGGATGCCGATCGCCGCAGCCCCCGGCACATTGGCGGCGATCCAGCCGAGCGGCGCGATCAACAGGCCGAAAAGCGCGATCGACGGGATGGTCTGAACGAGGTTCAGCGTGTTGAGTACGCCATCCCTCAGCGGCGCCACCCGATGACAGAGGATGCCGAGTGGCAGCCCGACCAAGACTGCGGCAAACAGCGAGCCGAGCGCCAGTTCCACATGCTTGCCCGCCTCGACCCAGAAGACGTCGGCGCGGCCGGAATATTCCTTCATGATCGACAGCCCGTTCCAGCTTCCCGACATCAGCAGCGTGCCAATCGCCGCCGCGGCCAGGACCAGAAACAGCACCCGCACCGCCGGCGGCGGATCGAGCCGCGTGATCGCATCGGCAGCCAGAAGCGCAAAGGCGAACAGCAGTATCCAGAAGCCCGAGGCGGGCGAGACGCGGGCATAGGTATTGCCGGCCGGCGTCAGGAATGTCGCGGCGTAGCCGATCGAAAGTGTCAGCGCCGCGAGCGCCGCGACGGCTGCAAGCAGCTTTATCCAAGGGGAAGTGCGAAAGAGCGCAGCGGCGGTTGCAAGAACCAGAACCACGACAAGGCCCCAGCCCGCCCAAGCCGGCAGTGACTGAAGCATCGCCTCCGCTTGGCCCTGTACGATCCGATTGGGCTTGAGCGTCGCAAACGACGCCCAGAGCGCGCCGTAGGCGGCGAGAAGGGTGATGACGACGCCGAGCTTATCGAACTGAACTCTCAAACCGTCCCTGCCTATAAGCAACCTGCGACCGATGAAAAAGCCGGACGCTGGAGCGCCCGGCCCATGTTGACACGAAACGGGTCCAAAAAGGAATTACTTCAGGAAGCCGTTTTTCTTGAGAAAATCCTCGGCAACCGCCTTGGCCGGTTCGCCACCCACCTGCACGCGACCGTTGAGGTCCTGCAGCGTGACGAGATCGAGCTTGGCGAAGACCGGCTTCAGCACCGCCTCGATGGTCGGGTTCTTCTTGAGCACCTCTTCGCGGATGATCGGAGTCGGCTGGTAGACCGGCTGGACGCCCTTGTCGTCTTCGAGAACAACGAGCCCGGAGGGCGCGATACCGCCATCGGTACCGTAGACCATGGCGGCATTGGCATTGTTGGTCTGATTGGCGGCCGCACCGATGGTTGCCGCCGTATCGCCGCCCGAGAGCGTGATCAGCTGGTCGGGCTTCAGCTTGAAGCCGTAGGTGGTCTGGAAGGCCGGCAAGGCGGCGGCCGAATTGACGAATTCGGAGGAGGCCGCCAGCACGATCTTGCCGCCGCCGGCGACATATTTGCCGAAGTCGGTCAGCGTCTTCAGCTTGTTGGCATCGGCAACGTCCTTGCGCACCGCGATCGCCCAGGTGTTGTTGGCCGAAGACGGCGTCAGCCAGACGATCTTGTTGGCGTCGTAATCGAGCTTCTTGACCGCTTCATAGGCCTTTTTCGGGTCCTTCCAGGCCGGATCGTCGCCCTTCTCGAAGAAGAAGGCGCCGTTGCCGGTATATTCCGGATAGATGTCGATTTCGCCGGCGGTGATCGCCTTGCGCACGACCGGCGTCGCTCCGAGCTGGATGCGGTCGGTGGCCTGGATGTTGTTCGCCTTCAGCATGGCAAGGATGATATTGCCCAGCACGCCGCCTTCGGTATCGATCTTGGAACTGACGACGACCTGGGCATTCGCCATGGTGGCCGAAACGCCAAGCGCGAAAGCAATGCCTAAAAGCTTCTTTTTCAAAGACATGACAGAATTTCCCTCCGGATCGCCAGTCACCACCTCGTTTGACTTGGCTTGGAACACATAAAAGCCAACCTTATGTAGGGCGACTTACGGAATGTGCGAGTTCTGGAAGGGCGCGCCGTGCAATATTTTGTGCGGTGCATTTTTACACGCCGATCGACCTAGTTCATAAGATTGGCCGCCGCTGACTTCACGCCTGAGACACGCGGATCAGATGTTTCTCCCCCGAGCGAATGACGTGATCTCGCATCAGGCGCTCGGCGAGGTCGGGATCGCGGTCGGCGATCGCATTGGCAATGGCCTCATGCTCCTCCACCGCCAGAAAGCGCTCCCGCTCCTCCGACAGCACGCTGAGACGGGCTGCGTGGGTGTAGATGCTCTGGCCGCCCTGCAGGCGACGCAGATAGCCGCAGCCGGATGCTTCATGGATGACGTTGTGGAAGCGCTCGTTGAGGGCGATGAGCTGCAACACGTCCACCGTCTTGAGGCCGGCCCGCATCTCGACGATGAGCTCGCGCATCAGGGCCACGTCCTCATCCTTCACCCGCTTGGCGGCCTGGCGAGCAATCATGCTCTCGAGTGCTGCACGCCCCAGCATCATCTCTTCCGCTTGGCCGGCATTGAAGGTGACATAAATCCCGCGGCGAGGCTCCGACCGTACCAGCCCTTCGGCCTCAAGCACGCGCAAAGCCTCCTTCAGCGGTGTCGTGCTTATGCCGAGCTGGCCGGCGAGGTGACGCTCGTTCAGCTTCTCGCCGCTCTTCAGCCGGCCGGAAAGAATGGCATCGCGTACCAGCCCGTAAACGTGGTCGCGCAGGCTTTTCAGAAAAACCGGCGCCACTGGCAGAAGCGCGTTGTCGCTTCCCATCCGCGTCCTCCACCTTAATTCCTTTCGCCGATCTAGCAGCTGAAATTTGATATATCAATTTAAAACGAGCGTGTTTAAGTTGGCGTCGGGCGGGAGGAGCTCCGTCCCTGGGATCGCAATAGAATCGATCCCGGAACGATGGCAGGATTTCTGGAAGAGCAAGCATGACTAAGGAAGCAGCCGATCTCCGTAGCGCCCGTTGGTTCGCGCCGGATGATCTCCGTTCGTCGGGACACCGCTCCCGCATGATGCAGATGGGTTATGACGAGAAGGATTGGGGCAAGAGGCCGATCATCGCCATCCTCAATACCTGGTCCGACCTCAACGCCTGCCACGCCCATTTTAAGGATCGCGTCGAACACGTGAAGCGCGGCGTGCTTCAGGCCGGTGGCTTCCCGGTCGAACTGCCGGTCCAGTCGCTATCCGAAAGCGCGCTGAAACCGACATCGATGCTCTATCGCAACTTCCTCGCCATGGAGGCCGAGGAACTCTTGCGCGCCCACCCGGTCGACGGGGCAGTGCTGATGGGTGGCTGCGACAAGACCACGCCTGCCCTCGTCATGGGCGCCATCAGCGCCGGTTTCCCGATGATCTTCCTGCCCGCCGGCCCGATGCTGCGCGGCAACTACAAGGGCGAATGGCTGGGCTCCGGCTCGGATGCCTGGAAATACTGGGACGAGCGCCGCGCCGGCACGATTTCCGAAGAACAATGGACCGGCGTCGAGGAAGGCATTGCCCGCTCCTACGGCCATTGCATGACTTTCGGCACCGCAAGCACCATGACCGCCATCGCCGAAGCGCTCGGCCTCACCCTCCCCGGTGCCAGTTCCATTCCCGCAGCCGACGTCAACCACATACGGATGAGCACGCGCTGCGGCCGGCGGATCGTCGAAATGGTCTGGGACGAGTTGACGCCTGACAAGATCATCACCCCGGATGCTGTCCACAATGCGACGACTGTCGCCATGGCGACCGGCTGTTCCACCAACGCGGTCGTGCATCTGCTGTCGATAGCCCGCCGCGCCGGTGTGCCGCTGACGCTGGACGACCTCGACAAGGCGGGACGCACGACGCCTGTTGTCGCCAACATCCGTCCATCCGGCGACAAATATCTGATGGAAGACTTCTATTACGCCGGGGGCCTGCGCGCCCTGATGTCGGAGATCAAGGATCTCCTGAAGCTCGACGCCATGACCGTCAGCGGTTTCCCGCTTGGCGAGACGCTGAAAGGCGCCGAAGTCTACAACAGCGACGTCATCCGCCCCTTGTCGAACCCGATCTATCATGAGGGTTCGCTGGCGGTCCTCAAGGGCAACCTCGCGCCGGACGGCTGCGTCATGAAGCCTTCCGCCTGCGAGCCGCGGCTGCGGGTCCACGAAGGCCCCGCCCTCGTCTTCGACAGTTATCCGGAAATGAAGGCGATGATCGACCGCGAGGACCTCGACGTCACCGCCGACCACGTGCTCATTCTGCGCAACGCCGGCCCCAAAGGCGGTCCCGGCATGCCGGAATGGGGCATGCTGCCGATCCCGAAGAAGATCCTGAAACAAGGTTTTCGCGACATGCTGCGCATTTCCGATGCCCGCATGTCCGGCACGAGCTACGGCGCCTGTATCCTGCACGTGGCGCCTGAAGCCCATATCGGCGGCCCGCTGTCGCTGGTGCGCACCGGCGACATCATCCGCGTCGACCTGCCGAACCGCTCGATCGACATGCTGGTGGACGAAGCCACGCTCGCCAGGCGCCGCGCCGAATGGGTGGCGCCTGCCGACAAGTACGGACGCGGCTACGGCTGGATGTTTACCAAGCACATCAAGCAGGCCAACGAAGGCTGCGATTTCGACTTCCTCGAACGGGAATTCGGCGCCACCGCCGGCGAGCCCGAGATCTTCTGACCCGACATTTCTTTGAGTGGAGCACCATGACCGACTACGTTCTTTCCGACGCCACACGCCAGAAATACGAGGGCGTCAGCTGCGCGACGATCTGCACTGCGCTCTTCAAGCGTGGCCTGCGCAACCAGTTCATCCAGGATGTCCGGCCGCTTTCCCAAAAGCCTAAAAACATGGTCGGCCAGGCCTTCACGTTGCGCTACATCCCGGCGCGCGAAGACCTGAACCCGCTCTCTGTGTTTCAGAACCCGGAGCATCCGCAGCGCGCCGCCGTCGAGCAGTGCCCACCCGGCCATGTCATGGTCATGGACAGCCGCAAGGATCCCCGCGCGGCCTCCGCCGGCTCTATCCTCGTATCGCGCCTGATGGTGCGCGGTGTCGCCGGCGTCGTCACCGATGGCGGTTTTCGCGATAGTCCGGAGATCGCCGAACTCGGCATCCGTGCCTACCACAACCGCCCCTCCGCCCCGACCAATCTCACTCTACACCAGGCACTCGACATCAACGTGCCCATCGGCTGCGGCGACGTCGCCGTCTGGCCGGGCGACGTGGTGGTCGGCGACAACGAGGGAGTGGTCATCATCCCGGCGCATATCGCCGACGAAATCGCCGATGAGGTGATCGAAATGACTGCGTTTGAGGATTTCGTGACCGAGGAAGTCCTGAACGGCCGCTCGATCATCGGCCTCTACCCGGCGACGAAGGAAGAGAGCAAAGCCGACTTCGCCCGCTGGCGTCAGGCCAAGGGCCGCTGAGGCGACGCCTGGCCGATATCCAACCGCTTATGAACCTGCCGCCGTTTCGCGCAGGTCTTTGAAAAGCACGTTCTGGTCGGACAGGTACTTGGCAAAGATCGGCAGGCTGGCCCCGCCGATCGCCCGCGCCTGGGAGCCGACCATTCCCTCGATGATATCGGGAATGATGACGCCCTGAAGGTCGAGCCGCGTCACCGCTTCGATGGTGGAGGCGACGATCCGCTGCCTGACCCAGGCCGGAAAACCGCCGTCGATCACGGCCGCGCCGAAATCGATGATCGAGGCTGCCGCGACGATCGCCTGGGCAAGCGCATCCGCGGTTTGCCGGATCCACAGATCGAGCGGCTCTCCGAAATCGATCCAGTCGTCGGCGGAATACCAGAGCGGCTGTGGATCGACGTTCCGCTCCTTCAAGAGGTTCTCCAGAACGAAGATCGAGGCGATGTCGAGCAACTGGCGTGTCTCGCCATCGCCGCTTCGCACGGGAAGCGGCCCGACAGCGCCCGCGGTCCCGGTCCGTCCGGAAAAGATCGCAGAATTCAGAACGATCCCGCCGCCGATGAACGATCCGATGAAGAAATATACGAAATCCGGATAGGAGGGGCCAACGCCGAACACCAGTTCTGCACCGCAGGCGCTTGTCGCGTCGTTCTGCAGGTAGACCGCGTGCGGGACCTTGGCTGCGATTTCCGCCTGCAGATCGAACCCGCGCCAGACCTCCATCGCCCCTTGCGGCGCGCCCACCTCCTCGGCCCAGTTCCAGAGTTCGAATGGCGCAGCGATGCCGATCCCGGCGATGCGGCCGCGCTGCACCTCGTTCAGCTGGCCTTCGAGCCGCGCAATGCCGGATGTGATGATCTCGATGATCTTTCCGGGAAGCGGATAGGCGTAGGATTCGTGATATTGCAGCCGAATGCGGCCGACGAAATCCATCAGCACCAAGTCGGCGCTACGCCGGCCGATCTTCACGCCGAACGAATAGACCGCATCCGGATTGAGGCGCATCGGCACCGAAGGCTGCCCCACCCGGCCACGCACCGGTTCACCGCGCAACAGAAGGCCGTCCTTTTCGAGCGCCCGCATGATGACCGAGACGGTCTGGGCCGAAAGCCCGCTGCGCCGGGTGATGTCCGCCTTCGACATGGAGCCGTTCAGCCGCACCAGCGAAAGCACGAGCCGCTCGTTATAAGCCCTCACCCGCACCTGATTTGAGCCGCCGGTGAAATTGCCCAGCAGCGCATGGCCTTGCGCCACGCTATCTGAAACTGACATGGCTCTTCCTCCCAGAAGCGTGGAATCGACGGAAGCACCTCATTCGGAAATGAAGGGTATCCCCTTGATATCCCGAGTTAAACCCCAAGGTACGCCGCACACAGATCGCCAGATTCTGAACCTCCACTTCGGCAAACTATGGCACGAGAAATAAATAATTCAATCGGAATTAATTATTGACAGGCTATTTCAACTCGTTCTTAATTAGGGTGTAAGGGCACAGGACGGCTTGGAGGAGACGCCTGTCGAACTCGGTGGCACCGGTGTCCGAACGTTGGTCCGCATGGCGGACAAGTCTTAACTCTGGGAGGAGACCATGAAGAAATCCGTATTGTCCGCCGCATTCGGCGCCCTTGTCCTGGGCGTTGCGTTTTCCGCTCCTGCGGAGGCCGCAGGCGTATCCGCCTGCCTGATCACCAAGACCGACACCAACCCCTTCTTCGTCAAGATGAAGGAAGGTGCGACGGCCAAGGCCAAGGAACTCGGCGTGACGCTGAAATCCTATGCCGGCAAGATCGACGGTGACAGCGAAAGCCAGGTTGCCGCTATCGAAAGCTGCGTCGCCGACGGCGCCAAGGGCATTCTGATCACCGCATCCGACACCAAGGGCATCGTGCCGACCGTCAAGAAGGCCCGCGACGCCGGCGTTCTGGTCATCGCGCTCGATACCCCGCTCGATCCGATCAGTGCCGCCGATGCCACGTTCGCGACCGACAACCTTCTCGCCGGCAAGCTGATCGGCCAGTGGGCAAAGGAAACCATGGGCGACAAGGCCAAGGATGCCAAGGTCGGCTTCCTTGACCTGACCCCGGATCAGCCGACGGTCGACGTGCTGCGCGACCAGGGCTTCATGATCGGCTTTGGCATCGATCCCAAGAACCCGGACAAGATCGGCGACGAAACCGACAAGCGCATCGTCGGCCACGACGTGACCAACGGCAACGAGGAAGGCGGCCGCAAGGCCATGGAAAACCTTCTCCAGAAGAATTCCGGCATCAACGTCATCCACACGATCAACGAGCCCTCCGCCGTCGGCGCCTATCAGGCCCTGAAGGCCGTCGGCATGGAAAAGAACGTGTTGATCGTCTCGGTGGACGGCGGTTGCCCGGGCGTCAAGTCGGTCAAGGAAGGCGTGATCGGCGCCACCTCGCAGCAATATCCGCTGCT
The DNA here is from genome assembly GCF_002968675.1 of Neorhizobium sp. T25_13. Classification (NCBI taxonomy): domain Bacteria; kingdom Pseudomonadati; phylum Pseudomonadota; class Alphaproteobacteria; order Hyphomicrobiales; family Rhizobiaceae; genus Neorhizobium; species Neorhizobium sp. T25_13. The sequence continues at coordinate 456,850 of NZ_PVBI01000004.1, forward strand.
GATGGCATCGCTCGGCATCGAGGCGATCAAGAAGTTCGCCGACACCAAGGAAAAGCCGAAGCCGACCGAAGGCAAGTCCTTCTTCGACACCGGCGTTGCGCTCGTCACCGACAAGCCGGTCCCCGGCGTCAAGTCGATCGACGTCAAGGAAGGTACGGCCAAGTGCTGGGGTTGATCCTCACCATTTAGCCCCATCCCGGCCGGGGTTGATATCCCCGGCCATTTTCGACCAGTGATACGCCGCTGGGAAGCAACCGGCGAAGACCGGTCAAACTCAACGGACGGTTCCTGCGCATTCGGCGCGCGGAGGAGGAAACCATGAGCGAAACCCAGGAATTCGAGCGTGTTCTCGACGGCAGCGACAAGAGCGTTGCCTCGTTCGAGAGCCAGGACGTCTCTCTCTTAAAACGCGCGCAGCATTTTCTGCACTCGACACCCGCTGCCGTGCCGCTGATCGTGCTGATCCTGTCCATCATCATCTTCGGCGTCGCCATCGGCGGGCGGTTCTTCTCGTCCTACACGCTGACGCTGATCCTCCAGCAGATCGCGGTGGTCGGCATTCTCGGCGCTGCCCAGACGCTGATCATCCTCACCGCCGGTATCGATCTCTCGATCGGGGTGGTGATGGTGATATCGGCTGTCATCATGGGCAATTTCGCCGTGACCTATGGCATGCCCACCGGCATCGCGATCCTCGTCGGTTTGATCACCGGCGGCGCCTGCGGCTTTTTCAACGGGTTCCTCGTTGCGGTCATGCGGCTGCCGCCGTTCATCGTGACGCTCGGCTCCTGGAACATCATCATGGCGACGAATTTCATCTATTCCGCCAACGAGACGATCCGCGACACCGACGTGGACGAAAAGGCCCCGCTCCTCCATCTCTTCGCGCTCAATTTCAGGATCGGCAGCGCCATCCTGACGCTTGGCGTCATCGCCATGGTCCTGCTCGTGGCGGTGCTCTGGTACATCCTCAACCATACGGCCTGGGGAAGGCATGTCTACGCCGTCGGTGACGACCCGGAAGCTGCAAAACTCTCGGGCATCCAGACCCGCAAGGTTCTGCTCAGCGTCTATACGATCGCGGGGGTCATCGCCGCCTTCGCCGCCTGGGTATCGATCGGCCGCAACGGCTCGATCTCGCCTTCCTCGGCAGTGACCGACTTCAACCTTCAAGCGATCACCGCGACGGTGATCGGCGGAATCTCGCTGTTCGGCGGCCGCGGTTCCATCCTCGGCACGCTGTTCGGCGCCATGCTCGTCGGCGTCATGTCGATGGGTCTCAACATGCTCGGCGCCGATCCCCAATGGAAAGTCATGCTGACCGGCTGGCTCATCATCGCCGCCGTCGCAATCGATCAGTGGATCAGAAAGGTCTCGGTGTAATCATGAGCGTCGAACCCATTCTCACAGCCCGCGGCCTGGTCAAGCGTTACGGACGCGTCACTGCTCTCGACAACGCTGACTTCGATCTCTACCCCGGCGAGATCCTCGCCGTCATCGGCGACAACGGCGCCGGCAAGTCCTCGCTGATCAAGGCGATCTCCGGCGCGGTACGGCCCGACGAGGGCGAAATCACGCTCGAAGGCCGGCCGGTGCATTTCAAGTCGCCGCTGGAAGCCCGCGACGCGGGCATCGAAACCGTCTACCAGAACCTCGCGCTCTCCCCCGCCCTGTCGATCGCCGACAACATGTTTCTCGGTCGCGAAATCCGCAAGCGAGGCGTGCTCGGACAGTGGTTCCGCATGCTCGACCGGCCGACGATGGAAAAGCAGGCGCGAGACAAGCTCACGGAACTCGGGCTGATGACGATCCAGAACATCAACCAGGCCGTCGAGACCCTTTCGGGCGGCCAGCGCCAGGGCGTCGCCGTGGCACGTGCCGCAGCGTTTGGCTCCAAGGTCATCATTCTCGATGAACCAACCGCCGCACTCGGCGTCAAGGAAAGCCGGAAAGTTCTGGAGCTCATCCTCGACGTGCGCTCGCGCGGCATCCCGATCGTGCTCATCTCGCACAACATGCCGCATGTGTTCGAAGTGGCCGACCGCATCCATATTCATCGGCTTGGACGACGGCTGACCGTGATCGATCCGAAGGAATACACGATGTCCGACGCGGTCGCCTTCATGACCGGCGCCAAGGCCCCCGCCCAGCCCGTCGCGGCGTAACGACCGCCCCGACCAAGCTGCTGTCGGAGCCGTCCTCCGGTCGCCTGGTCCAAGAGATACAGGCGATCGGGTATCTCACGATAATATCCCGTCGCCCTCTCCCACCGCGGCCCGCTCGCGGGAGAGGACGACTGCGTTGATGCTGCGGACCTTGAGAAGCAGCCGGTCCCCCCTGCCGGCTCGACTGCACTGGTCCGGGCATGGCTACGGCCATTCTCAACCACGACGTCTGCCACGAACACCATAGACGACCGTCCTGCCGGTAATATCCGAGCGGCCGCGCTTCCCCAACACAATCAACCGCCTGCCATTCTTGAATTATGATGCCGATCACCCAAACGATATCGGTCTTCCCGCCGATCGTTCGATCGGCGGTACTTGTGACCAAAATGATTACGATGGAAAATTCCTATCAGGAAAAACATAAAGAATTTTATATTCCATTCCGCTACGCGGCATTGCCGTCGCAAGATGACCGACCCACCCGCAAATCAGGCGTATTTCTAAGGCCTTATCGCCTGTAGCTCATTACATCCCGCACCAATGCCCATAGTAGATCCGCCATCGAAATGAAGTGAAGGCGGCACCAGCCTGTTGAAAACATTCGATACGAATAAAAAATTCCATACTTAATTGACAGGACGGAATTATCTAATAGGTTGTTAACACTTAAGGGATGGGGAGTGGTGCTGGGACCGGCTTATGAAGAAACGCGAAAAACTCTTCATTTTTGATATTGGCGGAGTATTCGTGAAGCTCGATCCGGCTTCCCGCGACCGCGCGGTATCGAAGGCCGGCGGTGCAGGCCCGTCCCTGCGGTACGGCGACGTTCCGGAAGCGATCTTCCGCGATTTCCGCCTCGGGCGGTCCACGGAAAGCGACTACGTCCAGGCGCTGACTAGGGTATTCGATGTGCCGCACGAAAGCATCTACGAAGCCGAACATGCCTATGTCGCCGAAGGTTTTCATGAGTTCATCGAGTTTGTCCGCAGGCTCCGGGAAAACCATCGCGTCGTTTGCCTCAGCAACAATCAGGCGATCCATTGGCGCCATATCAGCGAGAACCTTCTGGGCGCCGGTTATTTCGACCGCGAATACCTTTCCCATGAAATGGGCCTTGAGAAACCTGACCGCGTGATTTTTGAGGCAGTATCGCAGGCGGAGGGATGTTCGGAAAAGGACGTCTTCTTCATCGACGACATAGAAGAAAATGTTCTGTCGGCCCGCGAAGTCGGATGGCAGCATTGCATCGTCCATCGCGATTCGGTTGAAACGGCTAAATTGCTCACGGCGCTTGCCGTCGAGCAGACTTTGAATTGACGAGTACGGAGTTTCGGCATGGCTCGAATGACCCTCAGCGGCATCAAGAAAAGCTTCAAATCCGTCGACGTGCTGCACGGGATCGACCTCGAGATTTCCGACAGGGAGTTCGTCGTCTTCGTCGGCCCGTCGGGATGCGGAAAATCCACGCTGCTGCGATTGATCGCCGGCCTCGACACGATCAGCTCGGGTGAGTTTCACGTCGACGACCGCCGGATGAACGACGTCGCCCCCTCACGCCGCGGCATCGCCATGGTCTTCCAGTCCTATGCGCTCTATCCGCATATGGATGTCTACGAGAACATGGCTTTTGGCGCACGACTGATGGGCCTCGAAAAAGACGAGGTCGAAAAGCGCATCGACGAAGCCTCCAAGATGCTGCGGCTCGACCCGCTGTTGAAGCGCAAGCCGCGAGAGCTTTCCGGCGGCCAGCGCCAGCGCGTCGCGATCGGCCGCGCGCTGGTCAGAAAGCCTAAAGTCCTGCTTCTCGACGAGCCGCTTTCCAACCTGGATGCAGCGCTTCGTTCCGACGTGCGCCTGGAAATCGCAAGGCTTCACCGGGAAATCGGCGGCACCACCATCTACGTCACCCACGACCAGGTCGAAGCCATGACGCTTGCCGACCGCATCGTCGTCATGAACAATGGCAACGTGGAGCAGTTCGGCAGCCCGCGAGAACTCTACGAGAGGCCGGCGAACACGTTCGTCGCGACCTTCATCGGCTCGCCGCGCATGTCGCTTCTCGATGTCGAGCGAAACGGCAATCATCTCGCGCTCGCCGGATCAGGTGCGGTCGTCGCCTCCCGCCTCCCCCATTCCGACGAGCGGGATCTGGTCATCGGCGTCCGGCCGGATGCGATGACGATCTCCACGGACGTGAATACCGAGGGCTTCAAGGGCAGCGTCGTCTACACCGAATATCTGGGCGAGAACACGTATGTATATGTCCGCCTCGGCGACGGCACGCTGGTCGGCGTCCGGTCCTTGGCCTCGGTCGACCTGCCTCCGGACACGCCGGTCGTCATCACGGTCGCTTCCGAGCAAATCCACTATTTCAGCCGCGCAACGAGGGAGAGGTTGGCGGCCTGAGAGCACTTTTCGTCTCCTATAAATACCAAGAGGATGGAACCAGATGAAAAAGCTAGTTAGCAGCACGATAATAGCCCTGGGGGCCCTGGCGACGGCTTTGCCGGCAATGGCGCAGGAATTGACCTTCTGGAGCTGGCGCCAGGAAGATAAGGCTCAGTACCAGAAATTTATCTCCGCTTTCGAGACGAAGAACCCGGGCATCACCGTCAAGTTCGAGACGTTCGAAGCGACGAACTACAACACCATCCTGTCGACCGCCCTTGCCGGCGGTTCGGGACCGGACCTGATGTTTGCCCGTGCCTATGGCGGCCTGGAAAACGTCGCGAACGCCGGCTATCTGCTGCCGCTCGATAAGACCAACGTTCCCGCGCTCGAGAAATTCGCACCGGCCGCCGTCGCCGCTGAAACCGCCCGCTCGAGCAAGATCACCTACGCGGTGCCCTTCGCCAGCCAGACGATGCTAGTGATCTATAACAAGGACATCTTCGACAAGAACGGTCTGAAGGAGCCGGAAACCTTTGACGAACTCGTCAAGGCTTCCGAAAAGCTGAAGGCGGCCGGCATTATGCCGTTCGGCAACGGCACGGCGACGGCCTGGCAGAACGAGGTCATGGTCGGCGGCATCGCCTCCACCGTGATGGGCCGGGGCTTCTATGACGACCTGATGGCCGGCAAAGCCGATTTCACAGACAAGCGTTACATCGAGGCGCTGACCAAGCTCAAGGAAATCACCAAATATTTCCCTGACGGCTTTATCGGTCTCGACTACGCTTCGTCGCAGCAGCTCTTCGCATCCGGCATGGCCGGCATGTTCGTCGGTGGCTCCTACGAGCTTTCGAACTTCAAGAAGCAGAACCCCGCGATCAAAATGGGCATCTTTGCGATGCCGGGCCTGAAGGCCGGTGACGAAAAGCTGGTCGCCCAATATTTCGATGGTGGTTATGCGGTCAACGCCAAGACCACCAAGAAGGAAGCGGCGCTGAAGTTCGTCAACTTCCTCGCCAGCCAGGAGTTCGGCCAGATGTTCGCCGACGACCTGAACAATATCTCGGCTGTGCCGGGCGTAAACTTCAAGGAACCGCTGCTGGGTGAAGTCGCCGAACTCAACAAGCACTCCATCCCCTACATCATGCTGGTGCATTTCCGGTACGGTGAACCGTCCGGTTCCGTCCTGCTGCAGGGCGAAATCCAGAAGCTGTTCGGCGGTAAGGCGACCCCGGAAGAGGTCGGCAAGAACCTGACGACCGGCCTCGCCGCCTGGTACGCACCGTTCAAGAAATAATCGAAAGGGGGAGCGGCCGGACAGCGGCCGTTCCCCATATTTTCCAACCAAAGAGAATTGTGATGCCCGGATCGCCTCTCGTGGCGCGACGTCTATGGATCACGGCGCTGATCGTGCCGCCGCTCGCCTTCGTCGCCCTGTTCGTCGTCTATCCCATCATCTCCGCATTTGCTTATGCCTTCTTCCAATGGCACGGGTTGGCGCGGGGCGAGTTCGTCGGCTTCGCAAATTTCTACAGGGTCCTGTTTACGCAGCCCTATGCGGACTGGACGTTGAATGCATTCACGCACAACGTGCTGGTTTTCTTCGCGCTGATGGTGTTGCAGAACGGCGTCGGTTTCGTGCTCGCCTACTGCCTGTGGCGCGAACTCCCGGGCGCCGCCTTCCATCGGATCGCAGTTTTCCTTCCGGTCGTACTGTCGACCATCATCGTCGGCTTCCTCTGGAAACTCTTTCTCCACCCGCTTTTCGGGGTCGTGAACATCTCGCTGCGCGGCACCGGCCTCGGTGGACTTGCCCAGCCCTGGCTCGGCCAGGGTGCGACGGCGCTCTGGGCACTGATCATCGCCAATGCCTGGCACATGGTCGGCTTCCCGACCCTCGTTTTCCTCGCCGGAATGCAGCGAATCCCCAGCGAAATCCTGGATGCGGTGCGCATGGAGACCGAGAGCGAATGGGTGAAGATCCGCAAGGTCGTCTGGCCGCTGGTGGCGCCCAGCGCAACCGTCGTCTTCACGCTGCTTTTCGTCGGCTCGTTCAACTGGTTCGAACTGCCTTATATCATGGTCGGTGTCGACGGCTCGCCACATAAGGCGACGGACGTCCTCGGCCTCTATTTCTATCGCACCGCCTTCGGTGACCAATCCGGCTCGGGCCAGGATTTCGGCGCCGGCAGCGCGCTTGCCGTACTGATCTTCGTCTTCATCGCCCTTGTCGCCGGCGTCATCACCTTCAAGCTGCGAGCCAGGGAAATTCAGTTATGAGCACCGCTTCGCAAAGCTACTACGATCGGCGCGGCATGCTCGCCACACTCGGCAAGGATGGGCTGATCCAGATCATCCTGATCCTGAACACGGTGGTGATGCTCGCTCCCATCGTCATCATGCTGTTTGCGGCGTTCAAGACGAATGCGCAGATCTTCCAGTCGCCGTTCTCAATCCCGGATTTTTCCAACTTCGCCAACATCACCAAGATCTGGAGCCAGACCAACTTCCTGCGCTATCTCCTGAATTCGGTGATCGTCACCGGTGCGTCGATGGTCGTAATCCTGACGCTCGGGACGATGGCGGCCTATGCCGTCGGTCGCTACAAGTTCCGGGGCTCGAGCTTCGTGCTGATGTTCTTCCTGGCCGGGCTGACACTTCCCCTGAAGCTCGCGATCATCCCGCTCTTCATCCTGATGCGCGATCTCGGCATCCTCAATACCCAGCTGTCGCTGATCGTCATCTATGTGGCGATGGGCCTGCCGACCACCGTCTTCATCATGACCGGCTTCATCGCCACGCTTCCGAACGAACTCGAGGACGCGGCCCGCATGGACGGTGCCAGCGAACCGCGGATCATGTGGTCTATCATGCTGCCGCTGGTCAGGCCCGCCATGGTGATCGCCGGCATCCAGAACGTCGTGCCGATCTGGAACGATTTCTTCTTCCCGCTGATCTTCATCCAGAAGGACAACCTGAAGACCCTGCCGCAGGGCCTGACGACCTTCATGGGCGAATATACGACGGATTGGGGCGTGCTGTTTGCGGGACTCCTGCTGTCCTCAGCTCCGATCATTATCGTCTACATCATCCTGTCGCGCCAGTTCATCAACGGCATGACGGCGGGCGCGGTGAAGTAGGCCGACAAAGGACCGCGCCGGAATGGCCTGTGAACGAAAGGATTGCCGAGAGTATGGTAAGTTGATGCGGATCGACGTGCTGTTATGCCCGTCTCGGACGCTGATCGCACCCGCAACACCACAAAACAATCGCCACCCCATAGCGGTTCAGGACGTTCAGCGGTAAAAGCAGATCCATGAACGACAACATCATCAAATTCCGACGCCCGGAACCACCGCCGCGAGAACCGAACCCGCTGTTGCGCAAGTTGGCGGTCGTTGCAGCCGTGATCGTGTGCCTTGTTCTCGCCTGGGCGTATTTCCAATTCCTTGGAAACCCGACGTAATACCGGTTTCCTGGCTGAACCGGCGCCTGCATCCTGGACACCCTGTTTGCGGTATTGCTTTCGGCTCACCGCCTTCAACCGGAAGAGGGAAAACAGGAACGCGATTCGACCATGGCGATAAAAGCCGCTTTGACGAAGCTCGCGATAGCTGTATCCTACTGGTCCAACAGTCTCAAGAAATGCATGTACATATAGTTCCCTTAACGATACACATTTCTGACAACAACTCGTAGTTCCGAACAACAACATAATGCTCGAAAATACGACGCTCAAAATCCGGTTGCTCGGTCGCCCCTCGCTTGAGTTGGACGGCGCGAGCATCGCGTTGCCGGAAAAAGCGTATTTTCTCTTTGCCGTCGTTGCGATGGCGCCCAGATTGACGGTCGACCGCGAAACGATACGGCGGCTTCTCTGGCCTTCCCACGACGCGGAGAAGCGCGCAAACAGCCTGCGTCAGCTTTTGGCACGCATCGCCAAGGCTGTCGGTCCCGATGCCCCGGCCATCCTTGTCACCGACGAAGAAGCGCTGAGGCTTGATTGCGATCGGTCCAACATCGATCTCCTCGCCCTGATGGAGCCCGGCCCCCTAAGGGAAGAGGACTGGGACCTTGTTCGAGGCGAACTGCTCGAAGCCGTGGAGGCTCCGACCGGCGGCGCGGAAGACTGGTTGTTGGACGCACGGCGCAAGGTCGGTGACTGGCGATCGAGCCACATCGAAAGCCTGCTGGCGATATCGTCCCATCAGCAGTCCCCGTCATTGCCCCTGCTTGCCAACCGCCTGATCGAACTGGATGCCTCCCATGAGGGCGCCGCGCGAGCATTGATGAAGTATCACGTCGGCCATGGTGACTTCGCCGCCGCACGCCAGGCCTATAGCCGATGCCGGGACCAGCTCAGGGCCGATTACGGTACGCCCCCCACACCCGAGACGGTTGGACTTGCCCACGAGCTCGGCATCCTCAGCCGGCCCGGCTCGGACCGCACGCCCGAACCGGAGGAACGCCCAAAGGGTGTCATGCCGGCACAGCCGCGCGTGGTGATCCTTCCGCCCGAGACGATCGTCCAGGATGCGCTGGTCCAGCGCCTCGGCAGGGCTCTTTTGGAAGACGTCACGATCGGCCTCAGCCACCAGCGTGTCTTCAAGATCATCGCCGCCCATACGAGCTTTGAACTGCTCAATCGATCCGCCAATCCAAATCAGGGCCAATCGGCCCTCAGTGATCTTCAGTTCGACTATTCCGTGTTCGTGACGATCCAGGGCGAAGGCGACGAGATTTTTGCGACCTGCAGGCTGACGAGGGTCGGCACCGGCGAGGTGCTCTGGGCTATCAACCTGCCGCTCGACGTCCAGCAGATGAGAGCGTCGTTCAGCCAGCTGGCGCGGCGTATTTCGATGTCGCTGACCGATGTCATCGAACGGCATGAAATCGCCAGGTCCCTCGATGACGTCGACCCCTCCGCCTACCGCCTTTATCTCGAGGGAAAGCGCTATCTGTCCGGCACCGACCTGCAGCATCTGCGCCAGGCGCGCAAATGGTTCAAATCGGCGGTCAAGCGGTGTGACAGTTTTTCGCCGGCGCATGCCGGAATTTCACGGTCGCTCGGCATGGAATGGCTGGTTCGCGGCATGAAGGACAATGAGCTGCTGGATGTGGCCAATCAATCCGCCCGCGCATCCCGCGATCTCGATCCCGGCAGCGGCCGCGCCTTCCGCGAACTGGGCTTCATCTCGCTTTATCGTCGGCGTTTCGATGAAAGCCTGGATCTTTTTCAGGAGGCTCAGAACCTCAATCCGAGCGATGCGGACGTGTTGGTCGATTATTCGGACGCGCTGTCGCATGCGGGCGACCTGGACAAGGCTCTCGATCTCGGGCTCGCGGCTTTCAAGCTGAACCCGCTGCCGCCGGATCATTACTACTGGATCCTCGGCTCCACCTATTACGTGCGTCAGGAATACTCGAAGGCGATCGACACAATCGACCCGGTCCGCAGCAAGCACGCCACCGCGCGGCTGCTTGCCGCCAGTCACGCGATGGCTGGAGACATGCCCGCCGCGCGTAAATATGCCGCGATCGTCAGGGAAAATTTTCCGGACTTCCGCAGCGAGGACATCCGTTACTTCGTGCCGGACCGCAACCCGGCCCATGCCGAGCTTCTCATTCATGGCCTCCGGCTCGCCGGGCTGCCGTAAACAGGCGTGAAAATGCCTGTCACGCTGGAATAACACCCGATGTGGTCCTTTCTCGATGCACGCAGCACACGCTGCCTATTAGCGGAGAGAAAGCATGGAAACGAAGTTCAAGAACTCCAAGCCGGTTGAAACCACTGCCTCTGCCCCGACGCTGCGGTTTTCCGCCGCTGCCGAAGCCGTACTCGGCGGCCGGACCGAAATTGCGCCGAACGCGCTCTCTCAGGTCACGCATGCCATGAGATATCAGTAATGAGCCTGGAAGCCCAAGGGGCCGACGGCTGCCTTGGGCTTGACCACCAGCCGCCAAGCAAAAGATCGTTCAAGTAGCCACGCAAGCCCCCTAAACAAGCCTGTCACGCCCAAGTCACGGTGCCTTTGGTTTCTTCTGCACTAGAGACCCTTGGAGAGGACGATTCGACAGGATGAGTTCGGCACCGCAACCGCTTTTGCAGACCCGGCAGTCGCCCGCCCAATCTCGCTCGAGGTCAGGGTCCTTCGAAATTCGGCCGCCGGAAATGATGATGCAGATCCAGTCATCGACACAGACGATCCAGACATTCGCAGCCTCCCTGACGCGGCGGGAGCAGGGTTTCAGCACGTATCATGACCGGCGCGTTTCGCCGGCAGAAACCTTCGACGCGATCAGCCCGTTTTTCCGGGATCTCGGGATTACCCGAGTCGGCTTCCTGACCGGCCTCGACCGGGTCGGCATTCCCGTCGCCTTCGCGACGCGGCCGAACAGCCACACTCTTTCCGTCTTCCAGGGCAAAGGTGTCGATGCCGATGCCGCGCGCACCTCGGCCGCCATGGAGGCTTTGGAGACGCGGGTCGCGGAAATCGAACCGGCATCGCTCACCTGGGCGACCGTCAACGACGTTGCAGGCTCCGCAGCGGGGATGATCGATCTTCATTCGACCGCACGATGCGTGCCCTCCGAAATCGGCGATGGCCAGATACCCTGGGTCACCGGTCTCGACATCCTCTCCGGCAATCAGGTCATGGTGCCCTGGTGGCTCGCCGGGATGGACCACCGGGGCGAGCGGCCAACCGGGTTCGAGCAGTCCAGCGATGGCCTTGCTTCCGGAAACACCCATGCCGAGGCGCTCCTGCACGGGCTGTGCGAACTCGTCGAGCGAGACGCCTGGACCCTTGTCCAGCTCAAATCCGAACAGGAATTGAATGCCTGCCTCGTCGATCCGGCCACGGTCGAGGATGCCTTGATCGACTTGATGGTCGGTCGCCTCCGCGATGCAGGCATGCAGCTCCTCCTCCTAGACATGACGACGGATCTCCAGGTTCCGGCATTCTTGGCCGTGCTCATCCCGGATTCGACATCCAAGCGATCAGACCCGCGCTGGAGCCAGATTTGCGGCGGCTGTGGCTGCCACCCAGATCCGGTACGCGCAATGCTGCGCGCCATCACCGAGGCCGCTCAGAGCCGCCTGACTGCGATTGCCGGCAGCCGCGACGACTTTTCGCCACGGATCTATCAGCATATGCGGGGGGACAACGCTCTCAGCCGTCTGGTTGCCCTGTCGTCGCTGGACAGGCGCCCGGTCCAGTATCGCGAGCTTGACGCAACCCGCCACTCCATCAACGGCACGATCGATCACATACTCGCCCGTCTCAGGCTGGCCGGCATCAGGCAGGTCGTTGCGGTTCCCATGCAGGATGCCGGGCTCCCTGTTTCGGTCGTCCGCGTCGTCGTTCCCGGCTTGGAAGTTGAACTTTCAGGCCAATATTTGCAGCTCGGTATCCGCGCTGCAAACGCCATAAGGAGGTCACGGCATTGAAAGTCGTTTTTGTCGGACCAAGCCTCGGGTCTTCGACCCGCCAGATGAAGCAACGATTTCCCTCGTTGACCTTCCGCGGGCCTGCGGCGCGCGGCGACATTCTGAAGGCGGTCGAGGACGGCGCCAAGGCGATCGCGCTGATCGACGGTTATTTCGGCGAGTCCGCCTCCGTATGGCACAAGGAGATTCTCTATGCGCTGAGCTGCGACGTCTCCGTTGGCGGCGGCTCGAGCATGGGAGCGTTGCGCGCTGCCGAATGCGAGGCATTCGGAATGGTCGGCATCGGCAGGATATATTCCGATTATGCCGCCGGCCGGTTGATCGACGACGAAGCTGTCGCACTGATCCATGGCCCCGAGGAGCTCGGCTGGATGCCTCTCTCGGTGCCGCGCGTCGACTACGAGGCGACGATCCGCAAGCTTGGGCGGATGGGGCTCATCTCAGCTGCCGAGCGGGAGAGATTTTTCCTCGCCGCCAATTTCATGCACTACACCGAGCGGACCTATCAGGCCATTCTTGAACGATGCGATTTCAACGATCCTCAGCGCAGTGCAGTGATCCTTCACGACATCAAACGCCACCAGGTGGAATTGAAGCGTGAGGATGCGAGAGCCGTCCTCGTCTGGCTAAACGGCATCAGCAGTACCAACAAACACTCCAAATGGACGTTCGCACAGACCGCCCATTGGGAAAAACTGCGCGACGAGGTCGACTCGGCGCAAGGATCCATGAAATGATTGATCTCGCAAACGACGTCGCCAGCGACGAATACGCCCGCCTGTTCCGCATGCTTTCTGCGGTCAACAGGGAAGCGGAATCCCTTCAGCTCTCCACGGTCGTCCACCTGACGAACATGGCACTCCTTCAACTCTCGCTCGATTGGGAGGGCGTCAGCCCCGAAAACGAGAGGAGCGTGAAACTGAATGCGATATTCCGCCACAAGACCAAGCTGGCCCTCGACGACGATGGTCCCAGGCCTTAAACCGTCAGGGACCGATCACTGGGCCGGTTGTCTTTCGATCTCGGCGAAAAGCGCTTCCGCCTCGAATTCCTTCGTGGCAACCGCTTGAACCAGTTCCAGGATGCGTTTGCGCAGAACTGGCTTCGTAATGCTCATGAATGCCATGCTCATCAGCAGCGCTTCATGCGTGAAATCGAATTGCGGGTCTTCGAGCTGGTTGTCGTTCGACGGTTCGACTGTCGGGATGCGGTCGAAGAACGCCACCATCTCGACCTTCAGCGCAGTTGCGATCTCCACCAGCTTGCCAACTGCAATCCGGTTGATGCCGTTTTCATATTTCTGAAGCTGCTGAGACGTGATGCCCACGTGGTGGGCGAGTTGCGGCTGGGTAAGCTTTTTCTCTCGCCTGTAGAGGCGGATCCGCTTTCCAACCTCTCTGTCGGCGGCATTCGGTGCTTTGCTCACTGCAGGACCATCTCTCCGGCGCTAGGATACATAGGTGTTATTTGTATCCTATCATCGATAGGTTGCCGAGTACCTTTCAAGAATTTTCTATCTTGAGTGGATAATTAAATAAACTTCCGCCAGGAATCAGGCCTTCGCGAAGTCTTCGGCCCTATATCGAGGCTTCGGCTCGGGCGATATACTTGACGATTGCCAATTCGATGGAATCGCCACGAGTCTGGCGTTGCCTTTTCGGCAACCAAATATGCGAATTATTGTTCTTTATTAGAACGCCACATTGCGCCATCCTCTCCACAATCCGGCAGCTGAGACCGGCGACGTCAAGCGAAAATGTATCAGGCCAAAAGGCCAACAGGGGAACGCTATGTCTCATTTCACACTGAATCGCCGCCGCTTTATCTCCAATGCCGCGGCCTTGGGCGGCCTTGCCGCCACCTCCAGCTTCCTCGGCATTCGGGCCGGCAACGCCAAGGACGTGGCCAAAGTGCGCATGCAGCTCGGCTGGCTTGCCTCGAACGGCGTGCTCGGCGAAGTCGCCGCCATGAAGAAGGGTTTTTTCCAGGAACAGGGCATCGAGCTTGAAATCGTCCCCGGCGGACCGAGCGTCGACGGCGTCGCGGGCGTCGCATCGGGCCAGTCCGCGACCGGCCAGATTTCCTCCAGCCCATCCGTCATGCTGGCGCGTTCGGCAGGCCTGCCGGTCAAGGCCTTCCTGTCCGGCTACCAGAAGCACCCGTTCACCTATTTCTCGCTGAAGAACAAGGCGATCAAGACCCCGAAGGACATGATCGGCAAGACGATCGCCACCCAGCCGACCGCCTTCATCCTGCTGCGCGCGCTGCTCGCCCAGAACGGCATCGCCGAGGACCAGGTGAAGATGGTCAATATGGGTTCGGACATGAACCAGCTGATCACCGGCCAGGCCGATGCGGTCACCGGCTGGCTCACCAATGTCAACGCTCTCGATGTGCTCGGCGACAACCGCGTCGACATGATGCTCTGGGATAGCGGCCTGCAGCTTTATGCCAACGTCTACTACACGACCGACGACCAGATCGCCAAACATTCGGATGTTCTCGAACGTTTCACCCGCGCCGCCGCCAAGGGCTGGGGTTATGTTCGCAACAACCAGAAAGAAGCGGTCGAGATGCTCTGCGAGGCCTATCCGATCCTCGACAAGGCAAGCGAAATGAAGGCCGTGGTCCCGTGCGTCGACTTCTCCTTCGGCGCCACCACCAAGGCATCGGGTTGGGGTACCATGTCGCGTGAAAACTGGGCAGCGCAGATCAAGGCCTATGCCGATCTCAAGCAGTTCAAGGGCACCGTTCCGACGGTCGACGACGTCGCGAACTTCTCCATCCTCGAAGCCACCAGCGACATCCGCAAACAGGTGGGGTGATAGTCATGTTAGGAACGGCGAAGTTGATGCCGAACGTTCCCCTGACAGAACCGGCAGCCACGGCGGTTTCGATCCGAAACCTCTCCGTCCGGTTCGGCGACAGGAACAACGAATTCACGGCCCTTTCCGATGTTTCCGTGGACATACCGGAAGGTGCCTTCGTCACCATGCTTGGGCCCTCGGGCTGCGGAAAATCGACCCTGCTCAGATGTGTGGCGGATCTCGTCCACATCAGCGACGGTTCGATTTCCGTGTTCGGCCGCAGCCCTCAGGAGGCTCGCCAGAGCCGCGACTTCGCCTTCGTTTTCCAGGATGCGACGCTGCTTCCCTGGCGGAACGTAATCGACAATGTTCGCCTGCCGCTGGAAGTCGGAAAACACGCCCAAACCGGCGACCATGCGGACCCGCATGAGCTGCTGGCCATGGTCGGGCTGAAGGGGCGCGAAAATTCGCTCCCTCACGAGCTTTCGGGCGGCATGCGCCAGCGCGTGGCGATCGCCCGGGCGCTGATCACGCGGCCGCGCATCCTGCTGATGGACGAGCCTTTCGGGGCGCTCGACGAAATCACCCGCGACCGGCTGAACGAGGAATTGCTGCGCGTCTGGCAGGAAACCGGAACGACGATCCTGTTCGTCACCCATTCCATCCCGGAAGCAGCCTTCCTCGGCCAGAACGTGCTGATGCTTCAGGCCCATCCGGGTCGCGTCAAGGAATTCATGAAGGTCGATCTCCCCTTCCCGCGTTCGCTTGCCGTGCGCGACACGGTCGAATTCATCGGCGTCACCGCGCATCTGCGCCGCCTTCTGGAGGAATGCCTGTGAGCCACGTCGTTTCCTCCACCACCAAGACCGGCGCCGCCCCCGATCGCAAGCTCGCACTCCTCGATGCGACGGCCGGCGTGCTCGTCAAACATATGCCGGCGATCGCAGCCGCTGTCGGGCTCGTGGTCCTCTGGCAGTTCGTTGTCTGGTTCTTCAAGATACCGACCTTCATGGCCCCGAGCCCGGTCGATGTCGCCTATGCCTTCCGCGACAACGCCGGGATCCTCTGGACCAACATGCTGCCGACGATCCTCGAGGCATTCCTCGGCTTCGTCTTCGGCAACCTCGTCGCCATCCTTCTGGCGATCTGGTTCGTCCACAGTTCGACGGCGGAAAAGGCTTTCTATCCGATCGCCGTCTTCATCAAGGCGATCCCGATCATTGCGCTCGCCCCGATCCTCGTCCTGATCTTTGGCAACGGGCTTGCACCAAAGATCATCATCGCCGGGCTGATCTGCTTCTTCCCGACTTTGGTCAACATGGTCCAGGGCCTCAAATCCGCGAGCCCCGCCATGCTCGACCTGATGCGGGTGCTGTCTGCCAGCAACACGGAAATCCTCTGGAAGGTAAGGCTGCCGAGTTCGATGCCGTTCCTGTTTGCGGCACTGAAGATTGCCGCGACCAGCAGCGTTATGGGCGCCATCGTCGCCGAATGGATCGGCTCGAGCTTCGGCCTCGGCGCTCTGATCATCGAGGCGACCTACAATTTCCGCTCGCCGCTGCTCTACGCAACCGTCGTGATCGCTGCGGTCCTTGCCGTCGTCCTCTTCTTCATCGTCTCGGTGATCGAAGCCCGGATGATCCGCTGGAAGCCGGCCGGATCGCATTGAGCTCAACGCATCGAACCAACTGTCCTCAGCCCAACTTTTTGGGAGTTTGAACCAATGCAACAGACAATTCTTCAGGCGGCGCGCAACGTCGCAGTGGTCGACCGTTCCGATGTGGTCGTCGTCGGCGGGGGGCCGGCGGGCATTTCCGCCGCCGTGTCCGCAGCCCGCAATGGCGCCAAGGTAACCCTCCTCGAACGTTACCCCTATGTCGGCGGTCTCGCCGCCGGCGGCATGGTGCTGGTGCTCGACGACATGATCAACAACCTCGAAATCACCGTGCAGGGCATCTGCATGGAGATGATCGAGCGCATGAAGAAGTGGGACCTCTGCGTCACGCCCACCGGCCGCGACCGCGAACTCGACATCCGCGAGACGCCCGACGCCTGGCGGCGCTGGGCGCGATGGGGCCTGTTCGATTTCCACACCCAGTCCATGCCGCACCCGATCTGCTTTTCCGCCGCCTTCGATCCGGACGGTTTCAAGCGCGCCTCCTACGACGTGCTGACCGAAGCGGGCGTGAAGCTCCGGACCCACAGCTGGTTCTCCTCCGCGATCATGGAAGGCAAGACCATCAAGGGCGTCATCTGCCAGACCAAGTCCGGCATGGAAGCGATCCTCGGCGATATCGTCATCGACACCACCGGTGACCTCGACGTCGCGGCCTCTGCCGGCGCCTCGCATGTGGAATCCAACTTCATTCTGACCACCGTCTCCCGCTGGGGCGGCGTCGATACGGATGCTGCCGAGCGCTTCGAATTCGAGGAGCCGGAAGCCTTCAAGAAGATCGACCATGAGGCGAAACGCCTGATCGGCGGCTGCTGGTCCTTCTGGTGGCTGAAGACCCCGCTGCCGGGCGTCGTCTGGCTTAATTGCCCGCATATGCCGAACCTCTCCGGTCTCAAGACCGAGGACCTGACCAAGGCCGAGCTCGAAGGCCGCAACCGTATCGCCCGCCTGCTCGATTTCACCCGCGAAAAGATGCCCGGCTTCGAGAAGGCCTATGTGGTCGATTTCGCGCCCCAGACCGGTGTGCGCCAGACGCGGCTGCTCGAAGGCGAATACGTCGTCACCAAGGACGACGTAATGAACCGTATCCACTTCTCCGACACCGTCTGCCGCGGCCGCGATTATTACACGCCCTACCGCTCGATGCTGCCGCGCGAAGTCGACCAGCTGATCGTCGCCGGACGTCACTACTCGGCGACACCGCAGGCGCAGAAGTCGAGCCGCGAAATCCCGCCCTGCATGGCGATGGGCGAGGCCGCGGGCGTTGCCGCCGTCGTGGCGCTCAACGCCGGAACCACCGTTCGGAAAGCCGATGTCGGCAAGATCCAGAAACAGATGCGGGCCCAGGGTGCCGATCCCGGTGATGTGCCCTCCGACAATGCAACATTCCTGGAGGCTGCGGAATGAATTCTCTACCCCTCGACGGCATCCGCGTGATCGATTTCACGCAGGTCATGCTCGGCCCCTGCTGCACCCAGACACTCGCCGATTACGGCGCCGATGTGATCAAGATCGAGAAGGCCAAGATCGGCGACCTGTCGCGCTGGTCGCTCGGCTCCGATCCGGACGGCCTCAACAACCCGGTCTTCTGCTCGCTGAACCGCAACAAGAAGAGCCTGGCGCTCGACCTGAAGCTTAGCGAAGCCCGCGACGCCGTGCTGGCGCTGATCGCCGGCGCAGACGTGGTGGTCAACAACTTCCGCCCCGGCGTGATGGAGCGCATGGGCTTCGGTTATGAGGACCTGAAAAAGATCAACAAGCGGCTGATCTACGCCGTCGGCACCGGCTTCGGCCTCACCGGCCCCTACCAGCACAAGGGCGGCCAGGATATTCTCGCCCAGGCGCTTTCCGGCGTCATGCGCCGCAAGTCCGACAGCGCCCACCCGACCTCGATCTACGCCACCCCGCTTGCCGACTATTCCGCCGGCATGCACCTCGTCCAGGGCATTCTGCTGGCGCTCCTGCACCGGGAAAAGACCGGCGAAGGCCAGCAGGTCGCCGTCAGCCTCTACAATTCCATGCTTGCCATGCAGATGCAGGAAGGTGCAGCGCACATGATGCGCGAGAAGGATTTGAACTGGGGCGCCTTCCCGCTGACCGGGGTTTTCGACACGACCGACGGCGCGATCGTCATGGTCGGCGCCTTCAAGCAGAACCCGCTGCAGGACATCTGCAACGCGCTCGAAATCGAAGACCTCTCGGCCCAGCCGCGCTACAAGGACTTCGATTCCCAGATGGCTCACCGCCCGGAACTGCAGGAGATTTTTCGCGCGAACTTTGCCAGGAACAGCAATGCCCATTGGCTGAAGCGCCTGGAGGAGGTCGATATCCTCTGCGCGCCGGTGCGCAACCTCGCCGAAGCGCTGCAGGACCCGCAGACGGTCATCAACAAGATGATCCTCGAAGCGGGTGAAACGGCTGCCGGTCCTATTCGCCTCATCGGATCTCCCATCGACATGTCCGCGGCACCGGTGTCGGTGCGCATCGCGCCGCCTAGCCTCGGCCAGCACAATGACGAAATCCTCGCCTCGCTGGAGGCCCAGTCTTTGCAAGCGGCACGCGGAGACGCGGCATGACCGTCGGATTCTCCGTCGAGAACCGGGTCGCACGGGTCACGCTCGACCGCCCGGACCGCATGAACGCCGTCGACGCCGCGACCGAAAAGGAACTTGACGCGATCTGGTCCGAGATCGAGGCCCGCGACGATATTTCCTGCGTGGTCCTGACCGGCAGCGGCCAGAAAGCCTTCTGCACCGGTGCCGACCTCAAGGGCGGCGCCACCAAGTCAGGCCTCGAATACTGGGCGGAAAGCCGCACCAACGGGTTCGGTGGCCTCGCCTTCCGCAAATCGCTGGACGTGCCGGTGATCGCCCGCGTCAACGGCTACGCACTCGGCGGCGGCTTCGAGATGGTGCTCGGCTGCGACATCGTGATCGCCGCCGACACCGCGAGGTTCGGCCTGCCGGAAGCCCGCGTGGGCCGCATGCCGCTCGACGGCGGCATGGTGCTCCTGCAGCGGAAAATCCCGCACAACCTTGCCATGGCCGTGATGCTGACCGGCCGGCAGTTTACCGCCGCCGAAATGCAGGGCTTCGGCATCGTCAACGAGATCGTGCCCTTTGACGCATTGGATGCCGCCGTCGACAAATGGGTGGGCGATATCGTCGCCTGCGCCCCGCTGTCGCTGAAGGCGATCAAGCAGACGGTCAACCGCACCGGTCATCTCAGCCCCGCGGAAGCTCAAGGATTGCGCACCCCCGCGCTGATCCGGGCGCTGCAGAGCGAAGACGCCGTCGAAGGTGTGACGGCCTTCCGCGAAAAGCGTGCTCCGGTTTGGCAGGGCCGGTAGGTATGGTATGAATTTCAGGATCTTGGGGGATGAATATGCACGCCAGTATCCTGAAATATTTCGTCGAAGTCGCGCGCGCCGGCTCGATACGAAAGGCCTCCGAAGAGCTGCATGTGGCGACCTCCGCCGTCAGCCGCCAAATCCGCAAGCTTGAGGACGAGCTCGGCACGCCGCTGTTCGAACGGTTCTCCGATGGCCTGCGCCTCACCTCCGCCGGCAAGGTGGTGCTGAAGCACGCCAAGGAGACTATTCATCACTACGAGATCATGAAATCGGATCTCGGCGACCTGCAGGGCAAGCGCACCGGCCGCGTCCACATCGCCTGCCTGGACAGCCTGGCCGTGCAGTTCATGCCGGAATTCGTGATGGGATTTCACCACAAGAATCCGGCCGTCGACTTCCGCATCCGCGCCGACAATTTCAACAACATCTTCCATTTCGTTGCCGACGGCGACTGCGACATCGGCATCACCTTCGATCTCGCCCGGCCGCACGACATCAAGCTGGTCCACGGCGTGCGCATGCCGCTGATGGTGATGGTCGCCAAACACCATCCGCTGGCCCGCCAGAAAAGCGCCACCCTGCAGGAATGCGCCCAGTTCAAGCTGCTGCTGCAGCTCGACAACGAGGTGATGAGCTCGATGATCGCCGTCGAACTCGCCTCGCTCGATCGCGTCGGCCGCACGCTTGTCGCGACCAATAACCAGATGATGCTGAAGCCGCTGATCCTGTCGGGCGAAGGCGTCGCCTTCTTCACGCCGCTCGGCCTCCTGAAAGAGCTGAAGGCCGGCGACGTGGTTGCCCTGCCGATCGCCGGCTCCCGCCTGCAGAACATGGAGGTCGGCATCGTCGCGCCCCATAACCGGCAGCTCACCCACGCGACGGAGGCAGTCATCGAGGCCCTCAGCGTCGATCTCGAAAAGTTCAGCAACCAGATTGCGGAGGTCATCAAGCGGTGACATCGAACAAAGACAAGCGTTTCCTGCAGCGTCCGGGCCACGAAAAGGCCCTGCGCGGCGAGGCAGTGCGAGTCGCCCTTCCCATGCTCGCCTCCGCCATTCCGCTTACCCCCGGCGATCTCATCCTGCCTATGCCGGTCAACGCCCATGACCACGGTTACGGCATCCGCACGCTCGATTTCGGCAGCCTCGACGATGCGCTGGAAACCTGGATCCCGACCATGCGGCTCCGCCCCCGCACCGACGCCTATCTCGAAGCTCTCGTCGCCTTCGGACGCCTCGCAAAGACCGGTGTCGCCGCCACCATCCATTGCCACAATTCCCTGAATGCGGCCCGCATGGTCGACGAAGCCCTGGAGGTGATCCGCGCAGCGGGGGACGTCGGTATCCGGCTTGGTCTCTCCTGCCCGCTTCTCGACCATGACGCCTGGGCCTATGACGGAGGTCCGGAAAGGTTGAAGCCCTTCCTCAGCCCAGCGGAATGGGAGGCTTTGTCTCCCCTCGCCCCACGCTATGCCCCGTTCCGCGATCAGCTCGCCGCCGCCGATGCCGTCGCCGCCGCGAATTCCAATCCTCTGGTCGATGTCCAATACGGCCCAATCGGCCCGCAATGGTGCTCGAACGCACTGCTCGAAGCTATTGCCGAGGCATCCGCCACCAACAATCGCCGCATCCACATGCACCTGCTCGAAAGCCCACGGCAGCGAGCATGGCTGGACAGACGCTTCCCGCAAGGCATCGTGCGCTATCTTGATGAGATCGGCTTCCTCTCGCCGCGTCTGGCGGTCGCCCACGGCGTGCAGCTCCGGCCGGACGAATACGAATTGCTGGCCGAACGCGGCGTCCAGCTCGTCTCCAATCCCTCCGCCAACCTGCGCCTGCGCTCCGGCACCGCGCCGCTCGCAGATGCCGTCAAGCGCGGCCTCCGCTTCGGCATCGGGCTGGACGGCAGCGCCTTCGACGACGACCAGGATCTCTGGCGCGAAATGCGGCTTCTCTATTTCCTGCATGGCGGGCGCGGGCTTGAGAGAGATTTCACCGCTGCCAACATTTTCGACGCCGCCATTCGCACTGGCGCGACCGTCGTCAACGCCCCGCTCGGAGAGGATTTTACGGTCGTCGACTATGAGGCCCTGATCGCCGACAGCGTCTTCGACGATCTCGACGAGGCGGAAGTATTGCTGAACCGCATGTCCGCCGCCCACGCCAAGGCCGTCTATGTCGCCGGCCGGCCGGTCATGCGGGACGGCAGGCTCGTGAATGTCGATTTCGATGCGGCTCGCAAGGAACTGCTGGCCCAGGCCAGGGCCGACCTGCCGCGCCTGACCATCGAGCGGGAAAGATGCGGCAAGCTGATTACGGCCACCCGCGCCTATTACGGAAGTTGGACCAACGCTTAGTGAGCCGCCTCGCGCGCAGGCGCCGATGTCACCACCGGGTGATCGACATTCCGCGTCCGGCTTTTGTCCCAGCCGCCGGGCGATCCCAGCCCGGTGACCTCGGCTCCGAAATAATCCCGGTTCACCGGAACGAAGGCCATCTGCGCCTCGGTCGCCTCCTCGTCGTAGGCGATGGCATCGACCGGACAGATCGAAAGACAGAGGCCGCAATTGATGCATTCGTCCGGATGGATATAGAACATCCGCCCGCCCTCGTAGATGCAGTCGACGGGACATGCCGCGGTGCAGGCGCCGTCCTTCACGTCGATACAAGGTTCGGTGATGATATAGGCCATCGGATCGTTTGCCTTTCATTGCCTTGAGTACACTATCCCAAACCTGAGCGTTGCTGGAAAGCAGCATATTTCGTCGCAAGAGTTCGAATTTCGGCAACGCTCCAATTGTGTTCCCTTCCTAATGGCGCTTCCTTGCCATGCCGGCGTTCCCTACAATCTTGCCTGTCCCTCCCAGTGTCCTCGAAATGAGATTTTCATGAGCACCCTCACCCGCTTCTCCGTCCCACCGCTTTCGACCATGACCCGCCGTCTCGCCGATGTGGCTTCCGCCCGTCGCGATCCCGATCTGGTCATCCAGGGTGCCCGTGTGCTGTCCACCTATTCGGAGCGCATTCTCGACGGTCGCGAAGTCTGGGTTTCGGGTGGTCGCATCGCAGCCGTCAAACCGGCCGGCAGCTACCGGCACGGCTCGGCAAAGCTCTACGATGCCAAGGGCGGCATCATCGCCCCGGGCCTCGTCGATCCGCATATCCACATCGAATCCTCGATGGTGACCGCCTGCGCCTATGCCGAGGCAGCACTCCTCAACGGCACCACGACGATCTTCTGCGACAGCCACGAGATCGGCAATGTCATGGACGTCGCGGGCGTCGAGGCGATGCTGGAAGATGCGCGCCTGGCACCACTATCGATCTTCCTGACCGTGCCGAGCACCGTGCCTGCGACGTCTCCGGAACTCGAAACCGCCGGCGGCGACCTGACACCCGCCAAAATCGCCGCACTGTTCGACAAATGGCCTGAGGCGGTGGCGCTCGGCGAAAAGATGGATTTCGTCCCGGTCGCTATGGGCGACGAGCGCAGCCATGCGATCCTCGCCGCGGCACTCCAGCGCGGCCGGCCGGTCTCGGGCCATGTCTACGGCCGGGAATTCGTCGCCGCCTATGCAGCTTCCGGCGTCACCGATACCCATGAGGCGATCGACCGCGACATCGCCGACGACCTGCTCGAAGCCGGCGTCTGGCTCTTCCTGCGCGGCGGCCCGCCGACGACGCCGTGGCATTCCCTGCCGCATGCGATCAGGACGATCACCGAACTCGGCGCCTCGCATAAACGCGTCGCCGTCTGCACCGATGATCGCGACGCCGAGGACCTGCTCGCCTTCGGGCTCGACTGGGTGACGCGCGAAGCGGTCAAGGCCGGCATGACGCCGGAACAGGCCTGGGCGATGGGCTCGCTGCACGGCGCGACCCGTTTCGGCATGGAAGGCGAGATCGGTGGACTTGGCGGCGGACGGAGGGCGGACCTCGTACTTCTGACCGACGACCTGAAACCGGTCAGCACCTGGTACGGCGGCGAACTGGTGGTCGACAACCGCAAGATCACGCCAATCCTGGATGAAGCGCTTTCAAAACCCTATCGTTATCCGGAAGCCGCCTATCACACAGTCAAACTGCCGAAGAACCTGAAACTGGCACCCGGCCTTCCCGTTGATACCGTCGTTGCCCATACGATCCGCACCGAGCTTCCCGGCATCACGCTCGGCCATGTGCCGGTGACGCTCGAACCTGCCGACCACTGGCAGGCACATTTCGACCGCCACGACCTCTGCTTCGTCACCGTCGTCGAGCGGCACGGCAAATCATCCGGCAATGTCGCACACGGGCTGCTGAACGGTTTCGGCCTGAAAAAGGGCGCCGTCGCCTCCTCGGTCGGCCATGACAGCCACAACATCATCGTCGCCGGCACGAATGAGACCGACATGCAGCTGGCACTGGATGCGATCGAGGAAAAACAGGGCGGCGTCTGCGTCGTGATGGACGGAAAGGTCACCGCAATGGTGCCGCTGCCGATCGCCGGCCTGCTCTCCGACAAACGCGTCCACGAGGTCGCCGACGAGGTGAAGGCCCTCAAGCTCGAATGGGAAAAGGCAGGCTGCACCATCGCCTATATGGGCTTCAACCTCATCCCGCTGTCGGTCATCCCGGAAATCCGCATCACCGACAAGGGACTTGTGCTCGTGCCGGAAATGATGATCTCGCCGCTCTTCGAAAAGGCCTGAGCGGCGGCAGGATCAGTCGGCAAGCTCGGCGAGAATGCGGACCCAGGAGCGGATGCCCTTGTGGAAGCTCGACAGGTCGTATTTCTCGTTCGGGCTGTGAACGCGGTTGTCGAAGCGGGCAAAGCCGACCAGCAACGCGTCGCAGCCGAGCCGGCGCTTGAACTCACCGATGATCGGGATTGAGCCGCCGGTTCCGGCGAGCGCCGCCTCGCATTCCCATTCGGTCGAAAGCGCTGCGAGCGTCTTCGTCAGAAACGGGCTTTCGATCGGCATCACGGTCGCCGGCGCCAGGCCGAAATCCTTGAACGTCACCGAGCAGTCGGCCGGAATACGCGCAGCGACATGCGCCTTGAAGGCATCTCGGATCGTTTCCGGAACCTGTCCGTCGACCAGCCGGAACGATATCTTGGCGGTCGCCTTGGCCGGGATGACCGTCTTGAACCCTTCGCCCGTATAACCGCCGCTCATGCCGTTGATCTCGCAGCTTGGCCGCGCCCAGACCTGTTCGAGGATGGACCGGTCCGCCTCGCCCGCCGGGATCGCGAGCCCGATATCGGCGAGAAAACCCTTCTCGTCGAACGGCAACCGTTGCCACTGCGCCTTGATGGCTTCCGGCAGTTCCTTGACGCCATCGTAAAAACCCTCGACCGCCACGCCGCCGTCCGGCGTCCTGAGGCTCGCGACGACATCCGATAGAACCTGCAGCGCGTTGCGGGCGGCATTGCCGAACATGCCGGAATGCAGGTCCCGGTCCGCGCAGGTAATCTCGACCTCGGTACTGTAGAGCCCGCGCAGCATGGTGGTGACGGCCGGCGTCTCGCGGTCCCACATGTCGGTGTCGCAGACATAGACCATGTCGGCCTTTAGTTCCTCGGCGGTGGCATCGAGGAACGGCGCAAGGCTTGGGCTGCCCGCCTCCTCCTCGCCTTCGAAAAGGATGCTGACCTGCACCGGCAGCCTGCCGGTCACCGCCTTCCAGGCACGGCAGGCTTCGACGAAGGTCATCATCTGCCCCTTGTCGTCCGAGGCGCCGCGCGCGACGATCGCGGTATCGCCGTTCGGCAACGGCTCCAGCCGCGGCTCGAACGGATCGCTCGTCCAGAGCGCCAGCGGATCGACCGGCTGGACGTCGTAATGCCCGTAGAACAGCAGATGCGGCCCGGCCGCATCCTTCTGGTGCGCGACAACCATGGGATGGCCCGTGGTCGGCCGGACGGAGGCCTCGAAGCCGATCGATCCGAGATCGCGGCTCAGCCACTCGGCCGCCGCCTTGCACTGGTCGCGATAGCCGGGGTCGGTCGAGATGCTCGGAATACGGATCAGATCAAAGAGGCGCGCGAGGCTCTCGTCGATTTCGGCATCGACAAGAGCGAGCACGGCGTCGATCTGTTCTTCGGGTATTCTCGGCATCTTGTACTCCTTGCCCGTCCGGTGTTGCGGATCAAGGATGTACCATTGTTTTCAACGGCACCGGAAGCCTCTGGCGCCGTCGGTCAGCTAATTTGCAGAGCGAAAATCGAGCCCGATATCCAGCGTCGGCGCGCTGTGGGTGATCCAGCCGACGGAGAGCAGATCGACGCCCGAAGCCGCCACGGCGGCGGCAGTCGCCGGCGTGATCCCGCCTGACGCCTCGGTGATCGCCCGGCCGGCGACGATGCCGACCGCCTCGCGAAGCTGCTCCGGGGTCATGTTGTCGAGCAACACCGCATCGACACCGACCTCCATGGCTTCGTGAAGCTGGTCGAGCGTATCCACCTCCACCTCGATCTTGACCATATGCCCGACGCCTGCCTTGGCGCGGCGGATGGCTTCGGTTATGCCGCCGGCAATCGCCACGTGATTGTCCTTGATCAGCACCGCATCATAGAGAGCAAAGCGATGGTTCATGCCGCCGCCGGCGCGTACCGCGTATTTTTCCAGCGCCCGAAGCCCCGGTGTCGTCTTGCGGGTGCAGACGACCGAAGCCTTGGTGCCTTCGATCGCCGCGACAATGCCGGCCGTGACGCTGGCGATGCCGGAGAGATGGCCGAGGAAATTCAGTGCCGTCCGTTCGCCGGTCAGAAGGCCGCGCGACGGACCTTCGATCGTGGCGATCACGTCACCCGGCTTAACCGCCCTGCCGTCCTCGATATGGCGGGTCATGACGATCTTCGGATCGACGAGCTGGAAAGCGAGCTCGGCCGCGTCGAGTCCGGCGATGACACCCGGTTTGCGGGCCGCCATGACGACCGTCGAGCGATGACCGGCCGGAATGACCGCCGTCGACGTGACGTCGCCGGCAAGGCCGAGATCTTCCAGAAGTGCTAGGCGCACAGGCGGTTCGACGAGAAGTCGCGGAAGGGTTGCAAGGATCATGTCAGGCACTCCGGGCAAGGGGATGGGAAGCGGTCGCGCGGGCAATTTCCAGCGCATCGGCAAGACGCATCTGCCGCCGCTCCGCATAGCCAAGCTTCAACGGGAAATCGGTGCGCGCATGCGCCCCGCGGGATTCCTTTCGCAGCGATGCGAAGACGGCGATCAGCAGCGCGACGATCGCCGGATCGGCGGCTGGTCCTTCGCTCTCGACAAGCGGCAACAGACCGGCGATCGCACCATGGATAGCGCCGGCATTTCTGAGGACGCCGAGATGCCGCGATACGATCGGCCGTACGGGAGAAATATCCGCCGGCACCGGCAATTCGGCATCGGTGATCTGATAAACCGTTCCGGCAGAGATCGCCGAGAGGTCCCGCGCTGCCCGCATGCCCATCACGGCCGCTTCCAGAAGCGAGTTGCTGGCGAGCCGGTTGGCGCCGTGGAGACCGGTCGAAGCCGCCTCGCCCACCACCCAGAGACCGGACAACGAGCTGCGGCCATTCGCGTCCGTCGACACCCCGCCCATGTGGTAATGAACGGCGGGACGAACCGGAATGAGGTCGGAATTGGGATCGACGCTCGCCTCCCGGCAGAGCGCGTCGATCGCCGGAAACCGCCCGGAGAACCGGCTTCCAAGCGCCGGCCGGGCATCGAGAAAGACGCGCCCGCCGCGGGCGATCTCGGCGCTGATCGCACGGGCCACGATATCCCGCGGCGCCAGTTCGGCACCGGGTTCGCGGGCGAGAAAACGCTCGCCCCTTTCGTTGACCAGCACCGCGCCCTCGCCACGCACCGCCTCGCTCACCAGCGCCAGCGGTCGCCGCTGCGAATCGAGCGCCGTCGGGTGGAACTGCACGAATTCCATATCCGCAAGCAGCGCGCCCGCCCGTGCCGCAAGCATCACACCCTGGCCGAAATTGCCGGTCGGATTGGTGGTCGCGTCATAAAGTCCACCGAGACCGCCGGTCGCCAGAACCACCCGCGAGGTCGGAACAACTACTGCGCCCGACCCCGCCGCGCAGAGCAGGCCGGACACTGCGCCGCCATCCGTCAAAAGCCGACGAGCCTCGACACCATCGAGCACCGTGATCGACGGTGTCCTGGAAACGGCTTCGACCAAAGCCCGGACGATCGCCGCACCCGAGCCGTCGCCCGCCACATGCACGATACGGCGGCGCGAATGGGCTGCCTCCAGGCCGAGCGAAAGCGAACCATCGGCCGCCCGGTCGAAGCGGACGCCGAATTTTTCGAGGATGGCAATGGCGTTCGGGGCTTGCCTCAGGATGGAAGCCGCCACAGTCGGATCACAAAGTCCGTCGCCGGCTGCGAGCGTATCGGCCAGATGCAGGTCCGCGCTGTCGTCGGGCCCGAGGCTGGCAGCTATGCCGCCCTGCGCCCAGGCGCTCGACGTTTCCGCACCCAAGGCGGCGCGGGTGATCAGCACGACGGGCTGCGGCGCCAAGGTCAACGCCGTCACCAGCCCCGCCAGGCCGCTGCCGACGATCGCGACGCGGCCGGCGAGATGGTCGAGGATTTCGGTCATATGGCGAGCATCCTCTCGACTGCGCGGCGGGCGGCAACCGCGATCGACGGATCGACGGTCACCTCGTGCCGGTTTTCCTCCAGCGCCTTGCGGATGTTTGCGAGCGTGATGCGCTTCATGTGCGGGCAGAGATTGCAGGGCCGCACGAACTCCACATCCGGGTGATGCACGGCAACGTTGTCGCTCATCGAGCACTCCGTCAGAAGCACGACGCGGGCCGGCTTCTTCTGGCCGACATAATCGGACATGACGGCGGTAGAACCGGCAAAGTCGGCCTCGGCCACCACTTCCGGCGGGCATTCCGGATGCGCCAGAACCACCACGCCCGGATGCGCCTCGCGCAGATCGCGGACATCCTGCGCGTTGAACAGCTCGTGCACTTCGCAATGGCCATGCCAGGCGATGATCTCGACATCCGTTTCCCGCGCCACGTTCTGCGCCAGGTATTCGTCCGGGATCATCAGTACTTTCGGAACGCCGAGCGATTCCACCACCTGCTTGGCATTGCCGGAGGTGCAGCAGATATCAGATGCCGCCTTCACCGCCGCCGAAGTGTTCACATAGGTGATGATCGGCACGCCGGGATGCGCCTGCCGCAGCAGCGCGATGTCCGCGGGCGTGATCGAATCCGCCAGCGAACAGCCCGCCTCCATGTCAGGGATCAGCACGGTCTTTCCGGGGTTCAGCAGCTTTGCCGTCTCTGCCATGAAATGCACGCCGGCGAGCACGATGACATCCGCATCCACGTCGATCGCCTTGCGGGCGAGCGCCAGGCTGTCACCGACGATATCCGCGACGCCATGGAAGATTTCCGGCGTCTGATAGTTGTGAGCGAGGATGACGGCGTTGCGGGTGCGCTTCAACTCAAGGATCGCTGCGACATCCGCCTCGTAGCTCATCCACTCGGCCTTGGGGATGACACGGCTAACACGATCGTAAAGCTGGGAAACCGAAAGCGGAGAATTCATCAGCAGCTCCTTTTATACTCGAAGTGAGTATATCCGGCGCAGAGACATATTCTCGATTCGAGTTTATGTCAATTACGTGAAAGCGGAAGTTTCGAACCGGAAAGCGCACGCTCTTCGAGGACCGCATGACGGTAGCGGAAAAGCTTGGCCGGCCTCCCGCCGGTTTCGCTGGTCGCCTCGCCGGTTTCCTCGATCAGCTCCTGCTGGTCGATCAGCCGGCGGAAATTCGGCTTGTGCAGCGTCAAGCCAGCCAGTGCCTCGACGGTGCGCTGCAATTGCGACAGCGTAAAACTTTCAGGCATCAATTCGAAGACCACCGGGCGGTATTTGATCTTGGCGCGCAGCCGCGCGATCCCGGTCGCCAGGATGCGGCGGTGGTCGGCAAACATCGAACGCCCGAAACTTTTGGTCGGCGGACAACCGGCCTCGGTCACCAGCCCTGCCTCATACATCAGTTCGTAACGCTGCAGGCCGAGATCCTCGTTCCATGCGGCGCCGTCGAGGCCGAAGGCAAAATCGACACGGCGCCGGCGGTGTTCGCGGCGCGCCGTTTCCGAAGCGACCCAATCCTGCAGGCGGTCGGTGATGGCCGCCTGTATCTCCGGCCTGCCCCCGCGATGGTCTTCCCAGGGGAAATATTCGTACCAGCCGTGCCAACCGGGTTTTCCGGCACCGGGTGCGGCCTGCTCGCGGACCAGGCCGAGATAGCTGATCGAGATCGTCCGCCCCTCGGCATCCTCATGGGTCCGGTCGCGGTCGGCGAAGGTATAGAGCTGTTCGAGATAACCGAGCGGATGGCCGGTCTGGTCCCCCACCCATTCGCGAAGCCCGGCCTGCAGGCTCCTGTGCCCAAGCTCGAAAGGCCCGGATGGCAGCGCATCGCCGGAGCGAACCGTCATCACGCGCGGCTCGTCGCCGGTCACGGCGGACAGAACCGCGATCAGTTCCGCATGGGCAAGTCCGATGGTCAAGCAAACTCCGAAGTGCGTAACGTGAAAAGCCTGTCTGGCATGAAAATCACGTTACGCGAACCCCGGCGTTCAAATCAAACAATATCAGCAGCTTGGCTTACTTGATTTCGACCGCGAGATCCCCGATCGGCGGCACGGTCTTGATCAGTCCCATTTCCTGCATGAAGGCGGCGAAGCGCTGATAGCGGCCTTGGTCGAGTGCGGCCGGACGCTTGGCAAAGCGCGGCAGCGTGTCGAAGAACGCGGTGCGGTTCAGTTCGTCATCGAGGTTGGGATAGGCCTTGACGAAAAGCTGCCAAGCCTCCTGCGGATGGTTGGTGATGTAGATCGAAGCCTGCTCGACGGCATGCAGGAAACGCGGCAGCCGGTTATCGGCGGCAGAATCGCGGCGGGTGACGAAGATCAGCTCGTCATAGGCCGGAACGCCGTGCTCTTCCGGGAAGAAGGCGCGACCCGGATGGCCCTCGATCTTCATCTGGGTCAGCTCGAAATTGCGGAAACCGCCGAGCGTCGCATCCACCTTGCCGCCGATCAGCGACGGTGACAGCGAAAAATTGACGTTGATCAGTTCCACATCGCCGTTCGAAAGCCCTTCGGAGGCCAGCATGCGCTTCAGCATCGCATCCTCGAAACCGGTGACGGAAAAGCCGACCTTCTTGCCCTTCAGGTCCTTGAGGCTCTTGATCGGACCGTCCGCCAGCACCGTGACGGTGTTCAAGGGCGTCTCGACCAGCGTGCCGAACCGCACCAGCGGCAGCCCTGCCTCATGGTCGAGATAGAGATTGGGCTGGTAGTGGATGCCGATATCCGCCTGGCCGGCCGAAACCAGCCGCGGCACCGCGGAGGCGTCTGACGGCGGGATGAGCTCGACGTCGAGATTGGCATCGGCAAACAGCCCGCGCTGCTTGGCGATGGCCATCGGCGCGTGGTCCGGATTGACGAACCATTCGAGCAGCACGCTGAGCTTGTCGGCGGCCTGCGCAGAAACGGGCGCAGCCAGACTGGCCAGCGCAATGAAGGACGCGGTGAGGATACGGATCATGATCGGACGGAACTCCCTGATGCGGATGAAGATGAAGGGTCGGCTTCGCTGGCCCACGGGGCGAGCCCGGCGGTCAGCCGGTCGATAAGAAGCCGTAGAATGAGGGTAAGGATTGCCAATATGGTCATCGCCGCGAACACCGTGTCGGTCTGCATGCGGGCATTGGCCTGGATCATCACGAAGCCGAGCCCGCCGGACGCGCCGACCCATTCCCCGACGACCGCACCAAGCGGCGCAAGCGGGGCAGCGACCCGAAGACCGGAGACGAGGCTCGGGATCGCCAGCGGCACGCGCATCGACACCAGCGTCTGCCAGTGGTTCGCGCCCTCCAGCGAGACGGCGTCGAGGATTTCCTGGTCGGTGCGACGAAGACCATCGGCAAAGGCCGACGCGACCGGAAAGAAGATGATGATCGTCGTCATCGCCACTTTCGAGGCCAGCCCGAAACCCAGCCAGAGAACCAGGATCGGCGCCAGCACGAAGACGGGAAAGGCCTGCAGGATCAGCACCATCGGCCAGACGAGACGACCAAGCCGCGGCAACGCGGCGACGCCGAAGGCCGTGGCGATGCCGAGGCCTGCGCCGATCGCCAAACCGAACACGATTTCCGTCAGCGTCACGAGGCCGTTCTGCAGCAGGAAACCCGGCTGCCGCCCGAAGGCGGAAGCAACGGCAATCGGAGACGGCAGAATGTAACGGGGCGGAGCAAACAGCCAGACGCCCGCTTGCCAGAGGGCGACAAGCAGGACGAGGCCGATGACCGCATGGGACGCGCGCATGATGCTACGCGCCGAACCTGCACGCCGGGACCGGATATCCTCGCGGAACCACGGGAAGAATGGATGTCATCGGTCGATCTCCAGATCAGTCAATCACGGAGATCCAGGTGAAGCGGAGAAGAGAAAGTATCGTCGAATGACGCTTATTTCCGTTCCTACGCCGGCATGACCCGGATCAGGTTCAAGGGTCCGGCTCACCGCCATCTCAGCATCGTCAAGATGCCCCCCTCGGAATAAGACGATAACTGTCGGTTTTCAGTATGCCTGTCAAGCGGACCGGCCTACCCGCCCGCAATCCTCTCCAGTTTACCGCGCGTAGAGACGGTCGAGGCGGACCACCCTGCCCAGCAAAGCCAGCGCGATGACCGTGAAGAGGATCAGGACGGCCGAGATGGCATGCGCGGTCGGCTCCAGGCTGAAGGTCGATTCCGCGTAGATGCGGACCGGCAGAGTCGTCAGGCGGGCGGTGGTGAGAAAGCTCGTCACCGTCACCTCGCCGAAGCTCAGCAGGAAGCCGACGATACCGGCCGCAAACAGTCCCGGCGCCAGACCCGGCATGATGATCAGGAAAAACCGCCGCACCGGGCTTGCCCCGAGGCTCGCCGCCGCCTCCTCCTGCGCCCGGTCGAGCCCCATGACCGAGGTGGTCAGAAGCGTGATCGCAAACGGCAGGATGACGATCACATGGATCGCCACGAGGCCGAGGAAGGGCGGAATGATCAGGTAGATCTGCAAGAGCCGCAGCATTCCGACCCCGATCGCCACGTGGGGCAGCGACATCGGCAGCAGCCAGAAAGCCAGGAGCGCGGAGCGACCCTTGAACGGATAACGGGCGAGCGCGAAGGCCGCCGGCAGCGAAAGCGAAAGCGCCACCAGCATCGAGGTGACGGCAAGCCGCACCGACACCCAGAAGGCATCCGCATAGGTTCCGGCAAAAAACACCGCCTCGTACCATTTGAGGGTGAAACCGCGGAAGCCGGAAGCGGTCGCCTGCGGCACGTCGTTGAAACTCTGGATGCAGACCAGCACCAGCGGCAGCAGCAGGAGCAGCAGCGAGATGGCGAGCAGCAGTTTTGAAACGATCGGCCCGAGGATGTTGATGATCGGCACCAGCCAGCGGGGAATGCTCCAGGGATTGCTGGGCTTGCCCTTCAGCCACGGCATCAGGCGGTTGAGCGAGTAGGCGCAGAGCGCCGCAAACGCGAGACCGGTGACGGTCATGATGATCGCAAGTGCCGCGGCAAGCGGCGCATTGAGGTTCTTGATCGCCTCCTGCAGCACCAGCATGCCGGTGGTCCAGACCTTTTTGCCGCCAAGCAGGGAGGCGGAAACGTAAGCCGTGGTCGCCATCAGGAAAACGATCACAGTGCCGGAGCGCAGGCCGGGCAGCGAAAGCGGCAGGTCGACGGTGAGGAACCGGACCGCAGGAGAGGCGCCGAGGCTCTGGGCCGCTTCATGCACGCGCGGCGAGGTGTTCTGCAGATTGTCGTAGAGCGCCAGCACCATGAAGGGCAGGAAGACCTGCGCCAGCGCGACCGCGACCGCGCCGTGCGTGAACAGCATGTACCGGGCCGGCGGGATGCCGATCAGCCCGGTGACCGAATTGATCAGCCCTTCCGGTGCCAGCAGCAGAATGATGCCGAGCGAACGCACCACGACATTGGTCAGCAGCGGAATGAGGATGACGGCGAACGCGGCTGCGCGGTATTTCACCGGCATCCGTGCCAGAAAGTGGGCGAGCGGGTAACCGAGAAGCGCGGTGATCACGGTCACGCCGAGGCCGAGCAGGATGGTTTCGGAGACGACGCCGAAATAGAAGCCGTCCGAGACGATATCCCGGAACTGCGCGATCGACGGCGTTATGAACAGCGGGCCGAAAGGATCGGGATACTCGTGCAGGGAGAGCACGAGTACCACGAACATCGGCGCCGCGAAGGACAGAAGCAGCCAAAGGGTGACCGGCGCTGCAAGCGCCGGCCCGATCCAACGGTTCATCCCGCGATCTCCCGATCGTATTTCGCCTGCCACTTGGCGCGGCTGGCATTGATCACGTCCCAATCGAAATCAACAAGCTTGGCGACATCAGCATCGCCGAGCACAAGCTTCGACTTGATGTCGTCTGGGACCGTGATGTTGCTGACAGTCGGCGAATAGTAGATCTGGCGCGCGTAGGCGAGCATGCAGGGTTCGGAGAGGTGCAGGTTGATCCATTCCTCGGCGAGCTTCTGGTTCTTGGTGCCTTCGGTGATGCAGGCGACGTTCATCGAAAGCGCCTGCCCCTCGACCGGCTTGGCGATCGCTATATTGGGATTGCGCGTTTCGACATAGGACTGCGTGAAGCTGCCGAACTCGACCGAAAGATCGGCGAGCTTCTGGTCGAACATTTCGAAGAGCTGGGCCTGGCTGCCCTGGATCGCTGCGAACGGCTTCAGCTCCTTGACCTTTTCGAAGGCGATGTCGGCGTTCTTCTCGTCTCCACCCCAGACGCGGGCGGCCATCATCAGCGCGGAAATGCCTTCGGCACCCAGACCATCCGGCCAGGCGATACGGCCCTTCCATTCCGGGTTCCACATGTCCTTCCACGAGGTGATCGGCTTCGACGCCTTGGTTTTGTCATAGACGATCGTGCAGGGGTTGAAAGCGACGCCGTAACCGCCCTTTCGCGCACTCGGATAGAGCGCCTCGAAGTTCTTGACGGCCGGCGTCGGCGCCTGGGTCACGCCGTCCTTCACGGCCTGGCGGCTTTCGAAGATATTGAGGTAGAGGACGTCGAAGCTCGGGCGGCCGCGCTCGGCATAGGCGCGGGCACGGCGGTCGCCGGTACCGCCGAGAACATAGCTGATCTTGCAGCCGTATTTCTCGACGAGCGGCTTCTCGACATGTTCCCTGACGATCTTTTCCTGCGCGCCGCCCCAGATGCCGACGACGAGTTCGTCGCCCTTCTTGGGCTCCTGCGCGGAGGCAGGACGGATAATGTGGAACGGTGCGGCGAGACCGGCACCGGCGATGAGCTTGTTGAATGTACGACGCGAGACGTTCATGTCTTGGTTCCCCTTTTTCGGTCAGATGAATGTGGCGCCACCCGGCTGGGTCTGGATGCTGCACGGCGTCCCGAGGGGCGGAGGCGGCATATCCGAAGGCACGATCAGGCGGATCGTGCCGCATGCGGATTGGATATCGGCTTCGTAGGTGTCGCCGAGGAAGGCTGCATTGACGAGCGTGCCGGAGACATTGAGCGGCCCTGGCCCGTCCGAGAGCCTGAGCCGCGACGCACGCAGAACGAGGCGGGTGGCGCCGGAAGGCGCCCCCTCGCAGGTGAGCCCCGGCGCAACGAACAGGCCGTTCTCGGTCCTCCCCTCGATCACCGTGCGGGCGCCGAGGAAGGAGGCGGTGAACGGCGAATGCGGCCGGTCGCAGAGCCCGACCGGCGTGCCGATCTCGGCGAGCAACCCCTTGTTCATCACCGCGACGCGATCCGACATGGCGAGCGCTTCCTGCTGGTCGTGGGTGACGAACACCGTGGTGATGCCGAGCCGCTGCTGCAACGTGCGGATTTCGGTGCGCATGTCGGCACGAAGATGGGCGTCGAGATTGGAAAGTGGCTCGTCGAGGAGCAGCACGTCCGGCTCGATCACCAGCGCGCGGGCAAGCGCCACGCGCTGCTGCTGGCCGCCGGAAAGCTGGCCAGGATACCGGTCGTAATAGGCGCCGAGACCGACCGTATCGAGTGCGGCGGCGGCACGGGCGCGGCATTCCGCCTTGCCGACATGGCGCATGCGCAACCCAAAACCGACATTGTCGAGCGCCGTCAGGTGCGGGAACAGCGCATAGGACTGGAAGACGACGCCGATGTTGCGGGTATGGACGGGCCGCTTGCTGATGTCCTCGCCGTTGAGGATGACGCGGCCTTCCGACGGCTGCACGAAGCCGGCGATCATCCGGAGCGTCGTCGTCTTGCCGCAGCCGGACGGCCCGAGCAGCGACAGAAGCTCGCCCTTGGCGACCTCGATCGTGAGGCCGCTGACGGCGACGGAATCGCCGTAGGTGGCCGTGATGTTGTCGAGCGTCAGGTAGTGCTTATGCGACATGGTCGAGAGCCTCGGGCATGATCAGGCGGGAACGGGTCGTCCCGCCATGGCAGATGGAAATGGTGATCGGTCGCCGCGCCATTTCGGGCACGGACGCGAACGGCCCGTTGCCTGGATGAACTTCGAAGACCGGCACGCCGGCGCCCTGCAGCGAAAGCCGCAAGGCGAAACCTTGCAGGACGGTGACACAGATCGGGCGAAGGCTGATGCGCGCCAAAATCCGCCGGCCGCCGTTGAGGCGGGCATAAGCGGTACTGAGCACCTTCGCCTCTCCAGACGGGGCGACGAGCGACAGCGTCGCGCAGAGATCAAAACCTTCGGACTGCGTCTCGACCTCGATCTCGGCAAAGGCTTCCCCAATATAGGACCTCGCCGCGTCGAAGGGCGCGCTTGTGTAGACGGCAACGTCGGCGCGGTTGTCGTGGCCGCTGCGGTCGGCAAAACCGGCCGGCGTCCCGAGATGACCGCCGACAAGCGCTGTCGGGCGCGTGGGATCGTGGACGAATGTATCGCGGGCCTCAGCACCGCTCCCCCTCGACAGCCTGCCATCGCTGACCATGGCCGCGCCAAGGCCTGAGGATGAGAGGAAAAATTCGGCTTCGGAGCTGACGGGACGATCTGCGAAATCGCCCCAACGGCGCCGCCCCATGTCGAAGAGCCTCACCGGCTGCGGTCGTTCGCCAAGCCCCTTGAGATAGAAATCGAAGAAGGCCAGTTGGGCGCGATCGACCGAGAATTCCGCCTCCTGCCCCATGTCGGTGGCACCGCATGACCGGTTCCACGGCGCATGCGCCCAAGGGCCGATCACCAGATGTGAACTCTCCGGATGTTTCCGCCGAAAGGCTGCATCGGCGGCCCAGGTTCCCTGAAGCAGGAAATCGGTCCAGCCCCCTGTATGAAGAACCGGTATGTCCAGCGGATCGTCGGCCAGCAGTACGCCGGGCGAAACCGCGTCCCAATAGTCGCTCTCGTCCGCCACCCATTTGGCGAGATGCGATATGTTGGACCGGGAGACGAGCAGGTCGCGAAGGGCCGCATCATCCGCCGCGCCGTCGAGGGCAGAAAAGGTTGCGGCATCCTCCCGCCGCGCCGCGGTCAGCCGGGCCATCTGCGCCGCCCAGCCGACATTAAGCCCGAGCCGGAAGGCATTGCCCTCATAGGCCCAGTCGTCGCGTGGCATCCAGGAGCCCATCGCAGGCGCAATCGCATCCGGGCGCACACTCCCCTTTCCGGCAATGGCGAAATACTGTGTCACCGCCTGGTAACTGAAGCCGTAGAGGCCGAGCTTGCCGTTGCTTCCAGGCAATACGGCCGCCCATTCCAGAGTGCGCGCGCCATCCGCGATCTCGCTGACGAAGGCCTCGAAGACACCGCCGGAATCGCCGCAGCCGCGCACATCCTGAATGACCGCGATATAGCCATGCGCGGCGTACCAGGAAGGGTGCGCGAGCACCAAAGTCGAGGCGATGGCACGCCCGTAGGGCTGGCGCATCAGCAGCACCGGGAACCTGCCCTCCCCCTGAGGACGATAGATATCCGACACCAGCACGACGCCGTCATCCAGCAGAAGCTCGCCCCTTTCGGGGCCGGCAACGCCATATGGTGCGCGTCGAGTCGTCAAGTCATCAGCCCTTGTACATGGTTTTGGAGGTGATCCGGTCGAGCGGGAAATCCAGCACTTCCTTGATCAGCTTCAGGAGGTTGGCGGCGCTGCGCTCGACATAGAGCCGGCCGCGTTCGGCATCGCCGGCAGCCGCATTGCCGCAGGCGCCGGAGGGCTGCACGTCCTGGGTCTGCCAACCGTAACCGATCCGGCCTTCCGGCATCAGCAACCCGCCAGCCGCTTCGAGCTCGACGGAGACCGGCACGAAGTCCTCGGCATACTGCATGTCGATCAGCTCGCGATGCAGATGCAGCATCACGCTGGTCTCCGCTTCGCCGCCGTGAATGCCGTGCTTCATCTCATGGGCACTGAACAGGTCGGAGAAATCGGCGCCGGCACTCGCCCAGGCGCTGACGGCGAACATGTCGAGCTTGATGCGCAGCTCGCGGCAGACGATGTCCATCACCTGCGGCTGGCCGCCATGCGAATTGACGAAGATGATCTTGCGGCAGCCGGCGCGATTGACGCTCTCTCCGAGCTCGAACCACATCTTGGCAAGCGTGTCGTAGTTGAAGGTCAGCGTCCCCGGATAGGCAGTATGCTCGACCGACTTGCCGACAGGCATCATCGGCAGCACCAGAACCGGCAGGTCGTCTTCCATCAGTTCGACCGTGCGGGCGACGACGCCGGCATTGATCGCGGCATCGACGCGGACCGGAAGGTGTGGCCCGTGCTGTTCGACTGCGGCGATCGGCAGGATTGCGACGAACTTCTCCATCTCGAACTCGGAGAAGTCCCTTGCCGTGTGGTCCCACCACCAATGCGATTTCAGTTTCATGGTTATGTCCTCGATTGTCGCTCAGGCCGCCGCGGCGCGTGCCGCCAGCTCCGCCTTGGCGATCTTGCCGGTGGGGGTCATGGGCAGCTCTGCAAGCGAGATCACCGTCATGACGGAAAGATCGTAGGGAAGCGTCGCTGCGATCTGCGCCTTGGCGGCCTCGCCATCGACGGGCGCGGCGGCCTGCACGAAGGCGACCGGCCGCGTCTTCATGGTCGGATCCGGGACGCCGATCACCGCCGCCTGCTCGATGCCGGCCACCGTCGACAGCGCCTCTTCCACATCGCGCGGATACCAGGTCTCGCCGCCGACCTCGAGAAGCTCCGAGCGACGTCCCATCATGGTGACAAAGCCGTGCCGGTCGATCGTGCCGATATCGCCGGTCCACAGCCAGCCGTCGCGCAGCGTCTCGGCAGTCTTTTCGGGCTTGCCCCAGTAACCCCACATGAAACCGCCGCGAAGCGCGATCTCGCCGACCGAACCACAGGGAAGTTCGGAACCGTCGGAATTGAGGATGCGGACTTCCTTGTCCGGCAGCGGCATGCCAGCACGACGGGTCTCGATGTCGGCGCTGTCGAGTTTCGGGAAACCGAGTGCCACGAAACCGCCGAGCTCCGACTGGCCATAGCTTTCGACCAGCGGCAGCTTCAGCTTTTCCAGCCAGCCGGCCTTGAGCACCGGCGGAACCGGCCCGCCGCCCGACATGCTCATGCGCAGCTTCGCCGGTGCATGGCCGCGGATCGCGGCCTCGTTGAGGAGATCGGTCAGGATCGGAGGATTGGCGATCAGCATGGTCGCCCCGCGAGCTTCGAGTGCATCGAAACCGGTCTCCTGCGTCCAGCGGCCCATCACGTTGATCGCCGCGCCGCGCGACAGCTGCGGCAAAAGATTTCCGACCAGCTGATAGGAGCTCGACAGGGCGCTCGGGCCGAACGAAACGTCGTCCGCCGTGATCTGCAGCCGCTCGGCGATGCAGCGGGTCGCCCTCACCGTCGGCTCATGCTTGAGGCAGGCGCCCTTCGGCTTGCCGGTGGTCCCGGACGTATAGGAAAGATGGGCAATCGCATCTTCGTTGCCCGGATCGGCAGGCACCGGCAGGGCAGCCGCCATCAACTCCGGCAGAGAGTGAGCGCCCGGTTGCGGCCCGTCCATGCAGATCAATGCCCGGATCGTCGGCACGCCGGCGGCTGCAGCGCTCACCTGTTCATGTTTGTCATGGGTATAAACGACCGCAGTCGGCTGGTGATCGCCGAAATAATAGGCAAGTTCGTCGACGAATTTGACGTTTACGAGAGCTGAAATCGCCCCGAGCCGCCAGCAGCCCAGCATCGTCGTCAGATAGTCCATGCCATTGTGGGCAAAGATCGTCACCCGGTCGCCGGGCCTGACCCCGAGACTATGCAATGCGCCCGCCGCGCGCTCCATCGCTTCGACGGCCCCGGCATAGGTCAGGCTCCTGTCGCGATCGACCCAGTGGAAACAGGCGTGGTCGGGATCGCGATTGGCGCCATCCACGAGAAGGGTGTGCATCAGCATTCGAAATTCCCGGCGCTAAATCTACCTGCTCAATTCTTTGGCAGATGTAAATCCTGCCTTCAACATGGGCAAATTTTGTCCGCGGGTGAATGCCACGACCGTCGATAGCGGGTATATCCGTTTGCTTATACTCGATTGGTCTCAGGACACCGCCCGCAGCGGCATTTCGGACGGAACCGGATGAAGCGTCTGGTCGAAGCGCCGCGCGACAGTGCGGATGACATTGCGCAGCCACCGGTTGGCGCCGCTGTTATGGGCCCGTTCGTGCCATAGAAGGTAGAGGTTCATCTGGTCGAATTCCCGCGGTGCCCCGACGAGTTGCAGGTGGTTGGCCGGAGCATTCGCGACGATATATTCGGCATAGGGTCGCGCCGTCGTGAAGATCAGGTCGGTTTCGGCAAGGATTGCCGGGATCAGCGCGTATTCGGGAACCGACATGGCAATGCGACGCCGCATCCCGAGCTGCGCCAGCCGCCCATCGATCGGGCTGTAGACCGCATTCGAGCCCGGCGTCGGCGAGACGTGGTCAGCATCGAGATAGTCGTCGAGAAGAAGGCGGCCGCGCTTCGCCAGGGGGTTCGACTTCTGGACCACACAGGCAATCTCGCAATGCAGGAGTGTGCTCGACTTCAGGCTCTGCTGCGGCGCCGGCCAGTTGCCGATCACCATGTCCACCCGGCCGGACCCCAGATCCTCGATGAGATCGCTCTGTTCGGAGGGCGCAAAAAAATCGACCGATATGCCGGGCGCTTCACGCCGGATGCTGGTGGCGATCGGCGGGATGAGGAAGGTGCCGAAACAATTGACCGCGGCGATCCGCATCCGGCTGTGGACCATGCCGGGATCGAACTGGCTGCTGCGGTTTAGCGTGTCCAGCAGGCCTTCGAGCATTGCCGCGATCGAGGTCATCACCTCTTCGCCGCGCTCGGTGAGCACCAGTTTCTGGCCGCTGCGCACCAGAAGCGGATCGGAGAAGATTTCCCGTGCCTTCTTGAGGCAAGCGCTGACCGCCGGCTGGCTGTGTCCGAGCAGCACCGCGACTTTGGAGACATTGCGCTCCCTCAGCAGCAGATAGGTGGTGCGCAGCAACCTGACGTCGATGGAGGGATTTATGTTCGCGTACACGGCCGTTTCCTTTTGCAGGGGCAACCGTTTTACGAAGCAAGCGACGTGCCAGGCACGCTGCCTTCGTTCGCGCAAGCAGGCGCGAAACACGAAACGCGGACAACCGGATTGTCCGCGTTTCGAAACTCATGACCCTGCTGAGTCTGCCGGCTCAGGCAGCCTGGCTGACGGCACCCAACGGGATCTCGACGTCGATCTCGAGGATCGTGACGTTCTCGTCGCGATCCATCTTGACCTGCACCTTGTCGCTGTCGACCTGCACGTGTTTGGCAATTACCGCAAGAATCTCCTCGCGAAGCAAGGATACGAGGTCCGAGCCGTTCGACGAGCGTTCGTGGGCGAGAAGCACCTGCAGGCGTTCGCGGGCCGTGGGT
This sequence comes from Neorhizobium sp. T25_13, assembly GCF_002968675.1. Classification (NCBI taxonomy): domain Bacteria; kingdom Pseudomonadati; phylum Pseudomonadota; class Alphaproteobacteria; order Hyphomicrobiales; family Rhizobiaceae; genus Neorhizobium; species Neorhizobium sp. T25_13. The sequence continues at coordinate 498,605 of NZ_PVBI01000004.1, forward strand.
GCGGAGCGCTGTTTGCGGAAAAGGTTGAATATAGTCATGCGGCCCTCCGTGCGAAGATCTTGCCGAATATCCCCCGCTTTTCCCCGGGGATCGTGATCGGCAGAACTTCTCCTGCAAGCCGGCGTGCGGCATCGAAATAGGCCATGGCCGGTGCGCTGCGTGCGTCCGCCAGGGTGACCGGCGCGCCGATGTTCGATGCGCGCAGGACATCCATGCTTTCCGGGATGATGCCGATGAGCGGGATGGAGAGGATCTCTAGCACGTCCTCGACCTTCAGCATGTCGCCCCGCTCCGCGCGGTTGGCGTCGTAGCGCGTCAGCAGCAGGTGCTTTTCCATGCGCTCGCCGCGCTCAGCCTTCATCGTCTTCGAGTCGAGCAAGCCGATGATGCGGTCCGAGTCGCGAACCGACGAGACTTCCGGATTGGTGACCACCACCGCCATGTCGGCGTGGCGCATGGCGAGCGTGGCGCCGCTTTCGATCCCGGCCGGGCTGTCGCAGATGACCCAGTCGAAGACCCGCTTCAGCTCGGTAATGACCCGCTCCACACCCTCGGGTGTCAGGTTGTCCTTGTCGCGCGTCTGCGAGGCCGGCAGCAGGAACAGCGTCTCCAGCCGCTTGTCACGGATCAGTGCCTGCGAAAGCTTGGCTTCGCCCTGAATGACGTTGATCAGGTCGTAAACGACCCGGCGCTCGGCGCCCATCACCAGGTCGAGGTTGCGCAGCCCGACGTCAAAATCGACGACGACAACCCGTTCGTTTCGCTGCGCCAGAGCCGCTCCCAATGCGGCAGTCGAGGTCGTCTTGCCAACCCCGCCCTTGCCTGAAGTGACTACGATGACTTTCCCCATCTTGCTCTCCTGTTTGCTGGCCGGCTTCGGCTCAAATAAGTTTCTCTGCAATGATCGAATCCCCTTCGAGCCAAAGCTGGACTGGCTGTCCGCGAAGGCCCGGGGCCATGTCTTCCGCCATCTTGTAGATGCCGTCGATTGCCACCAGCTCGGCTTCGAGCTTGCGGCAGAAGATGCGCGCCGAGGCGTTTCCAAGCGATCCTGCCATGGCCCGGCCACGCAGCGTCCCGTAGATATGCACCGATCCGCCGGCGATGATTTCGGCGCCTGAAGCGACCGAGCCGATGATCGTCACGTCGCCTTCCGGAAAGATGACCGACTGGCCGGAGCGGACCGGCTCACGGATGACGATCGACTGCAATGCGGACCGAACCTCCGGCGCGACCGGCTTCGGCTCGCCGTTGCGCAGCTCGATGATCGGCTCCTTGGCGACGGCCTCGTCGGAGACCGGCCGGCCACCTTTAAGCGCCGGAGGCATGCCGGGACCGAGGATCGAAGGGCGGCCGCCCTCGATGCCCATGATATTGACGTTGCGTCCGGCCAGCTCAGTGATGAGATCCTTCAGCTGGGCGCGGTCGATCGGCAGATCGGTCACGTCGAGCACGACAGGCCGGCCCAGAAAGAAACCCGCGGAACGTGCCGCAAGGTCATCCAGCCGGATGAGCCAGTCGTCGAAGGGAAGATCAGGGGCAAGGACAACCGCCAGAAAAGAGCGGCCCTTGATGCGGATAGAGCGAGCGTCTGTTAGCATTTTGGTCATCTGCGTAAAGAAATCGTTGACTGATTTCTAGCGCTGACATGGTTAACAAACGGTAAACGGGAGCCTCGCAGAGAGCCTGATTTTAACCGATCGTTACGATCTTCCTCTCTATCAAGCTCGCCCCGCCGGACGTTGGCTTCGCGATGAAGAAAATGCCGGGCGCGAGGAGAAAAAAGGCGCGCCAGAACGACCGCGCGCAGCATACGAACCACCTCTTCTGGCGGTTCAGTGACGGCTGCGATTCTGGGCCGCTACAGGGGATTCGGTCTCGCCATAAGGATCCGCAGGCGGCTCCCGGCAACTCGAAGGACGTTTCCGGCAGGCGCCGCCGCTTTCCCAGGCGGAGAATCGCCTCCCTGCCCCACCCGACTTTCAGGCGCGGATAAAGATCGCCCGTTACCACATCGGGCGGACACGGCCAAAGACGCGCAATTTGAATTTTGGAAAACCCTCAGCCCCAAAACGAAAAAGCCTGCCGCGGGAGGAGGTGCGGCAGGCTTTCCGAAAAGAACCGAACAGCGGCTGGGAGGAGGAGTGCCGCCATTCCTACAGACGTCCCTGGGAGGAGGAGTGGGCCGTCTGATAACACGAAGCTCTGCGGGAGGAGGTGCATCGCTTCGATAAGTATGACTATACACCCGCCCGGCTCGATTGATACCCATTATGTTGCAGTGCAGCTATACGAAAAACGCATACCGGAACACGGAGCTCGAAGGAGGTCCGGACCAGAGCAGGTGCTCGACGCAAAAACGCCCGCGACAATGGCGGGCGTCATGCAAATTCCGGCAGAGATATTGCGGTCAGCGAGCGCTGGCTGCGCGGGCGACGTTGCGGATGTCGGCGCGGTCGATGCCGAGGTCCTGCAGTTCGCGGCTGGTCATGCGGCCGAGTTCGGAGACGGTCTGGCGATACTTGCGCCAGTTGTTGAAAGAGCGTGCTACGTTCATGATCGGGTCCCTTTCCTGAGACTGTCTGACGTCAGCATCCGTTCTTGGCTCCGGCGTCGTTCGATGACGATGATATAGGCGCTCGAAACTGCCTGGAAAAGCAACAATACCTCAGGTCACCCATGCGTAATGCGCATCGATCCTGAGACTAAGCCTCGGCCGATGCCGCAGCGCACACCATGATCATCTCGACCTTGAGGGCGGGATTGGCAAGCCGCGCCTCGAAACAGGCCCGGGCGGGCGGAGCCATGCCCGAAACCCAGGCGTCCCAGACCTCGTTCATTTCGGCATAACCGTCCATGTCGGCGAGCATGATGGCGCAGAAGATCAGACCCTGCTTGGCGCTGCCGATTTCGGCAAGCCGCGCTTCTGCCTTGGCCAACAATTGCCGGGTCTGTTCGGCAACGCTCAGATCCCCGTCATAGGGCGACTGGGGCGTCACCGCGAAATAGCCGGTGCCCTGATGCACGACAGCCGAACTTCCACGGCTGCCGACACCGAAACGCTGGATGATGGAAGAGAAGTCCTGGATCATGACAAGCCTGTACTGGTTTTGAACGATGATAGAAGAGGATCAGGATATGAAGCGTGTCCTCCCCCGTTGTCTTCGAATGGCGGGAAATGAGATTTCGGAGCGAAATAGACGTCGCCCGGTTCGATCGTCAAGGTCTCGACCGGCATCGGAATCCAGCACTGGTCGGGTAGCCCCCTGCTCGGCGATTGCTATTTCGCCGCGCTTGCTGATAGTTCGAGACGGGAGCCGCGTCTGCAGGCAGAAACAACTGCGGCGGACCCCTTCCCTTTCTACGGAGATGATCATGACACGTCCCCCGCGCCGGCCCGTCAATCCGCTCGAGGCCGCAGAGGCTCTGTTTGCGCCGGCCAAGAAGACCACTCCGGCTCCCGCGGTCGAGCGGCGCGCGCCGCCGAACGTCAAGGAACTTGTGTCCCTGAAGCTCGACAGCGACGTGCTCGCCTATTTTCAGGAGGATGGCCCCGGCTGGCAGGATCGCATCAACGATGCGCTCCGTGAAGCGATGAACGACAAGGGGTGAATGAAGGGAGCTGCTATGGCATGCATGGCGTGCGTTGCCTGAAAAGGATATGATCTCCCCCAAGGAGCCAACAATGCCAGCTTTGCCAAACCTGAACATCGTGCCGTTCATCAGCGTCGAGAACATGATGGATCTCGTCCTGAACGTCGGCGTGGAAAATTTCCTCACGGAGCTTTCGGCCTATATCGAGGCGGATTTCCGCCGTTGGGAGGCGTTCGACAAGGTGCCGCGTATCGCCTCCCACTCGCAGGAAGGCGTGATCGAACTGATGCCGACCAGCGACGGCACGCTCTATGGCTTCAAATACGTCAACGGTCACCCCAAGAACACCCGCACAGGCCGCCAGACCGTGACGGCCTTCGGGGTGCTCTCCGATGTCGACAGCGGCTATCCGCTCCTCATTTCCGAGATGACCATCCTGACGGCACTGCGCACCGCGGCGACCTCTGCCGTGGCAGCCAAATATCTGGCGCCGGAAGGTGCCGGTTGCATGGCGATCATCGGCAATGGCGCGCAGAGCGAGTTCCAGGCGATCGCCTTCAAGGCACTGGTCGGCATCAAGAAACTGCGGCTCTACGATATCGACCCGCATGCCACCGAACGATGCGCCAAAAATCTTTCCGGGATGGGCTTCGAGATCATCCGATGCCAGTCCTCCCAGGAGGCCGTCGAGGGCGCCCATGTGATCACCACCGCGACGGCAGACAAGCAGAACGCCACTATCCTCACCGACAACATGGTCGGGCCGGGTGTCCACATCAATGCCGTCGGAGGCGACTGCCCCGGCAAGACCGAGCTTCACAAGGATATCCTGCTGCGCTCGGACATCTTCGTCGAATATCCGCCACAGACCCGTGTCGAAGGCGAAATCCAGCAAACGCCGGCGGACTATCCTGTCACCGAACTCTGGCAGGTGATTTCCGGTCTAACGACAGGCAGGACGGGCAGCGCTCAGGTGACGTTGTTCGACAGCGTCGGTTTTGCGACCGAGGATTTTTCGGCGCTTCGTTATATCCGCGACAAGCTCGCCGGCACCGGGCTTTACGAAAATCTCGACCTCCTGGCAGATCCCGACGAGCCGCGCGACCTCTTCGGCATGCTGCTCCGGCGCGAAGTCTCGCGGAAAGCCACGATGCGGAACTCGATCCCGAACGGATAACCGTGCGACGTGGGCGCACCGGATTTCATGCCCGGTCACGCCCTTGCAGACTTATTGGAGCATTCCCGCCTCGAGTGCGGCAGATAGAAACGTCTCACGTGCAGCCGCTGCGTCGATCTGCCTGCGCAGCGCGGCGGAACAGACCTCGGTCGCCGCTCTGTAGCGTTCGTTGCGCGCCGCGGGCCATCTGTTGGTGAGATAGATCAAGGCCTCTGCGGGCGTTCGAATAATCTCCGGAGACCGCCGCCCGACCGCTACGACCACCGGCTCCGGCCAGTTCGGATCGCTTTTCACCCGTTTTTTCATACATTTCCTCCGCCTGCAGGCAAAACCTTGCAGATCGGAGTGTGGCACGGCTTCCGCCGCCTATCTATTTGACCTGACTTACCTCATTGGGAGTAGAACGTCACTGCTTGTGACCACCGACAGGCGCTACAGCATCTTCCTTTTGCGCTATGATGCACTAGTTCCCTTTTCAAAATCCAACAGCCACGCAGTGAATGACCCGCCCTGAGGACAGCTCCAAGAACCCGGATGAACATGCCCCCAGCGAGCCTGCGCGCGTGACTGACAGAGAGGCGGTACCGGAAGGCGCGCCGGAAACGGGCGACCGTCCCGACGAACGCGCGCATTCGGGCAAACCGCCAGACGAGCTGAAAGCGGCCGACAATTCCGCTCCGGCTTTCGGGCAAAGCGGACGGGCCATCCGTGAATTGCTGGCCGCGCTCCGCCATGATCTCGGAACGTCGTGGCAATCAGGCTCCCTCTGGATAAGCAACGCCGCTGCCGCTCTTCGGGAGAAATACGCAAGGCCGAAAGAGCGAGAACCCAATCCGCCATCCGGAGCGGCGGAGCGCTTTTCGGCCTTCCGCAGTAAAGTTCTTTTCCAGATAAAGGCCTGGCGGCATCGGCAGCGCTCTTCACCGCAGGACCGGCCCTTCAGGCGGTGGTCCTGGATAACCGTTGTCGCACTCGCGTCATTCGCCTGCGTCCTTGTCCTGGCGGGCGTTCTGACATGGGCATTGAAGGACGTGCCATGGCGGGAGATTGCCGCCGGCACGCTGAAGCCGGTCATCGTTCTGGAAACGGCGGATGGCGCCCCGCTTGTCCGGCAGGGTCCCTATCAGGGACCGTATGCCGCTTACGACCAGTTTCCGCCGTCTCTCATCGAGGCCGTCCTGTCGATCGAGGACAGGCGGTTCATGAGCCACTACGGTATCGATCCGAAGGGTATCGGCCGTGCGCTGGTCCGGAATTTCCAGGCAGGCTCGGTCGCCCAGGGCGGAAGCACGATCACCCAGCAACTGATCAAGGTGCAGTATCTGGAAAGCGACCGAACGCTGAAGCGGAAGATCCAGGAGGTGGTCATTGCGTTCTGGCTCGAATGGAAGCTCGGCAAGCAGGAAATCCTGACCCGGTATCTGAACGCAGCTTACCTCGGCTCCGGTGCTACCGGAATGCCGGCCGCCGCACGGATCTACTTCAACAAGGACATCGGAGACCTCGACGTCTCGGAGTCTGCCATGCTCGCCGGTCTCCTGAAGGCGCCGAGCCAGCTGAACCCCATCGCCAATTTCGAAGGCGCCCGCCAGCGAACCGCAACGGTGCTCACCGCAATGGTCGCCAATGGCAAGCTGACGCCCGACGAAGCCGCGGCCGCCAAGGCGAAGTTCGGCAAACTTCGCCCGACCACACCGACGCCCCGCTCGGGAAGCTGGTTCGCCGATTGGATATCGCCGCAGGCAAGCGAGATCGCCGGCACCTCGCCGGGATCGACGACGGTCCGCACGACGCTCGTGCCCCGCCTGCAGCGCATTGCCGAAAGGGTTGTTGCACAGGCTCTGGACGAGGACGGAAAGACGCTCGGCGCAAGCCAGGCGGCGCTGGTGGCGATGACACCCGAAGGCGCGGTCGTCGCGATGGTCGGCGGGCACGACTACAAGACGAGCCAGTTCAACCGCGCCGTTACGGCGATGCGGCAACCGGGCTCCACCTTCAAGCTGTTCGTCTATTACGCGGCCTTGAAAAAGGGACTGACCCTTTCCGACCGCGTCCTCGACGCCCCGATCGAGATAGACGGCTGGTCGCCCGAAAATTCCGGCGGCGGTTACCGGGGTTGGGTCACATTGGCGGAAGCTTTCGCCCGTTCGTTGAATGCCGCAACCGCCGCCCTCGCGCAGGAAGTCGGGCTCGACAACGTCATCGCGGCTGCCAAGGAACTCGGCATCGACACACCGCTCGCGCAGACGCCATCCCTCGCGCTCGGAACTTCGGAGACCAATCTGCTCGATCTCACCAGCGCCTATGCATCGGTTCGCCTCGGGAAAGCACCGGTCGAACCTTGGGGGATTATCGATTTCCAGGCGGCGGGCCAATCGCAGGCCTTCAGGGTGGGCGAAAAGACCGCGCCTTCGATCGATCTGTCGCCCTACCAGTCCGACCTCCTTGGCCTGCTGCAGCTCGTCGTCGAACGCGGCACCGGCCGCGACGCGGGTCCCGGCACCTTCGCCGCCGGCAAGACAGGCACCAGCCAGAACAATCGCGATGCCTGGTTTGTCGGTTTCACCGAGCCGCTGGTCGTCGGCGTCTGGGTCGGGAATGACGACGACACGCCGATGAAAGGCGTGACGGGCGGCTCGCTACCGGCTCGGATCTGGCGGGACTTCATCCGCGCCGCGATGGCCGAGCCCGCTCCCGATTTCGATCTGGACAAGGGGCTGGCGACAGGCGAGCCGGGGACCGCGCCCTCCTGCAACATCACCGCCTGCTCCCGCAGCTACCGATCTTTCCGAGCCTCCGACTGCACTTATCAACCTTTTCGCGGGGAGCGCAGGCTTTGCGAAAGGTGAACCGGCGCTCGGAGGCGCGCAGCGGCGGCCCACGCCCCGGAGTAAATTTCCGAAGCCGAATGAAAGTATGAGATTTAACAAAAAACTACCGCTCTGTGATTGCTCGGCGAATGAAGCTTTGCTAGAGCAACTCGCATTCCCTGAGCGGCACCATCGCCGCCATCATGGTGGGGCGTCGCCAAGCGGTAAGGCAACGGTTTTTGGTACCGTCATCCCTGGTTCGAATCCAGGCGCCCCAGCCAATTAATTGTGGGTCCGTTCTATCATTCATCGGTGCCAGAACCGGTAGATCGCAACTCCGCGAGCCACGCGTTTACCGCAACCAGATAACACGTCTCCGATCTCGTTTACGCCGCGTGATGATTTGCGGCTGTATCCATTTCCCCGACCGTTCCGTTACACCCGGCCAAGTCAGAACTGGCTGCGCACCTCGTTGTTCTGATGAGAACCGCAATCCTCTGGGTAACCAGGAGAACGGGGCGTAGCCCTCGGCCTACCGCTAATTGACTATCCCATCGCCCATCTGATGAGCCGCATCCGAATTGCGCTCAGAATATCAGTATGGCTTTATAACTTAACAGCCGGAATTTCAGGATCGTGAGGGATTTGTGCGCTTCGAGAGTACGATCATTGAAGATGTACTTCTTTTAGCATCGAAGAAATTCGGCGATCCTCGAGGCTATTTCATGGAAATGTTTCGGAAGAGCCTTTTTGAATCGGAAGTCGGTTCTTTCACGTTTGTTCAGGACAACCGGTCTTACTCGGCAAAGGCGGGAACTGTTCGTGGTCTGCACTTTCAGATCCATCCTCATTCACAGGGTAAACTCGTGTCGTGTTCGAGCGGCGCGCTCCTGGATGTGGCGGTTGACATCCGTATCGGGTCGCCGACCTACGGAAAGTTCGTCGCGGTGGAACTGTCGGCGGAAAATGCCCTCCAGCTTTGGCTGCCGCCGGGTTTCGCCCATGGGTTTTGCACGCTGACGGCGGATACGGTCATTACCTACAAGGTGACTGACTATTACAGCGCCGAACACGAACGCGGCCTGCTTTGGAACGATCCGGAGCTTGGGATCGAATGGCCCGTCGCCGCAGACAAGGCAATCCTGTCGGAGAAGGATCGGGGGCAGCCTAGGCTCTCCGAGCTTCAATCCAACTTTATTTATGCCGTCAACGACGAATTCGGCAGACGCAGTCGGAGCCTGTGACGGGAATTTTTGGGGGTAGTCGAAAGCATGCGCGTGCTTGTAACGGGTGGGGCAGGTTTCATCGGATCGGCGGTCATCCGCCACCTCGTGCTCGAAAAAGGATACGAGGTCCTCAACATCGACAAACTGACCTATGCCGGCACGTTGAGCTCGCTGACGTCGGTTGAGGGCAAGCCGTCCTACCGGTTTCTCAAGATCGACATATGCGATGCCGCCGCGATTGCTTCCGCGATCTCGACGTTCAGACCGGACCGGGTCATGCATCTGGCTGCCGAAAGCCATGTCGACCGCTCCATCCTCGGCGCACGGCAATTCGTTGAAACCAACATACTCGGCTCTTTCACCATGCTCGAATGCGCACGAGCATATTGGCAGGCACTTCTTCCCCAAGACCGAAGCCGCTTCCGGTTCCTGCATGTCTCGACCGACGAGGTCTACGGCTCCCTCGGAGCGGAGGGTGCGTTCTCGGAAACAACGCCCTACGATCCGAGCTCGCCCTATTCCGCATCGAAGGCAGCATCGGACCACCTCGCCAAGGCATGGGCCCGAACCTACGGCATGCCGGTCATCGTCTCCAACTGCTCGAACAACTACGGGCCTTACCACTTCCCCGAAAAACTCATTCCGCTGACGATCCTGAACGCGCTGGAGGGCAAGCCCCTGCCGGTTTATGGAAACGGGACCAACATCCGCGACTGGCTTTATGTGGAGGATCACGCTCGGGCCCTGGATCTCATCGCCGAGCGAGGCGGGGTTGGAGAAACCTACAATGTCGGAGGCCGGAACGAGCGCAGCAACATCGATGTCGTGAGGCGGATCTGCGCGATCCTCGACGATCTGCAGGCAATCGGACGCCCCCACGAAAACCTGATCGAGTTCGTCGCCGACCGGCCCGGGCATGATGTGCGTTATGCGATCGACGCGACCAAGCTGGAAACGGAACTCGGCTGGAGAGCAAAGGAAAGCTTCGAGACAGGCATCGAGAAGACGGTGCGCTGGTATCTGGACAGCGAATGGTGGTGGGCGCCGCTTCGAAAAGGGTACGACGGCAGCCGCCTCGGGCTCCTCAAGGCCGGGGCCGGATGATGCGCGAACCCAGGCGATACGTGGTAACCGGGCTTAAGGGACAGGTCGTCCAATCCCTCATCGAAAACGCGATCAGGCAAAGCGAGGTCGAGATCATTCCGCTCGGCCGCCCTGAACTCGATCTGGCCATGCCGGAGACCATCGCGGCGACGGTCGAGGCCGCCCGTCCCGACCTGATCGTCTCCGCGGCTGCCTTCACAGGTGTCGATCAGGCCGAAATCGACAGGGCAACGGCTTTTGCCGTCAACGCTGCAGGCCCGGCGGAACTGGCGCGGGTCGCGAAAACGCTGCAGGTCCCGATCGTTCATCTGTCCACAGACTATGTCTTCGACGGCAGCAAGCCCTCCCCTTATGTCGAATCCGATCCGGTCGCGCCGCTTGGCGTCTATGGCCGCGACAAATTGGTGGGCGAGCGGAACGTCGCCGCAGCAACCGAAGATCATGCCATCCTTCGCACCGCCTGGATCTATAGCCCGTTCAGCCGGAACTTCCTGCGCACGATGCTGAAGGCCGCTGAGACAAGGGAAGAGGTGCAAGTCGTTGACGATCAGATCGGCAACCCGACGTCGGCAATCGATATCGCGCAAGCCATCATGGTCGTCGGGCAAAACCTGCTGGCTTCGAACAATCCTGCCTTGCGCGGCGTCTTTCATATGGCGGGAACGGGCGCGGCGAGCTGGGCGGATTTCGCAGACGAGATTTTCAGAGTTTCGGGGGCGAATGGCGGGCCTTCGGCAACGGTCGTCCGCATTCCCACCAACGCCTATCCGACGCCGGCTCGGCGACCGGCCAATTCACAACTGGACTGCTCGAAATTGTACAGGCGCCACGGCATCGTCATGCCCGATTGGCGGGGCTCAGTGGCAAACGTCGTCAGGCGCGTTCTGCAGCCGGTTGACCTTGAAAACAGAGAATACGGGAGGTGAATGGATGAAGGGAATTATTCTCGCCGGCGGCAGCGGCACGCGGTTACACCCGATGACGCAGGTGCTGTCGAAACAGCTCATGCCGATCTATGACAAGCCGATGATCTATTATCCACTGTCGACGCTGATGCTCGCAGGGATCCGCGACATCCTGATCATATCGACGCCAAAGGACATGCCGAATTTCCAGCAGCTGCTGGGCGACGGTTCCAAATGGGGGCTCTCGTTATCCTATGCGGAACAGCCCTCTCCTGACGGTCTTGCGCAAGCCTATATTATCGGGGCCGATTTCATCGGCTCCAATTCGTCCTGCCTGGTCCTGGGCGACAACATCTTCTTCGGCCACGGCATCACCGACCTCTTCAAAAGCGCCATGGCGCGCGAAAGCGGCGCCACGGTTTTTGCCTACCACGTCAACGACCCGCAGCGTTACGGCGTGGTTGAGTTCGACAGCCAAATGAAGGCAGCTTCGATCGAAGAGAAACCGGAACACCCCCGCTCGAGCTGGGCCGTCACGGGCCTCTATTTCTATGACAAGGACGTCATCGACATTGCTGCCAACCTGAGGCCGTCCGCCAGAGGCGAACTGGAGATCACCGATGTCAATCGAGCTTATCTCGACCGCGGAACGCTCCATGTCGAGATGATGGGCCGCGGTTATGCCTGGCTCGACACAGGCACGCCCGACAGCCTCCTTGAAGCATCCGAATTCGTATCGACGCTTGAACGCCGACAAGGCGTCAAGATTTCCTGCCCTGAGGAGATTGCCTATCGCCAGAACTTTATCGACGCCGACCAGCTCGAATGCCTCGCCAAGCAATATGGGAAGAGCGCCTATGGGCGATATCTAACCGGGCTTCTGGATCCCATTCCGTCGCAGGCCCATAAGCCGCTCAGCTTGGTCGGATAGACTGACGCGTCGTCGACGCCCGTCAGCTTTTCGCCGGGATCTCCAGGCGCACGACATTTGTCGGCTGTTCCGTCGATGTTTTCGCCGCCTCCAGCGAAGCGGCCAGGTCTTCGATCTTGAACGGCTTCGCCACCACCGGACAGCCGACCTCCGTGCCGGCCTCCAGCCTGTCGCTGTAGCCGGTCATCAGCACGACCGGCAGGTGCGAGTTCTTCCGGCGTATCTCCTCGGCAAGCTCTATGCCGGACATTCCCGGCATCATGATGTCGCTGATCACCGCCTCGATTTCGGGGTGACGCTCCAGAACCTCAATTGCCTCGACGCCGCTTGTCGCCACGAAGATCGTGGAGGCAAGTCCTTCCAGGGCCAGGCGCACCGATTCCAGAGACGATGGGGTATCGTCCACGATCAAAAGCCTGGCCGGAAGATTTACCGCCGGCTTTGCGGGCTCGCGCGTGACGCGCTGTTCGTCTGAGCGGGGAAGAAGCAGCGTGAAGGCGCTGCCATGGCCGGCCACGCTCGCGACCTTCACGGCACCGCCGCTGCCCTTGGCGAAACTGTGGACCTGGGTCAGCCCGAGGCCAGGGCCGCCGTTCTTCTTCGTGGAGAAAAACGGCTCGAACACTCGCCCCAGATGCTCGGATGCGACACCTGTTCCGGTATCCGCGATCGTCAAGGCAACAAATTGTCCTTGAAGCGTCGGATCTTCCGCAGCGCCATCGAGCACATTTCTTGCCGAAATCGTCACTTGACCGCCGCTGCCCATTGCTTCGCGCGCATTGGTAAGAAAATTGATCAGCGCATTTTCCAGCCCCGCGGGATCGACGTGAACGGGCCAGATGTCGCCTGGAACATTGATGGCCATGACGATCGTGTCATCGATGGCCTGTCGCAGCAGCGGTCTCAATTCGGCAAGTTTTATGTCCAGCTCGACATGTCCGGCGCCCTGATTAGAGCGCCTCGAGAACGACAGCAGTCGTTGCGTGATCGCCTTTCCCCTCGTTACTCCCTCGCTCATGTGCGAAAGGAGCTGGGTCACCCGCTGCTCGTCGTTCCGCCTCCTCTTGATGCCCTCGACACCCGATTGAAACACCATGAGCAGGTTGTTGAAATCATGCGCTGCCTGGCCCGTCAGCTTTCCAAGCGCATCCATGCGCTGCCAATTGGCCACGCTTTCGCGTTCGCGGTTCCTTGCGCGAATTTCCCGGTGGAAGAGAAACGCAGCCGAACCTGAGAGCAGCAGCGTGAAACAGCTGGCGGCCGCGAGCAGCAATGTCGCCTTGCGTGCCAGCCTATCGTATTCCGCAACCGGCAGGCCCACCCTCACCCGCCACGGGGTTTCCCCAAGCGCTACTTGGGCAACCCGCACCTCCAGCCCATTCTTGAGCGTCGCCAGGCCGAAATCCGTTCCGGAAAAGCTTGCGAACTCGCTTGCCGCATTGCCGGCAAGCGCAGGAGCGCCGGTCGAAGCGACAAGGCGATCCTGACCGTCGACGATCCAGGCCGCCCAGCTTTCCGGGAGCCCATTGGCGTAGAGGAGGTTTGTCACGATCGTCGGGCGGATGACGACCGACAGAATGGCTCGCAGCTTGTCGTTCCTCTCGATCGGAACTCTCACGGCAAACGCCGCCTGCCCGCGAGGCCCGATTGAAACATTGCCGATCACGGCGGCGCCCGTGCGAACCAGGGTCCGGTGGCTTTCCACGTCCACGACCTGTCTCTCAGCCGAGCCGTCGAGCGGCGGTGAGGACAGCACGACCTCGCCTTTCTCGTCCGATATCCGGATCTGCTCCCATTCAGGCACTCTTTCGCGCAGGCGCCGTGCGGTCTCGGCGAAGGCGGCGCGCGGAATCGGCGGATCGAGCCGGGGCGAATCCGCAACGACGGACAGAAGCTGGATCTGGCTTTTAAGCTCCCGCTGAAGCGTCGCGGCCATGATCGTCGCTTTGCTGCGAATGTCGGCGTCGAGCGCGTCCTGCTGCTCCTGAATGAAGAACCTGCCCATCACGGCGGCGAGAATGATGAGCGGGATCAGCGACGCAGTGACGAGAAGGAGCACTGGTCGGGTTTGATTCAACTGACACTCCGATATCTGGTGTTCACGTCCCATCAAATAGGCCGGAGCCTGAAACTTGCAACGCCAACTTCGGCCGGAGGGCCAGGAGCGCGCCAAATAGCTGGGGAGATCGTACCGATCCGCGTCATGCACATGGCGATGTCAACCGCCGGCTGTCCTCTCCCCCTCCACGCACGACGACGACGGCTCGACAGAGCGGGAGGACGTCATCTCTACGCCCCGACTCACCGATCCGGCAGCGGCGCGTTCAGCGTGCGGGCCAACAGCGCCACGCCACCGGCCAAATAGACTGCGGCGCCCACCAGAAGCATGACAACGCCGCCGGCCTGCTGGTCCACCGCGGCAGACAAGGTCACGCCGAGGCAACTTACTTCACCATCGCCGTAGAGCGGACGCGGCGAAAGCGCCAACAGCGCGCCAAGCAGCGTCATGTGCACGGAGGTAAAGAGCAGACCGAATGTGCCGGTCAGCCGCCGCTCCTCCCGGCCCGTCGCGGCTCCGCCGAGACAGGAGAGCCAGAGAGCGAGACCTGCGCCGAGAAAGATGAACTGCTCCAGCATCGCAATGAGGGGCGAGGTTTCGGACAGGGTCCGAAGGGCGGGAATATGCCAGGTCCACACGGCGAATAGCTCGATCAGCGAAGCGGTGAGCGGCGTAAGCCAGGGCAGATTGGACAAAAGGTCGAAGCGCGTTCCGGAAAGGCCGATCGCAATCAACGGCGCAGCACCCGCCACGACGCCCATATGGGCGATCATGTGCACCGTGAAGGACGCCCGATCGGCAAGCGGGAGGACGGTCCACAGGACGAACAGCAGAACAAGGCCGGTGATCAGCGCCGTCCTCCTCATGGCTGGCACCCCGCGATGAAGATCATCGGAATGGCCATGTAGAGGACGGCGGCAAAGCTGAGGCCTGACAGCAGCAGCGTCGCAAATCCCTGGAACAAGGTCCGGGCGTTGCGGGTCGCCTCGTCGTGCGGCGGGTCGTCGGAGCCGAAACCCCATTGCCGCCATGCAAGCCAGGCCGACAGCACGATCATCGCCAGCGCCAGCAACGTTACCACGCCGAGCCCGATCCGCACCGTATCGAACGATATCTCGGAGGCGAAGCCCTTGGCGCAGAAGACCGCCACCGTCGCGTAACAGACAAGGAAATGCAGCGCCCAGACGGTCGGGGCGGTGAACAGGGTCCAGAGGCTCTCAACCTCGCGCGGAATGAAGCTCTTCATGTGTTCACCAAAGGAAACAGGCCGAGGACCGCGAAGGTGACGACGGCGGTAAAGGCCATGAAGTGCCAATAGAGCGCGACGTTGCGGATATCCTGGTCGTATTCCGCCGTCATTCGGCCGGCGATGCTGCGCGCCAGACAATAGCCCTGCATGATCGCGCCGACTATGCCATGCGTCACTGTCCAGATTGCGACGATCCAGACGATGGCCGGATAGACGTGTGAGGTCGGGTCCATGCCGTGCAGATAGGGACCGGCAAGGCCCGCAAGCGAGGCCGCGATTGAAACGGCGAAGGCCAGGATGAGCACCAGCCGCGCGCCCGTCGGGCCTTTCTCGTTCAGTTCGCGCGCCAGCAGCGTCAGCACCCAGGCGACGACGTAGAGCACCAGTGCCGCCGTCGGCCATAGGACGCCGGGTCCATTGGCCACCGTGGTGAAGTCGTCATGGATGGTCCAGTAGAAGAAATAGCCGAAGATCAGGCTCGCGAACGCCGTGCCGTCGCCGACCATGGTGATGAACATCGCCCACCATCCCACCGAAGCCGGGCCGGAGACATAGATCGGCAGTTTCTCGCCCAGCCCGACATCTATCTCCGGTGCCTCCGGGATCGGCGCTGTTCCGTTCCAGAGCCAGTGGATGACGGCTATGAAGGTGATGATCGCGAAGACGATCGTGGTGATCCACAATTTGAAGGTCAGGGCGATGAACACGCCGCCGAGCGCGATCGCCGCGATGATCGTCACGTAGGAAACGCCGCCGACCCGCAGGCACTGGATCGGCTTCGCGTCCAGAACGGAGGTCACCAGCGTCTCGCGCTTGCCGGATTTGGCATCCGGCAGATAGAAGCGCCCGGCCTCGATATCCGCTTGCAGATTCGGCTGGTCCCAGAGCGGATAACGGCTGGTGATGATCGGTACCGAGCGCATGCCCCAGGTTTCCGCCGGATCGTTGGTCCATTCGAGCGTCCCGGAATTCCAGGGGTTGAGATCGCGCCCTGCCGGTTGTTGTTTCGGGCGGAAAATGTCGATGACGAAGGTCGCGACACCGGCGGCGAAGACGAAGGCGCCGATGGTCGAGATGAGGTTGAACCAGTCCCAGCCGATATCTTCCGGATAGGTGAAGACCCGCCGCGGCATCCCGCGCAGGCCGGAGAAGTGCATGGGGAAGAAGGCGGTGTTGAAACCGGCAAACATCAGCCAGAAAGCGGCCCTGCCCCAGGCATCGCTGAGCTTCTTACCCGTCACGAACGGAAAGTAGTAATAGATGCCCGCGACGACCGGAAACAGCATGCCGCCGATCAGCACGTAGTGCAGGTGCGCGACGACGAAATAGGTATCATGCGCCTGCCAGTCGAACGGTACGAGCGCCACCATCACCCCTGTCAGTCCGCCGATCACGAATATGATCAGCCCGCCTGCCCCGAACAGCATCGGTACCGAAAAGATCACCCGGCCGGCGAGCATGGTGGCGATGAACACGAATATCTGCACCCCCGTCGGGATCGCCACCGCTTCAGACGCTGCCGAAAAGAAGGCGAGCGAGATCTGCGGCAGGCCGGTCGCGAACATGTGGTGCACCCAGAGCCCGAAGCTCAGGAAACCCGTACCGACGGCGGCCAGCACGATCCAGGAATAACCGACGATCGGTCGCTGCGAAAACGTCGGCACGATCATCGCCATCAGCGCGATCGCGGGCAGGAAGATGATGTAGACTTCCGGGTGGCCGAAGATCCAGAACAGGTGCTGCCAAAGCAGCGGATCGCCGCCTCGCCTCGCGTCGAAGAACGGCCAGTCGAACATCCGCTCCATCTCGAACAGGATGTCGCCGGCAATCAGCGGCGGAAAGGCGAACAGGATCATGCCCGCGACGATCAGCAGGTACCAGGCGAACATCGGCATCAGGTTGACGCGCATGCCGGGCGCCCGGCACTTCATGATACCGACGATGATCTCGACGGCGGCGGCGATCGAGGCCACCTCGATGAAGGACAGGCCGAGCAGCCATATGTCCGCACCGATGCCGGCATATTCGTCGTCGGTCGCCAGCGGCGGATACATGAACCAGCCGGCGTTCGGCGCGGCGTTGAAGAAGATCGACCCGCAGACGAAGACCCCGCCGATCAGAAAGCTCCAGAAGCCGAAGGCGGACAGCCGCGGGAAAGGCAGCTCCCGGGCGCCCAGCATCGACGGCAGCAGGAAGATCGCAACGGCTTCGAAGATCGGCACCGCGAACAGGAACATCATCACCGTGCCATGCAGCGTGAAGGCCTGGTTGAAGAGCTCGGCGGAGATGAAGTCGTTCTGCGGCACCGCCAGTTGCAGGCGCATCAAGAGCCCGAGCAGACCCGCGAACAGCATGAAGGCAAAGGCGGCGACGCCGTACCACAGGCCGATCTCGCTGTTGTTGACGGACGTCCAGTAGCGGATGCCTTTCGGCGTCTCCCATACCTTGCGGAGCCGTTCCTCCTGCGCCGCCCGCTCTTCCGGCGAAAAATTGCCGAGCTCCTTGGTCATCTGAGCCCTTTCAGGTAGGCAGCTATCCGGTCGATCGCCGCCTCCTCCAGCATGGAGAAGTGCGGCATATGCGCCTCCGGCTTGACCTGGCCGGGATCGCGTATAAAGCGGGCGACATGCTCCTCTCCATTGGGAAGCGCGCCCGCTCCCACGGAACCGCGCTCGCCGAAAGCGGTCAGATCGGGACCGATCGTTCCCCTCGCCTCCGTACCGGCAATGGCATGGCAGGCGCCGCAACCGTGGCGAAGGAAGAGCGCCAACCCCTCGTTATCCTGTCCGCCGGACGCGTTGCGACGCGCAGCCATCCAGGCCTTGTACGCCTCCGGTTCCATCGCATGGACGGTGAAAGCCATCAGCGCGTGACTGGCGCCGCAGAACTCGGCGCAGACGCCCCGATAGGTACCGGGCTTTTCCGCCTGCAGCGTCAGGCGGTTTTCCCGGCCGGGTATCATGTCCATCTTGCCGCCGAGCACGGGTATCCAGAAGGAATGGATGACGTCGGGCGAATTCAGCAAAAAGACGACGCGCTTCCCGACCGGTACGCGCACTTCATTGGCGGTTTCGAAAGCGACTGCGCCGCCCTCGTCGAGATAGCGCACCCGCCACCAGAACTGCTCGCCTGTCACCTCCACACGGCCTACGCCCACACCCTCACCGAACCAGGGCCGGATGTTAGGCATCAGCCAGACGGCATAGGAAAGCAGGGCTGCGAGGATTACCGTCGGGAAAACGGCCCCACCCCAAAGGATGATCTGCCCCGCCCCCTTTTCCGAATAGGGTCTACGCTTGCGCGCCGCATGGAACAGCAGGCCGACCACACCCGCCCAGATGACCACGCCGCCGATCAGCATGACGAAAAACAGGTTGGCAACATCGCTCGCCTCGCGGCCAGCCGGATCGAGCGCCGACTGGAGGCCGGAACACGACGCCAGGAGCGGAAAGACAAGAGGAATGAAGGTGGTTACCCGGATTGCCGGCCGATAGCTGCTCGAAATGCCGTCCCGGCCGATGTCTCGTCCTGATCGGATTGGCCGGCCAGCGCCGGTCAAGCGGTCATCATCCATTCGGCAAGCACCCATCGCGCCATCGGCCGTCAGCCAGACATTGGGCCGGAACGCACGACCCAAGGCTTTGTTCCAATCAAAGAACGGGACGGATCTACCCGAAATTCCCGGCTGTTGGCGCAGTGCGAGGAATCATCGACTTGACGCCTCCGGGATGGACGCCCGTGCACCCAGCTGGATTGTCATGACAATTCCAAGAAACGCCAAGGTCGCAATCGTCCCGATCGCCACGGTCCACCAGATCGATGGCACGACACCTATGCCCGCCAGCAAGATCGACATTGCGAGCGGAGCGACGGCGGACATCATCTGCTTGGCCGACGTCACCCAGCCCATGCGACTGCCGTAGCCGGCCTTGCCGAACAACTCCAGCGGCAGGGTACCGCTCACGATGCTTGTCAATCCGGAACCAAGTCCGAAGCAGACGGCGAACAGGATGGCACCGGGTACGGATGGCGTCGTCAACATGAGGATCGCGAGACCGGACGGGATCAGCGCCGTGGCGATCACCGCCAGCCATCTTTGCGGCAATTCGCGGCCGAAGACCAGGTTGATCAGGCGACTGGCCACCTGCGAAGGACCGAACAGAGAGGCGACGACAAGGCCCGCGGCTCCCATACCGAGCGCCTGGGTCAGCGGGACCATGTGAACGAGGATGGCGGACAACGCATATCCTTCGATGGCGAAGCCGAACAGCATCAGGAAGAACAGCAGGTTCCTGTTTGCAACTGCGCGGACCGGCGCGACCGTCGGAGGTGTCGCTTTGGATGCGGACACGGCGCTGGTCGTCAGACGCGCCAGGGCGAGGTGGACGGGAAAGCAGACGGCCAGGTTCATGGCCGCGAAGACCATGTAGATTTCACGCCACGAGAGGAAACCGTGCATCCAGGACGTTAGGGGCCAGAACATCGACGACGCGAACCCGGCCATCAGTGTCAGGTGAACGATCGAGGTCTGGGCCTTCTTTCCTCCCGCCTGCACGATGGCGGTGAAAGCCGTCGCGTAGAGAACCGCAACGGAAACCACTTCTGTCAACGCCAGCGAAACGGCAAAGGTCAGCGGCCCCGACGACACGGCCATCATCACCAGGCAGGCGGCGGCCAGCAGCGATCCTGCGGCCATCAGGCGCCCCGCGCCAATCCGGTCGGCAAGGGTTCCCGAAAGCGGAGCGGCGAGGCTGCCGGCCAGCAGTGCGATCGAAAACGCTCCGAACACCCACTGTTCCGATCGCCCGACGTCGCGGGCAATCTCCGGAACCAGAATACTGAAGGCATAATAAAGGGTGCCGTAGCCGATGTTCTGCGAGGCTCCAAGGCCAATCAGGGCCCAGAGCGGCAACTTCTGTTCGTTGGGCATCATGCGTGCTCGGTTTCGACCTTTGTCTCGCCGCAACCGCAGCCAGTCCTGCCTTCGGATTTGGCTTCGGCGTCAGCGACACAACATGCATCTACCGTAGCAGGGGCCGGACCTCCGCAACATCCCGAAGACGTCGAGATCCGCGGAATAGCGGTGCAGACGCCTGTTTCGGGAAGCACGAGTTCGACACGTCGCGCGGCGGCATGATCACCAGCAAGTTCCGCGACGACAGACCGCACCTGCTCGTAACCCGTCCGCATCAGAAAGGTCGGAGCTCGCCCGTAAGACTTCGATCCCACGATGTAGAAATCCTTTTCCGGATGCGACAGTTCGTCGACCCCGTGCGGGCGGACGGTACCACAGGAATGAAGGTTCGGGTCGATAAGAGGAGCCAGTGCCGGCGGCGCCTCGACGGCCGGATCGACGCTCAGCCGCAGCTCCCTCAGGAACGAGAAGTCTGGGCGAAACCCGGTAGCGACGACGACCTGATCCAACTCCAGTTCGATCGCCTCCCCATCGGCCGTCGCGGTCACGACGACCTTGTCATTTCTCCTGGTGATGCCGCTTGCCGAAAAGGACGTGAGCATCCTGAGCCTTCCCGCGTCCATGGCCTTCTTTGCCGCAAGACCCAGAGCGCCCCGTTCTGGCAGCTGGTCGTTCAGACCGCCGCCCAGCAGCTTGGCGACCCCATGATTACGAAGCGCCCAGTGGATTTCGGTAGACGGGTTGGCCTGCTGGAGTTCCAGCAATGCAAGGGCGACATTGATCGCCGAATGGCCGCTTCCCACCACGAGCGTACGCTTGCCCATGAAGTCCGAACGCCTGCCCCCGATCACGTCCGGAATGCCGTAGGAAACCGGTCCACCTGCGCTCTCGCCAAGGACCGGAATGCCGTTCACGCCCATTGGGTTCGGTTGCGTCCATGTGCCGGAGGCATCGATCACTGCGCGCGCGACGACCTCGTGTTCCCCCTCGCCGTCCCGATATCGGATTGCGAACGGCGCCTCCGAGCGGCCCCCGGTGGAAACCTTGTCCAGGCCCCGGCGGGCGATGGCCGTGACGGTTGCGCCGAGCTTTATCGCCTGCTCGATGGCCGGAACGCGCGACAGAGGCAGCAGGTAGTCATCGACGATCTCACGCCCGGTCGGCAGGCGATCAGGTGAAGGAGCGGCCCAGCCGTTGCCCTCCAGCAGTCGCCGAGCGGCGTCATCGATATTGTACTTCCATGGTGAGAACACCCGAACGTGGCCCCACTCTAGAAGCGCGGTCCCAACCGAATCTCCCCTTTCGAAAATGACCGGCGTCATGCCAGCTTCAAGCAACCTTGCCGCCGCCGCCAGTCCGACCGGACCTGCGCCGACAACAGCAACGGGAAACGCGTCATTCGACTTCATTTTGATCTCCATCGGTATTTCTGGAAGTTTCGAAATTATGATGTAAAAAAATGCGGTCAGGCGACGACCCTGGTCGTTGGCCCGTTGCATCCCTGGTCAGCGCAGCACTCATCGACGAGGTAACCGATCAGCGCATTCATGTGGTTGTAGTTTGCGGTACAGATCAGCGTCGTCGCCTGACGGTCCTGAACGACCAGCCCGGTATCGACCAGACGCTTCAGATGGTGGGAAAGCGTCGATCCCGGGATATCCAGCTTCTCCTGAAGACGGCCGACCGGGAGACCTTCCTCGCCCGCGCGAACCAGGACACGGTAGATCTGGAGGCGGGTGACGTTGCCAAGGGCTTCGAGCTGAGATGCGGCTTTTTCGATGTTCATGGAAATACGATAACGGCGAAAGCCGGAGTGGTCAAGGCTATTTCCACAATCATCGAAATACGTCAGACCGATTTGAGCTTGACCCTGCTTTCGAGCTTCTCGGCGTCTTCTTTGCGTTCGCTGTAGCGATCGGTGAGGTAAGCCGACACGTCCCTCGTCAACACGGTGAACTTGACCAGTTCTTCACAGACGTCGACGACACGGTCGTAATAGGAGGACGGCTTCATCCGTCCGTCGGCGTCGAACTCCTGGTAGGCCTTCGCAACCGACGACTGGTTCGGAATGGTGATCATCCGCATCCACCGTCCCAGAATACGCATCTGGTTCACGGCGTTGAAGGACTGGCTCCCGCCGGAAACCTCCATGACCGCCAGGGTCTTTCCCTGTGTCGGTCGGATCGAACCGAGAGCCAGGGGAACCCAGTCGATCTGCGCCTTCATGATCCCGGTCATTGCGCCGTGGCGCTCAGGGCTGACCCAAACCTGGCCCTCCGACCATTGCGATAGCTCCCGCAGTTCCTGGACCTTGGGATGGCTGACGGGCGCTTCGTCCGGAAGCGGCAGGCCTCGCGGGTCGTATACCCGAACTTCGCACCCGAAATGCTCCAGGAGGCGCCGGGCCTCGTGCGCGAGAAATCGGCTGTACGACACCTCGCGCAGGGATCCATAGAGGATCAGGATGCGCGGCTTGTGCGTCGAGAACGCAGGGCGCAGCGCATCGGGATCGGGCATGCGGAAATATTCGGGCGATGCGGCAGGAAAAGCTTCAGGCAATACGCTTTCCTTCATCGTCAAGGACGCGTTCGCCGTCTTCCTTTGTGAACGGCCCCTTGAACGCGTCCGCAGGCAGGACATCCAGGACCAGCTCGGACGGCCGCGACAGGCGCGTCCCCATCGGCGTGACGACGAACGGGCGATTGATCAGGATCGGGTCCTTCAGCATCGCGTCGAGAAGCTGGTCGTCGGTCAGTTCCGGATTGTCGAGGCCGAGCTCCATGTAGGGCGTACCCTTTTCCCGGATCGCCTGGCGGACGGTCAATCCGGCGTCAGCGATCATCCGGACGAGTTGCTCGCGGGTCGGCGGGTTTTTCAGATACTCGATTACCGTTGGCTCGATGCCGGCGTGCTGGATCAGCTCCAGAGTGTTTCGGGAGGTCCCGCAGGCGGGGTTGTGATAGATGGTGACGTCCATGATCAGTCGGCTCCTTGAGCGATGATAGGGGGAACTTCGTTGCGGCGCTCGGCAAATAGCCATCCCGCAAGTGCGGCGGCGATGAGCGCTCCGAGGATCTGGGCAACGATGAAACCCGGCAGATCGGTGGGGCGAATGCCGGAGAAAGTATCGGTCATGCTCCGGGCAATGGCGACCGCCGGATTGGCGAAGGATGTGGATGCGGTGAACCAGTAGGCTGCCGTTATATAGAGACCCACCAGCAGAGGGATCGCGTCGACCCTGAAGCGCAAGCCGCCGAGAATGGTCAGCAGCAAACCGAAAGTCGCGACCGCTTCCGCGATCCATTGAGCCGATCCCGTACGGATCGTTCCTGACATTTGGAGGAGCGAAAGGTCGAACATTGCATGAGCGACCATCGTTCCGGATACGCCGCCCGCTACCTGTGCCAGGATGTAAGGGGCGACCAAAGAGGCATTGATTTCCCGACGCACGGCGAAAACCATTGTCACGACGGGATTGAAGTGTGCACCCGAGATCGGACCGAGGATCGTGATCAGCACGAACAGGATTGCTCCAGTCGGTATCGTATTGCCCAGCAGGGACATGGCCGTATCGTCGGTCAGGCGATCAGCCATGATGCCCGAACCGACGACGGTTGCGACGAGGATTGCTGTGCCGAGAGCCTCCGCGACCAGACGGCGTCCAAGATCGACGGCCACGCTCATTCGGCCTTCTGAGAGCTGCGGCCGATCTCGTCCAGCCGTTTCTGGAGTGCCAGCTTGTCGAGGCTTGTCATCGGCAGACTGGCGAAGATGGAGAGGCGGTTGTTGAGCATCCTGTACGTTTCGTCGAAAGCGAAGTGCTTTTCGGCTTCGGTCCCCTCGGCGGCGGCGGGATCGGGAACGCCCCAGTGGGCGGTCATCGGCTGGCCCGGCCAAACCGGGCACGCCTCGTTGGCGGCGTTGTCGCAGACGGTAAACACGAAGTCCATCTGCGGAGCGCCCGGAGCCGCGAACTCCTCCCAGTTCTTCGAGCGGGCGAAGCTGGTATCGTGGTTCAGGGTCTTCAGGAGCTGGAGCGTGTAAGGGTGGACCTCGCCTTTCGGCTGGGAGCCGGCCGAATAGGCTTTGAACCTGCCCTGGCCGACCCTGTTGAGGATGGCCTCCGCGATGATGGAGCGGGCAGAGTTCCCGGTGCAGAGGAAGAGGACGTTGTAGGTGCGATCAGACATGACGATTGTCCCTGGTGACGTTGTTCCGATTGGCTTGTTTCTGTTTTCCACTTCAGATGTTCCGGACCGACCGCCAAGCACGATGGCACCGGCGACTTCGAGCCGTCCGTCATGCCTTCGCCGCAGCGGGAGCGCAGCAGGCGGCAACCTCTACGGCGGGAGCGCAAATTTCCGGATGGCCGGCGCAGCAGTCCTCCATCAGAAAGCGCACCAGATCGCCGAGGACCTCGATATTCGCCCTGTAGATGATCGAGCGCGATTCACGCTGCTGGAGGATCAGGCCCGAGTGTTCGAGCTCCTTGAGATGAAACGAAATATTGGACGCCGACACCCCTGCCCGCTCGGCAATCAAACCTGCGGCCATGCCCTCGGGCCCGGCGACAACCAGCATCCGGACAATGTGCAGTCGCGTTTCTTGCGAGAGAGCACCGAAGGCCCCCAGAGCCTGCTGCTGATTCAACATTCATACAATCCTTGAAATATTGAATCATGGGTACCCCAGTGAGGCGGTATTTGCAAGAGGATCGCCATTGGCGGCGTCCTGGCATAACCAAAATCCGCAAGTACCCTGTGATCTTAACTCTCACACTCGTTGGATCATCCGGTTGCTGTAATCGTCTAGATGGTGCACGAATACTGCATTTCGATCGGAGGCAACCTAATGACCGAAACTGCGCCAAACCGCATTGAGTGCCTGGATGGATTACGAGGTATCGCGGCGCTATGGGTTTTGATAGGTCATGCGCACCTCTTGACCCGGTTCCGGGTGCCTTTAATCGGTGATCCGGACCTTGGCGTAGATCTCTTCATTGTCCTTTCTGGCTTCTTGATGATGTTTCATTATCGGCTGCGGGAAGCGAAGGAACCATGGGAGCTACCATCCACGTGGCGAACATTTTGGTTGCGCCGCTTTTTTAGGATCGCGCCGCTCTATTACATCATGTTGATTTTTGCGATGGCCCTCGGCCCCGCGATCTACGAAGCGCGGGTAATGATCGACGCTTACAACTCTGTTCCGGTGCAGCCGGCAGGGCGTTACCTCGATCAAAGCTTCTGGAATTGGGTGGCGCATCTGACATTCGCGTTCGGCACCATGCCGGGATATGCATATCGAACTGCGCTCCCTGATTGGAGTATCGGCCTCGAAATGCAGTTCTACCTCGTGCTTCCGTTTGTGATGCTCGTCATCAAACGTTTGAACCTCTTTGTGGGCATAGGTGCTGTTGTGTTCGCCGGCCTGGCTGCTGCGGTGATCTCCTATGCGCTTGGATATCGATTCCCAATGCCTGCATTCTTGCCTTTGAAGATGCATGTCTTCGCGGTCGGAATTTTGATGGCAAGTGTTCTCGGCGCGGACGCGAAGCGTGTCTGGTTAGCCGCCGCTCTGTCGGCGGCGCTTATGTTGATCCCGATCGGCGGCGCAATGGGCGTAATCCATCACGGTGCGCGGCTGGCGATTGTCGGAGTGTTCTTCCTTCTCCTTCATCATCGTGTGGTGTGGCAACCACTCAGGCCGCTGCTGTCGAAGATCAGCAGCTTGCTTGGGAACAAGTTCTTCCATCTGCTCGGCGAGCTCTCGTTTGGCGCCTACCTCGCCCACCTTCTCGTGATGCAACCAGTTATCGCGTATCTTATCGCGAACCATCCGATGTCAAACCCGGCCCGATGGGCTACCGCGCTGGCGATCACCGTGCCGGTCACATATCTGATTGCTGCGATTGGATACCGATGGATTGAGATTCCCGGTCAGGCGCTAGGTAAAGCCCTAACGCGCAAGCGCGCGATGGCAGCCGCCTAGCCCACCCTTGGAAATTCAATAAATTGGTGGGCCCGGAGGGACTCGAACCCCCAACCAAGCGGTTATGAGCCGCCTCCGGCAGAGACCGACGATGGCTTACAACGTTCAACTAGGTCTGCAAACCCTATACTTCTCAGGGTTTGCAGTTGACAGATGGACCTATAAGGTTCCATAAAGACCTAATAGAGCCGGCGAAAATTGTTGCCCGGTGTTGCCCGGAGATTTCCATGAGACACCCAGCGAAGAAACTCACCGAGCTTGGCGTTGCAGCGATCAAGCCGGCCATGCCCGGGCAGCGTGACGAGCACCCGGACACCATCTTGCGCGGCCTCGTGATACGGGTGACGGATAAAGGCAGGAAGACCTTCAATCTTGTTGCGAGATACCCCGGAAGCAGCAACCCGACGCGACGTGCCATCGGCGAATATCCCGCCATTTCGCTTCATAACGCCAGGGAAGAGGCGAAAAGCTGGCTTCTCATGCTGAGGCGTGGGCTCGATCCGAAAGAGGAAATCCAGCGCGTCAGAGCAGAAAACTTGCGGAAGCGCGCGAACTCATTCGCTGCGGTTGTCGAAGACTATCTGGAAGATATCAAAACCAGGCAGCGAAACCGGCACTCTGAGCAGGATTCCAGAGAGATCCGCCGTGAACTACTGGAGCGCAAAGACAAAGCCGGATCGATCCTCTGGACTAATCCCTGGGCAAAAAAACCGATCGCCGATGTCACTGACTCCGACATTGCGGAGTTGATCGGCGCCATCCGCGACCGGCCGGCGCCTGGCATGGCTTACAATACCTGGGGGCACATCAAGGCGATATTTTCGTGGGCGATGTGGCCCGAGCGTCGCCAGGGCTATGGATTGGTGATCAATCCGACCCAGCACCTGCAGCCGAAACATTTTAAACTCTCCAAGACGGTGAGCGTCCGCGTTCTCTCCGATGAGGAGATCAAGGCATATTGGGCGGCAGCAACCGCTCTACCCTACCCGCTCGGGCCATTCTACAAACTCCTGATGTTGACCGGTCAACGGAAAGCTGAAGTCTCTGACGCCCAGTGGTCGGAATTCGACCTGAAGAAAAAGCTTTGGACAGTCCCCCCCGAACGCTTCAAATCCGGCCAGTCGCACATCGTTCCGCTATCCGAAGACGCGTTGTCACTGCTCGGAGACCTAGAACGGTTCTCAGGAGATGGGACCGGCGACTGCTTGTTCAGCACGACCAAGGGCGTGAAGCCGATCAACGGCTTTAGCCGCGCAAAAGAGGCGCTGGACAAGGCCATGCTTGAGATCCTGACAAAGAACAACCCGGAGGCCACCCTCCCCGATTGGGTATTTCACGATGTGCGGCGGACGGTGCGAACCAGGCTGTCGGCTCTGCGGATCAATGCGGACGTCGCCGAGATGGTCATTGGTCATGGGAAAACGGGCCTTCGCAGAGTCTACGACCAGCACCAATTCGAACCGGAAATGCGTGAAGCCCTCGATCGATGGGCTGCTAAGCTCAAACAGATAGTTGCGCCGCCAGGGGATGCGAACATCGTCAAATTCCCCGAGACGCGAGCTTCTTAATCACGTGGACGATTCAGCAGGTCGTTTATCTGCGCGCGTTGCTCCTCGAGCTGCCGGTCAATCGCAGCAATCCGCCGATCTAGCCAGAACTCCTTTCCGACAGCGATCAGTGAATCCTGAAGGCGGGCAATAATCTCCGCGCTCACTGATCTATTGTTGACCATCGCCGCCTCCTCCAACGCCTGCTTCAGGTCGGGTGGAAGTCTCAACTTGAACTGAGGATCAGTTTGCTTCGGTGCCATGACCACTGCATGCACCAAAAAGGTCCTTGATGCAATGGACCTTGTAGGTTCATATAGGACCTAACAGGTCCTTAATGATTCGTGCGGATTGCCTGCTGCCTGTGTAGGTCCGCAATGGAGCATATCATGGTCAATCTCCTGTCTGCTGACGATCTCAAGGCGAAGGGCATTCGCTTATCGAAATCGCAGCGCAACGTCCTCATCAAGCAAGGCAGTTTCCCGCCCCCGATAAAGATAGGCGGGCGGTTGGTTGCCTGGTCGGAGCCGGAAATTGAAGCCTGGTTGCGAGCTCGAATGGCTGAACGTGATGGAGCCGCCCGATGACCGGCGCCGATCACGAGCACAGTGAAGCCGTCGTCAGCGCGGCACAATGGCTCGCCGACGAGCGCCACCCTCCCCAGCCGATCATTCCCGAGCTGCGCCGGCGCTTTGGCTTGAGTGCGCTCGAAGCGTGCGAAGCGTCCGCCATGGCGCAACGCTTTCGGACCTATCGGAAGGCGCACGGATGACCAGGCGCGATTTCGCAAAGAGCCGGATGCGGCAGACCATATCCCGGAAAGGGGCTGAGGGCATCACCGGCGGCGGTCCAGGGCGGGGTGAAGGATCACCGCCTCGCCGTCAGAAATCTAAGTTTGAGGATCGGCAGGAGGCGGCTTCGCTGGCGTCGCCTTCCACAATGATCACCAAGACGATCGAATGTATCTGCGGCCACAAGGGCAAAGTGCGGATCGCGCTTGCAAAAGCTGATGGACCATTCCGCTGCGTCAAATGCCAGAGGAGAACGCCATGAGCAAAAGCTGGCCCTTCAACCAAATCCATCACACGCTCTGGCGCTCCAAGCGCGTTCGCTCCCTCGACGACAGTGATCACAAGCTGCTTCTACTCTGGATGATGACATGCGAACATCAGAACGCCCTCGGCTTCTTCCGATGCCCCGACCAGTGGCCGGCCGCCGATCTGCAGTGGGATGTCAGTCGGGTCACTGAGAGCCGGAAGCATCTGACATTTGTCGGGCTCATCTACTACGACGAGGAGACCGAAGAGGTTTATGTCGACCAATGGATGCGGTTCGCGGTCAAACCGGCTCCCAAGGTGATGCAGGGTTATCGCCGGCAGGTCGGAGATATCGAGAGCGACACAATCCGGGAAGTCGTCGAACAAGATTTCCTGAATGCCGAGGATCGCTGGACCGGTGACGCCCCGCCAGCGCCGAGCGCGTCCCGCCCCGCGTCAGATGCTATCCAGATCTCACCACAGCTTGCGGCCAATCTAAGCCGCAAACAAGGGACGGGGTACTGAACCCCATCGGCACCCCGTCCCATACCCCATACCTTACCCTGTCCGCGTAGTGTCAGTCATCCGGTACGAAGAGAAGGAGAAGGAGAAGGATACGGAGAGGGAGAAGGATACCGATACTGATACGGACATCGAGACTGAAAAGAGATCGATATCTGAAAGCTGAGAACGCGCCTTCGGCGTCGCGACGATTGGGTGATTGAGGTGTCTTGAGCACGCCCGGGAGGATCGCCAGTATTTCCGGGAGTGCCGGAAAGCGAAGGAATGAGCAAGCGGTTGTTAGCCGGTTGACAAAAACAGCATCAATCGTTGCACAACCCTTGTAAATCAGCGATATTGACGCTGCATCGTTCCCCGTTGCGACGCAGCTACCGCGCCTTGGGCAACCTTAGGGCAACACAGGGCGCGGTTTCAGCTACGTTTTTCGGGGAATGACCGATTGAGCGATGGCGATCGGATGCAGAAACGCAACGGAGAACCATCATGTCGAACCAGATTGAAACCCGCCTGCGCCTGGGCGCAACTCAGATCAACGTGCACCGCGTCAACGGCGAAAGTGCGTGGATGGATGCCGTCGATGCCCGTCGGACCGCACAGCGCCTCCCGGACGAATGGTCCCTGACGCCGTTCACTGCCGAGCAGCAGGCCGCTGCGCTACAGGACACGCCGCGTGAGGATCGGGCCAAGCTCGTACCCTCCGAAACGGCAGGGCCTTTCAACGTGTGATCGCCAGGCCGGACATGTCTTGTTCGGCTTAGCCATCCTCGTCGAGAGCGGCGCGCCTGATGCGAATGATCAGCACCCCCACCCCCCTCTTTTCCTGTAGCGCCCTCGACCAGGGGGGTGGGGGGCAAAATTGGGCTCGAGTCTTCCAGTTCCACCCTCACACGATATTTCCGCTGATCTGAAGGTTTGGGGCAGGCTTTTTTATTCGCTCCGGCTTTCGTCCGCCGGGCCCTCGCTCCCGATGAGGACAAGGAGTTTGGATATATACTCGTAGTCCTGACGGATTGTGACAGGGTACGGAGCTCCAGGGCCACCCTGCGGCGATAATGACAGCTTAGTGCCTCCATCTTCGCCCGGTTCTGCAAACACGATGTGGTCGGTATTAATGGTGACGTGCGTGAGATCTGGAATTCTGGTTGCTGCGATGAACGCCATGACTTTCTCCTTTGGGTGGTGGGGGCGCAACATTGCGCGATCCCGGTTCCGGAGCAAGAGCTGTGCTTTGCCGCGTTTGCCCGCCGCGCCGATGATGCGTCGATAAGCCATGCGGGTAGCACTGCCGCAAGTCCCCAGCTCGCTGCGAACAGCCGAACTCGATTTTTTCAACCATCAAAGGGGTTCTGGGGCGATGGTATTTTCATCACTCTACCCTGCCCCGGCTTGAGGTGCCTGAATGGCAGTCCGACATGATGCAGATCCGAAAGCTCTTCTTGCAGCTCGGCGGCGAGAGTTGGCAAAGCCCGGCCGGCAGAAATTGACTGGTCGAGGCTCTGGGCTGACGCCGAAGGTCAAGCAGGCGATCGAGATGTTGGTTTTCGGTAAAGACGGCGAGCCCACCGCGATCATCAGAATGAAGGACGCCGCCGATGCCGTCGGCATCTCTTCGCGCGCCCTTCGCGCAGCATTGCTGAAGCCCTCGGTGGACGCGTATTATCAGCAGCAAGTCGTCGCGCTTCGGAATGGGGAGCGCGCCGCGAGCATTCGCACAATCGCGGAAATCCGCGACGATCCGGCGATGAAGGCGACCGCCGCGGGACAGACCGTTCGCCTGAAGGCCGCGGACTCTCTCGCATTCGATCGCCCTGGCCAGCAGATCATCAACAATACTCAGATCAACAACAACCTCAGCGTCACCCCGGGGTATGTCCTGGATCTTCGTCCCGACCCGGTGCCGGCGCGCGTGCAGGAGTACGATGGTTTGATCACGGTCGACGACCTCGGCCCCGTTGAAGAGGAATAGCATGATCAGCGTCCCCTCCATAAAGCCGCCTGGCGCCGTGTTCGAAGCTCCGGTGCCTCCGGTACCGGCTGTGATGATCGACCTCGGTGACGGTCAGGGTAAAAGAGCGGCCGCCGACATAATGGCGGAAGCTGACGAGGAAATCGCCGCTGCCGAGCGCATTCTGTCTTACCTTGGTCATGGAGCATCGAAATGAGCATCCGGGGATGTCTGGCGCGCCTGGTTGAGGCGAAGCGGATCACGCAAAAACAAGCCGACGACGCTCTCGCGATCAGGGACGGCATACAGGGGCGTCTCTATCCTGCGATGGGTCCGGCGTCGGCCGAAGCTGCGAGCGCCCTTGAGGCTGCCCGCACGATGGCGGCGGCGGCACGGGAACGTAAACTGATGGCGGCAAAGCAGGCGATCGCCTACACGACGGCGCTCAACCGCATGCAACAGCACCCCCACGGGCTCACCGTCGGCCTTCAAAGCATGTTGGTCCGCGACAACCTTGAAGGCGGCGCGGCGATGGGAACAGCTATCCATATTGACGGCCACGCGGAGAACGTGACCAAGCGGCTGCTCGGCATGATGAATGGCGCGCTCGAGCCCTATGCCTCACGGATGGCAGGTTTGCCCGGCTTCCAGGATACCGAGTCCATCTGGGACGTTGTGCGCGAGTTGTTCGGACGTGATACAGGCGATCATGCAGCCAAGATGGCGGCGAAGGGCTGGAAGGATGCCACAGCCTACGCCGTCGACCGGGTGAAGAAGGGCGGCAAGCCGCTTTCCGTGCTCGAAGACTGGCGGCTGCCGCAGATGTGGGATGCGGGCCGGCTCCGCAAATTATCGCAGAGAGAATTTACAAACGACCTGATGACGGAGTTCGAGGCCGGAAATCTCCGTGTCATGGATTCGGTCGGACACGGAGCAGCACCCCCGGCGGCCGTCGGCGGCATAATAGCGAATGCCTTTAACGACATCACGCTCGGCCGGGCCAGTGGCGGCGCCGGCGGCTTCTCGAACCAGCTCCGCGTCTTCCGATTTGATAACCCCGACGCCTACATCCGGCTGATGAAGAAATACGGCGTCGGGTCCGGTGGCCTCTTCAACACCATGATGGGCCACCTCGGCGCCATGGGTCGCGAGATCGCGACTGTCGAGATCCTTGGCCCTAACTACGAACACAATTTCCGAAAGCTCCTGGAGGTAGCGACCAAGGACGATGCCGTCAGGAACCGATCAGTCGTCAAGGCTTTCGCTCGCTCAATCTCCCTCAATAGCCCAGCGGCGGTTAAGCGGACCTACGACTCTCTGACGGGGAAGCTGGGCGTCGCGCAGAGTGAACTCATTGCCGGCATCGGCGGTGGTGTCAGGAACCTGCAGACGGCGGCGCGGCTTGGGTCGGCCGTGGTTGCCGCATTGCCTGGCGATAGCTTCACCGCAACCCTTGCCGCCAATTACAACGGCATCCCGGCCTCGGCCGTGCTCGCGCGCCTGGTGAAGGATCTGACCGTCGATCGCCACCAGTCCGAAGAGATCGCCCGCCAAATCAATCTTACGGCCGCTTCCATAATGGATCATGCGCTCGGATCGAAGCGCTTCGCTGATGAGGTGGTGGGGCAAGGCTTCACCGGCCGGGTCGCCGACACCACCATGCGGATCACCGGGATCAACGTCTGGACCGAGGGTCTCAAGCGCGCCTGGGGGATGGAGTTCAACGGTTTCATTGCCCGGCAGTCCGACAGTGCGTTCGAGGAGCTCGACCCGGCTTTCAGCAACTTCCTTCGGAGATACGGTTTCACATCCGACCAATGGGACAAATTACGCGCGACACCGCCGATCGAAGCCGACGGCGCCCGCTTCTTCGACGTCAACGCCGTCGAGGATCAGCACCTGTCTGACCGCCTGATGAATGCCATTCTGGACGAGCGGCGCTTCGCCATTCTTGAACCCGACGCCCGCGTTAGAGGAGCGATGGCAGGTGGCCTCCAGCGCGGCACATTCATGGGTGAAATCGTCAGGTCGGCAACGCAATTCAAAAGTTTCCCGATGACCTTCATGATGACGCACCTCATGCGGACCGCCGTTCAGGACGGCGCATGGGGCAAAACAGCCTATGGTCTGAAGCTCGTGACCGTGATGACCTTTGCCGGCGCGGTGGCCTCCCAGATGCAATCGCTGATCGCCGGCAGCGATCCCCGCGACATGAGCACCCAGAACTTCTGGACCCAGGCGTTCCTGCGAGGTGGTGGGGCCGGTATGCTCGCGGATATTGTCATCGCTGGCACCTCGAAAGGCGGCGAAGGCCTGAGTGAATACCTGCTCGGCCCGGGGCCAGGCGTTATTCTGTCGACGGCCGATTTCGCCAAGAACGGATTCACCGGCAGATCACTTGCTCAATACTTGAAGGCTTGGACGCCGGGCTCGTCGGTCTGGTTCACAAAGATCGCGACCGATCGCCTGTTGTTCGACCAATTGCAGACAATGATAGATCCTGATTACCGCCATTCCTTCGCGAGATATGAGCGCCGGATGAAGAAGGAATTCGGGCAATCCTTCTGGTGGGGGCCTGGCGATGTGACGCCCGCCAGAGCTCCAGATTTCGGCAAAGTCGCCGGTCGGTGACACGCTACCGAGTGCGGCTCAATAGTCATGTCCTCGGCCGGGCAGCGAGCGGGCGGTGCCGGCTCGGATCCTGGCTTCCTTGATCATTTCGGCGCTTTCGGTGCTCCTAGCTACCTCTTCGGACCCTCGGTAGAGAATATATTCGGATCCATCTTTGACGACTTTGTAGGAGCCTGTCACGTGCACGGTTTCCAAAGTAGCCTCCTTTGACGGAAAGCCATTCAAACCCTTTCCTCGGCTTCGGGCAAGAGGGCCGGCCTGGGAGCTTGCTTGTCGCCCGCGAGCTCCTGGATTATATTAGGCTCGGCCGACGAGGGGGAAGAGCTGTGTCCGTCCCCTTGGAGACCGCCGGAACGGTCCGTCGTCTTTCCGGTGCGTCGGCCCTCCATGCTCAAGGTTATATTGACGAGTCCGCGATCCGGCTCCCGCCGTTTGAAGGCATCACTGACCCGGGAACTGTGCTTTGCGGGGGTCCGTCATGGCGGGCAATTTGCCGGCACGCCGAGACTGGAAGGTTTCGTTCGTGCTGGCCGGAGCGCCATCAACGGCCGTCTGGGGATGCCGACATCCCCACATGTCGCCTTGTCGACGGCCAAAACCATTCTATCTCCGCCGGCGTTTTGTGCAAATCGGAGACGAGTGATCATGCAGGACGATGAAATCCGGTACCCCACCGACGTCGTATTCAATTCCGCCGGTTTCCCCGAGATCAACGGCATGAGGCACAACGGGCAGCGTTGGGTCGACGCCCTCCGTCCCGATCGTCCGTTCGTGGCAATCATTCCTCAGGAAATGGAAGGAAACGACATCTTCGGTGGTACCGGCTTCCGCACCCCTCCCCGC
>NZ_PVBI01000050.1:0-391 GCF_002968675.1 Neorhizobium sp. T25_13
TGCGGACAGTGAATAATTCACTATTCAGAGTGAATAACAATGACCTGCCTTTAATTAAAACTATTGGAAATACGTCGAAATAGGTATATATGCAAGGATAAACCAATATATTTTTTATGGATATTCATTTTCCTTCATCGGACTGTAAATTGCGGAGATATCGAACTTGCACTACCCATCGCAACACTCAAACAGATTTATGAATTTCGTTCATAACCCCTGACAAATTCTGCCGTCTAATCGAGCTTTTCCCTTTACGTTATGCTTCTCATGAACGATAACACAACTTGTTCATGAATTAACCATTCCGGATAAACTATGGGATCAAATTCAGGCATCGAAAGGAACTGGCTGGTTTCCGTTAATGGATTAAATATCTATTATTCTCCCG
>NZ_PVBI01000051.1:0-387 GCF_002968675.1 Neorhizobium sp. T25_13
TCATTGAACCGTATTTACGATCAGATGTTACGTCCTGAATGGCCAGCGCTGGGTTCTGTGCAGTACACGATCCAGAAATTCTATCGCGTTAACGGCGGCAGTACGCAACGTAAAGGCGTAACGCCAGACATCATCATGCCGACGGGTAATGAAGAAACGGAAACGGGTGAGAAATTCGAAGATAACGCGCTGCCGTGGGATAGCATTGATGCCGCGACTTATGTGAAATCAGGCGATTTAACGGCCTTTGGGCCGGAGCTGCTGAAGGAACATAATGCGCGTATCGCGAAAGATCCTGAGTTCCAGAACATCATGAAGGATATCGCGCGCTTCAACGCTATGAAGGACAAGCGCAATATCGTTTCTCTGAACTACGCTGTGCGTGAG
>NZ_PVBI01000052.1:0-383 GCF_002968675.1 Neorhizobium sp. T25_13
GCCTTTTATCACCGCACAACCGCTACGTTTAATCTGTTCGCGCTGCTCTGCAGTAACATGACCTGCTTTGATATCGGCATAAGACAGCACCGGCCAGACGGCATCGCCCTGTGCTTTGAGTGCGTTGATTTCAGCCACTCGCGTGGCAATGTCATCGCTTAGCTGATTAAAGATCTGCTGGACGTCGCCAAGCTGCGCCCGCAGCGCGTGCTTCATCTGACGGATAGCTGCTTTGTGATCGGCAGGCAATGTGTCGCTGGTAAAAGTAGAAGCCATAACCACCTCTCATTAACTTTCATTCGAAACCATTCTGATTTGCATGTGACAATATAAGTTATAAATAAGTTAATGCAAGTTTAATGATTTGATGTGATGTACAGGAT
>NZ_PVBI01000053.1:0-381 GCF_002968675.1 Neorhizobium sp. T25_13
TCGTTGGTGTGTCTCCAGGCCCAGGAAAGATAGATTTTCAAACTGTTCCAGAAATCGAAACCTTGTTGCGCCAACGAGTTCGGGTTGGTTTCCCAGTCGATCTGCAAAGTCACGAAGCGGTTGTTCAGTTTGTCGTCGGCATTAAAGCAGCCGGTGATGTAGTCAGCTTCGTTCAGATATGCCAGAGCGATATCCTGAAGATTGGCCTGATTGCCCTCCGGCTTTTGCAGGTGTCCCTGCAGCGCCGAGAATTTTTTGATGTAATAGCAGCCCAGACGGTCCTTGGAGGCATGCAATGGGAAGTTTGCCTGAGTGAAGCTGTCGAAGGCCAGCAGATCGGCGCGTTTTCCAGCGCGGGCCCAGATTTGAGAAAGGTAATCG
>NZ_PVBI01000054.1:0-381 GCF_002968675.1 Neorhizobium sp. T25_13
GCGACAACCAGCTCTACACCGTCGGCGCGTCGATTGCCTTGGCGATTGCGCCGCACATGTTGTTCACCCTGAATGCTTGAGAATCTATTGTGAATCATCCGTTTCTTGTCGCGCAGATCAGCGACCTGCACCTTAAAGCCGGCCAGCGCCTCACCTATGGCGTTGTCAACACCTTGGGCGCGCTGCGCCGTGCCGTCGACCACCTGAACGCCAGCCACCCGCGCCCCGATATCGTGGTGATCAGCGGTGACCTGGTGGATTTCGGCCGCGCCGATGAATACGCCGTGCTGCACCCTGAACTCGCCCGCCTGCAGATGCCCTGCTACCTGCTGCCCGGCAACCACGACACACGAGGTCCGCTGCTGGAGGCGTTCCGTGATC